>WOZP01000108.1 GCA_011620215.1 Rugosibacter sp.
ATTTAACTATCCCTTAATAGATATAAAAAGGTTTATATGCTCTTATATAAAGGCTTACGAGACCAATTACTTTCCCCTTTGCAATCAGTTTGCGGCATAGTGGAAAAGCGGCATACGCTACCAATTCTTTCTAATGTGCTTATAGAAAAAAATGGTGAAAACTTAACTTTATTAGCGACAGATATCGAAGTTCAAATTACTACCCAAAGTAAAACGACGGGTGCTGAAAAAGTCGCGATAACTGTTGGTGCAAGAAAATTGCAGGATATATTGCGTTCTTTGCCAGAGGCAGCAGAAGTAAGCTTAACGCTTACGGATAAGCGGTTACAGCTTAAAGCCGGTAAAGGCCGTTTTAACTTGCAAACACTACCAGCTGAAGATTTTCCGCGAATGGTGATAACGGAAGATCAACCAACGAGATTTTCAGTTACTCAAAAACAACTAAAACAATTACTTGCGCTAGTCCAATATGCAATGGCGCAACAAGATATTCGTTATTATCTAAATGGACTCTTGTTAATTACAAAAGGAAATGAGTTGCGCGTAGTAACCACAGATGGACACCGGCTTGCTTATGCCATGGGTTTACTGAGTGATACACCATCACCGATTGAAGTTATTCTGCCAAGAAAAACGGTATTAGAGTTATCACGGCAGTTGGTTGATTCAGAAGATTTAGTTGAAATTATATTGACACCAAGTCAAGCGCGCTTTAAGTTCAATAATATTGAATTTATATCGAAATTAATTGATGGAAAGTTTCCCGATTACGAGCGTGTTATCCCGCAGCATCATGGAAAAATAATCAAGCTTTCACGTAGTCAACTCATACAAGCCTTACAAAGAGTTGCGATTTTAACGAATGAAAAGTTTCGCGGTGTTCGTTTATTGCTTGATTCAGGAAGTCTGAAAATTATTTCCAATAATGCAGAGCAAGAAGAAGCCCAAGAGGAAATTGAGATCGACTACACCGGTGAGCTGTTAGATGTTGGTTTCAATGTTACTTATCTTCTAGATATTTTGAATAATGTTTCTGAGGAAACAATTGAATTGCATTTAGCGGACGCGAATTCCAGTGCGTTGTTTATATTGCCAGGCAATGAAAACTTCAAATATGTTGTTATGCCAATGCGGATATAAGACGCATTTAAAAATATGATAAACAATAACGAATCACCTCTTTATGATGAATCAAGTATTCAGCAACTTGAGGGTTTAGAGGCGGTAAGAAAACGTCCGGGCATGTACATTGGAGATACCTCTGATGGGTCAGGTTTGCACCATATGGTGTTTGAAGTAGTTGATAACGCGATTGATGAAGCCCTTGCGGGGCATTGCGACGAAATCGTGATCACAATTCATACGGATAATTCCATTTCAGTCACTGATAATGGTCGTGGCATACCTGTCGGTGTGAAATTAGACGACAAACATGAGCCCAAACGTTCAGCAGCTGAAATCGTTATGTGTGTTTTGCATGCGGGTGGCAAGTTCAACCAAAACTCTTATAAAGTATCTGGTGGATTGCATGGTGTCGGGGTTTCTTGCGTTAATGCATTATCAAAGTGGTTACGTTTGACTATTCGTCGGGATGGGAAAAAATATTTTTTAGAATTTAATGGTGGTCATGTCATTGACCGAATAATAGAAAATCACAATGGGATTGAAATTTCGCCGTTAAAAGTAATTGGAACCACTGAAAAAAGGGGCACCGAAGTTCACTTTTTGGCTGATGAAGAAATATTTGGCAATATTGAATTTCACTATGACATTATTGCTAAAAGAGTGCGCGAACTTTCTTTTTTAAATAACGGTATAAAAATAAAGTTAGTTGATCAGCGTAATGGACGAGAAGAAGATTTTGCTTTTTCTGGCGGTGTGAAAGGGTTTGTGGAATATATAAACCGAGCTAAAACGGTACTTCATCCAACCGTTTTCCATTCGTCAGGGGAATCCATTCAAAACGGCGTCAGCATTGATGTCGAAGTAGCCATGCAGTGGAATGATTCCTATGCAGAGCAAGTGCTTTGCTTTACAAACAACATTCCACAATCAGATGGTGGAACACACTTAACTGGCTTGCGCGCGGCAATGACGCGGGTGATTAATAAATACATAGAAGAAAATGAAGTCGCTAAAAAAGCCAAGGTAGAAATTACCGGCGACGATATGCGTGAAGGGCTGACCTGTGTTTTATCAGTGAAAATGCCTGACCCAAAATTTGCTTCACAAACCAAAATGAAATTGGTTTCGTCAGAAGCAAGGCCAGCCATTGAAGACGTTGTAGCTCAACGATTGGCAGATTATCTTTTGGAGCATCCGCTAGATGCCAAAATAATCACAGGAAAAATCGTAGAAGCCGCGCGCGCGCGCGAAGCCGCGCGTAAAGCGCGTGATATGACGCGCCGCAAAGGGGTTTTGGATGGATTGGGATTACCTGGAAAACTTGCAGATTGCCAAGAAAAAGATCCGGCGTTATGCGAGATATATATCGTCGAAGGAGATTCTGCCGGTGGGTCTGCTAAACAGGGCCGTGACAGAAAATTCCAGGCAATTTTGCCCTTGCGCGGCAAGGTGCTCAATGTAGAGAAGGCCCGTTACGACAAACTTATATCATCCGAGCAGATTGTTATTTTGCTGACGGCGCTTGGCTGCGGCATTGGTACAGAAGATTTTAATCTTGAAAAATTACGCTACCACCGCATCATCATCATGACCGACGCGGATGTGGATGGCGCTCACATTCGAACCTTGCTACTTACCTTCTTCTATCGCCAAATGCCCCAACTGGTTGAGCAGGGACATATTTATATTGCCCAGCCACCACTTTACAAAATCAAGCACGGCAAGAGCGAACGCTATATCAAAGACGATCAAGAGCTAAACCAGTACTTGCTTCATTTAGCCCTTGAGGGTACTCAGCTCAAAACTCGGCCTGGTTCGGTAGTTGTTGAAGGGGATGCTCTGGGAGAATTGGCACGTAGTTATTTGCTCGCAGAAGCAGTGATTCGTCGCCTTTCTGATTTCATTGATAGCGAAGTGCTTCACGCCTTGCTCGCTTTTGATATTTCGTTAGATGTAGCCAGCGAAAACACAGCCCGCGCGAGCGCTGAAAAAATTACTGCGCAAGTCGAAAAAAACATCATGGTAGATGTTCGGTTTGATGATAAACACGAGCGATGGACAATTACCTTGACGCGTATGCGTCACGGTAATCAGCGTTCAAGCCAAATAGACGATGACTTTTTATTGTCGGGTGATTACGTACAACTACGTAAAACCGCGCAATTGATTTCCGGCCTCATTAGTGAAGAAACCGTTATTCGGCGCGGCGAAAAATCGCAGACAGTCACCAGTTTTGCTGAAGCCATGCGATGGATGCTAAATGAGGCAGAGCGCGGGCTGACTAAACAGCGCTACAAAGGGTTGGGAGAAATGAACCCCGAGCAGTTATGGGAAACAACAATGGATCCCACTGTGCGCAGGCTACTACGGGTACAGATTGATGACGCGATAACAGCTGATGAAATTTTCACCACCTTGATGGGTGACGAAGTGGAGCCTCGACGCGCGTTTATCGAAGCCAATGCGCTCTACGCAAGGAATATTGATATTTGATATAGCAAGTTCTGTACAGATCACCGGAGTTGCCCCCTATTTGAGGGTTGTTGGGTGTATTACAGAGGCCAATCGTAGTCTATGATCAGCGGTGCATGGTCAGAAAATCGCTGTGCTTTATAAACTGAGGCGTTGCGTGCGAGCTTAGCTAAACCAGGCGTTGCGATTTGGTAATCAATACGCCAACCTACGTTATTTGCCCACGCCTGACCGCGGTTAGACCACCACGTATAGGCTTCGCCCGTTGCTGTGGGATACAGTTGTCGATAAACATCCACCCAGCCAAGGTCGTCAAATACTTTACTCAACCAGGCCCGCTCCTCGGGCAAAAAGCCCGAGTTTTTTTGGTTGGACTTCCAGTTTTTAAGATCGATTTCCTGATGCGCAATGTTCCAGTCACCACACAGTAAAACTTCCCGCTGACCAGCTTTTGCTTCTACCGCGAGTTGTTCAAGGTTTGGTTTAAATTGCTCTAAAAAACGAAACTTGGCTAGCTGACGCTCTTCAGAACTGGAGCCTGACGGCAGATACAGCGATACAACGGTCAAGCGGCCAAAATCTGCTTGAATGTAACGCCCTTCAGCGTCAAACTCGGGATTACCAAAACCTTCGACAATGTGGTTTGGCCTTTGGCGAGAAAGAATACCGACACCGCTATAACCTTTTTTTTCTGCAGCATGAAAGTAGCTATTATAAAAAGTCGGCGCTCGTACTACGGCGGGAATATCCGTGACATGGGCTTTTAGTTCCTGAACGCAAATAATGTCTGCGGCTTCTTTTACCAACCAGTCAAAAACACCTTTTTGTAACGCAGAACGAATCCCATTTAAATTCAAGCTGATAACTCGCAACATATAACGCTTCCCTGTCGATGTAGAATGCCTCAAATGAATGCAAATGCCATTAATACAAGCCAAAGCCAAGAGTTTATAGCTTTTGCCTGTGAGCTAGGTGTGCTGCGGTTTGGTGAATTTAAAACCAAGGCGGGGCGTCTTTCCCCCTACTTTTTTAACGCCGGGCTCTTCTATCACGGCGCGGCACTAGCCCGCCTGTGTGATTTTTATGCGCAGCGGATTATCGCTTCAGGCATATCGTTCGACATTCTGTTTGGGCCGGCCTATAAGGGCATTCCCCTGGCTGCGGGAACGGCGATTGCGCTGTCGCGGTTGGGCTACGACACACCTTATGCATACAATCGTAAAGAAGCCAAAGATCATGGCGAGGGCGGCGTGTTGGTCGGTGCCCCGCTAAGAGGTCGGGTGCTGATTATTGATGATGTGATTTCTGCTGGCACCTCGGTGCGTGAATCTGTTGAAATAATTCGTCAAGCCGACGCAACGCCCGCTGCTGTGGTGATTGCGCTTGATCGCCAGGAACGTGGGGAAGGTGTGCTATCTGCTGTTCAGGAAGTTGAACAATCATATGGACTATCGGTGTTAAGCATAGCTCGGCTAACTGATCTTATTCATTATTTGTCCGGCCAGCCGGAGCTAACCCAATATTTTTCTGCAGTAAGTGATTACCGGTTACGTTACGGTAGTGAATGATATTTTTTCAAGGAGACCGCAATGCGTCCGCTTTCTGCTCTGTTAATGACAACCACCTTCTTATTGGTAGCTGGCGAGGCAGCCGCTCAGGCCCGCATTTTTTGTTGTGATGACGCCAAAGGTCGCAAGGTGTGCGCGGATTTTGTTCCACCTGAGTGTGCAAATCGTGCTTATGAAGAACGTGATGGTCAGGGCAGAATAGCCAAAAAATATAATGCGCCCCTTACCGCCGAACAGCAGGCTCTACGCGTGGCGGAGCTGGCCAAAGCAGACGCAGAAAAGCGCAAAGCACTGGAAGAGCAACGACGTTCGGCTGCGTTGCTAGCGAACTATGCAAATGAAAATGAAATTGATTCTGCACGAGACCGTGCGTTAGCGGCGATCGAAAAGAACCTTCAGCAGTCCCGGTCCAAACTGGATGAGGCGAATAAAGCGAAGAAAAAGCTGGATGGGGAAAAGGCTTCCTATAAAAATAAACCCTTGCCAGCACAGACCAAATCCTTGATTCGGGATAATGAAAGTGAGCTACGTGCACAGCAAGCAGCGATAGAGGCGCAAACAAAAGAGATGGACGATGTTCGCGTACGCTTCGCTGCAGAAAAGCAGCAGTATCTGGCATTGACTGGCAAAAAGCCAGAGGCCGCTGCTACCGATGCGCCCGCAGCAGTGCCAGGTGATGCCTCGGTAAAAAAGTAATGACAGCGCAATCAGCGCGCATCGCAGTAATTAAGCCGCGAGTTTTTTACGCAGCAAGTCATTGACTTGTTGCGGGTCGGCTTTACCTTTGGTTGCTTTCATCACTTGGCCGACTAGCGCATTGAAGGCTTTATCTTTGCCAGCGCGAAATTCTTCAACGGATTTTGCGTTGGCAGAAAGCACTTCATCAATCACTGACTCAATAGCGCCGCTATCAGTGACTTGCGTTAAGCCACGCGCAGCGATGACGGCGTCAGCATCCTTTCCCTCACCTACCCATAAGGCATCGAATACTTCGCGTGCCATTTTGTTTGAGAGCGTGTTGTCGGTAATGCGGCGAATGATGCCAGCGAGTAAAGTCGGCGCTAGTGGTACGGTGTGCCCGGCAGATATGTCCATGCCATCCTTGTTCAGGCGCCCCGCTACTTCGCCCATCACCCAGTTAGCGCAAAGTTTGGCGTTTTCGCGTCCGGCAGCGGTGAGTGTTTCCTCGAAATAATCTGCCATCTCGCGCGACGCAGACAGCGTGGCGGCGTCATAAGCAGACAGCCCATAGTCCGACTCAAAACGCGCCTTCATCGCCCCGGGCAATTCTGGCAAAGACGCTTTGACTTCAGCAATCCAGGCGGGTGTAATTTCCAGCGGCAACAAATCGGGATCAGGGAAATAACGGTAGTCGTGCGCGTCTTCCTTGCTGCGCATGGCGCGCGTCTCGCCGGTGTCGGAGTTGAATAATACCGTGGCCTGTTGAATGGCACGGCCTTCTTCAATTTCGTTGATCTGCCACTGAACTTCAAAATCTATCGCCTGTTGCATGAAGCGGAAGGAATTGAGGTTCTTGATTTCGCGCCGTGTGCCGAATTCCTTTTGTCCGACCGGGCGCACAGACACGTTGGCGTCACAGCGGAACGAGCCTTCCTGCATGTTGCCGTCGCAAATGCCGATCCATTGCACCAGTGCGTGCAAGGCCTTGGCATAGGCAACCGCTTCGGCGGAGGAGCGCATGTCGGGTTCGGAAACGATTTCCAGCAGCGGCGTGCCGGCGCGGTTCAGGTCGATGCCGGTCTTGCCCTGGAAATCTTCATGCAAGGATTTGCCGGCATCTTCTTCCAGATGCGCGCGCGTGAGCTTGATGTATTTTTCCTGCTGGCCAACGCAGATAGCCAATCCGCCACCGGAAACGACCGGAATTTCAAACTGGCTGATCTGGTAGCCCTTGGGCAAGTCGGGGTAGAAGTAATTCTTGCGCGCAAAAATCGAGCGTGGCGCAATCTGTCCGCCAATGGCCAGGCCAAATTTGATGGCGCAGACCACGGCTTCACGGTTGAGCACCGGCAACACACCGGGCAGGGCAATATCGACGGCGCTCGCCTGCGCATTCGGCGGCGCGCCAAAGGCGATGCTGCTGCCGGAAAAGATTTTCGACTGCGTTTTAAGCTGGGTGTGCGTTTCCAGCCCGATGACGACTTCCCATTGTGTATTGCTCATGCCAGGCCCCCCGGCATGCGCGTGTGCCAATCGGTGACCTGCTGGTATTGATGCGCGACTTTCAGCATGCCTGCCTCGTCAAACCAGCGGCCGATGATTTGCAGGCCGACGGGCATGCTGTTATTGCCAAAACCGCAGGGCAAGGACATGCCCGGCAGTCCGGCAAGATTCGTCGAGATGGTGTAAATGTCGGAGAGATACATCTGCACCGGGTCGGCATTTTTCGCGCCGAAGGCGAAAGCGACGGAAGGCGAGGTCGGACCCATGATCACATCACATTGTTCGAATGCTGCGGAAAAGTCGGCGGCGATGAGACGGCGAATCTTTTGCGCCTGCAGGTAATACGCATCGTAATAGCCGTGCGAGAGCACATAGGTGCCGATCAGGATGCGGCGCTTGACTTCGGCGCCGAAACCCTGCGCCCGGGTTTTGGAATACATGTCGGCGAGATCCGTGTATTCCGGTGCGCGATAGCCATAGCGCACGCCGTCGAAGCGCGAGAGATTCGAGCTGGCTTCAGCGGGTGCGATCACGTAATACGCCGGCACGGACAAGGCCGAATTGGGCAGGCTGACCTCAACGGTGGTTGCGCCGAGCTTGCGGTATTCATCCAGCGCGGCCTCCACAGCGGCGCGCACGTCGGCATCCATGCCGTCGCCGAAGAATTCTTTCGGCAAGCCAATTTTCAAACCGGTCAGCGGCTGATTTAGATCGCGGCTGTAGTCTTCAGCGGGGCGCTCCAGCGAGGTGGAGTCTCGCGTATCAAACCCGGCCATTGCGGTGAGCAGCAGCGCACAATCTTCGGCGCTCTTGGCCATGGGCCCTGCCTGGTCGAGGCTGGAGGCGAAGGCAATCATGCCATAGCGCGACACCACGCCATAGGTGGGTTTCAAGCCGGTCAGGCCGCACAGGGCGGCGGGCTGGCGAATCGAACCGCCGGTATCGGTGCCGGTTGCAGCCGGCGCCAGCCGCGCCGCAATCGCTGCGGCCGAACCACCGGAGGAGCCGCCCGGCACGCGTGATTGATCCCACGGATTTTTGACCGCGCCGAAGAACGAGGTTTCGTTCGATGAGCCCATGGCGAATTCGTCCATATTGAGCTTGCCCAGCGTGACCATGCCGGCAGCGGCCATGCGTTCCACCACATGCGCGTCATACGGCGAGACAAAATTGGCCAGCATCTTCGAGCCGCAGGTGGTGCGCCAGCCCTGCGTGCAGAAGATGTCCTTGTGGGCGAGAGGAATGCCGCTCAATGGCGCCGTTGACTGAAATGCCGCCGTGTCACCAGCGCCGACTTTTCGGGCATCATCCGAACGTTGCGCTTGCGCCAGCGTTTTTTCACGGTCGACCGTGATGAAGGCATTCAGCGCCGGGTTCAGGCGCTCGATGCG
>WOZP01000050.1 GCA_011620215.1 Rugosibacter sp.
CGCGGATTTTTTCGTACAGCTTTTGCGCTTGCCAGGCCTTGATCCAGCCCGGTTCGCGCTTGGCCAGGTCGCCCCGCATGGGGAAGGGCGTGTCGGGCATGTTGAGGGTTTTGCGGTAATCAGCCATGGGCGTTGTTGTCGAGTGGGTGGGCATCAAAATAATCGCGGGCGGCTACAACATCGCGACCGATTTGCGCTTTGAGTAAATCCAGAGAAGCGAATTTTTCTTCGTTACGTAGTTTGTGCAAAAAGTGAACGGACACATGCATGCCGTAGATGTCGCGGTCAAAATTCAGCAAATGTACTTCGAGTACCGGCTGCAAACCTGCCGCAACCGTGGGCCGCACGCCGATATTGGCAACGCCTGGCAGCGGCTGCGCATCAATGCCCGAGACGGTCACAGCAAAGACTCCCGCAACGGGCAGGCGGGTGTGTTTAATGCGTAAATTCAATGTCGGGAAACCCAATGTGCGACCAATTTTCGCACCCCGCATGACTCGCCCGGCAATGACATAGGCGCGGCCCAGCAAGGCACGCGCTTGTTCAATATCTCCCGCAGCAAGCGCATCGCGCACGGCTGAGCTAGAGATACGCAAGTGGTCTTGCGCCACGGTGTCCATGGCTTCGGTGCCGAAGTGGTGGACAAGGCCGGCTTGTTGAAACATCGCAAAATTACCCTTGCGGTCTTTGCCAAAGCAAAAGTCATCACCAATAATCAGGTGTCGCACAGATAAGCCTTTGACCAGGATGGTTTCAATGAACTCTTCCGCCGTGAGTGCAGCCAGCATCGCATTGAAACGGCATACATACACGCGATCAACACCGCACTCGGCGAACAACTCCAGTTTTTCACGTAAGTGTGAAAGGCGTGCTGGCGCTTGCTCATGGGCTAAAAATTCGCGCGGATGCGGCTCGAAAGTCAATACAGTTGCGGGCAGGGCACAGGCGCGTGCCTTGGCAATCAAGCGTTCGAGCAAGGCACGATGTCCACGATGCACGCCATCAAAATTACCGATGGTTAGCACCGTCGACGTTGTCGCCAAGGTAGGGACTCCGCGAAAAACCAGCATGAAATGGAAGAGGGCAGCAGGAAAACGTCGATTATATCAAGCTGATAGCGCTTATCACCTTGTTTTGGCTTTACTTGTCACTTAACTGGTAAGTTATAGTCAACGTAGAACCGTTATAACCTTACCGAAAGAAGCCGATGATTCCTTTTTCAGTTCTTGATCTCTCGCCGATTGTGGCTGGCGGCACCGTAGCGCAATCTTTGGCCAATACGCTGGATCTAGCGCGGCATGCCGAGCGGCTTGGCTATCATCGTTACTGGTTGGCCGAGCATCATGGTATTCCTGGCATTGCCAGTGCGGCGACTTCTGTGGTGATCGGGCATGTTGCAGCGGGCACCAGCAGCATCCGGGTGGGGGCGGGTGGCATCATGCTGCCTAATCATTCACCGTTAGTCATCGCCGAGCAATTTGGCACTTTGGAGACGTTGTTTCCTGGCCGTATTGACCTCGGTTTAGGTCGTGCGCCAGGGTCCGATCAGATGACAGCTCGCGCCCTCAGGCGCAATTTGACGGCGGATGAAAACCAGTTCCCGCGCGATGTTATGGAGTTAATGGCTTATTTTGCACCGGCCCAGCCGGGGCAGTCTATCCATGCGATTCCCGGGGAGGGCCTGGCTATCCCGGTGTGGATTCTTGGCTCGAGTTTATTTGGCGCTTCACTCGCTGCTGCACTGGGTTTGCCGTTTGCATTTGCCTCGCATTTTGCGCCTGCGCAGATGCAAGAAGCCATCCATATTTATCGCACGCAGTTTCGTCCGTCAGCGCAGCTGGATAAACCGTATGTCATGCTGGGATTTAGCGTCTTTGCCGCAGAAACCGATGCCCAGGGGCATTTTTTGGCCAGCTCCATGCAGCAGATGATTCTGAATCTACGGCGAGGTCGCCCGACCACGCTACAGCCCCCGGTGGATAATTTTCTCGACACACTGCCTCACCCTGAACGAGCGATGTTGGTAGAGGCGCTCTCGTGTTCAGCTATCGGTTCACCCACTTCGGTGCGTGCCGCCATGGCAGAATTCATTGAGCGTACAGAAGCGGATGAACTCATCATCACTTGCCAGATTTTTGACCACGTCGCGCGGCTTCGCTCGTATGAAATTGCTGCAGAGGTGCATAGGAATTGATGCGATGAAAGGCTTGGTCAATGCTACTTGAGCAGCGCGAGCTTGGATTTTGCCAAAGGTGGGGTTTTTGCAAAATAACGCCGCAAGCCTTTTAATATGGCAGCGGCCATACGCTCTTGATAGTCTTCGTCGTTAAGCCGCTTTTCTTCTTCCGGGTTGGAAATGAAGGCGGTTTCAATCAGGATGGATGGGATATCCGGTGCTTTGAGCACAGCAAATCCGGCCTGTTCAACCTGCCCTTTGTGCAGCGTATTGATATGGCGTAATTCACCCAACACGGCTTGACCGAGTTTCAGGCTGTCGGTATTCGTGGCGGTTTGCGATAAATCGAGCAAGGTACGCGCAAGGTAAGGGTCTTTGGCGTGAATATTGACGCCGCCAATGAGGTCAGCGTCATTTTCTTTTTTGGCTAGCCAACGTGCCGCCGAACTACTGGCACCGCTTTCGGATAGCACAAACACGCTCGAGCCACGCGCAGTGGGTTTCACGAACGCATCGGCATGCACAGAAACGAAAAGATCCGCTTGAATGCGGCGTGCTTTTTCCACGCGCTGGTTTAGCGGAATGAAAAAATCGCCATCGCGTGTGAGCACTGCGCGCATGTTGGGCACGGCATCGATTTTTGCTTTTAGTCGCTTGGCGACAGCCAGCGTGACATTTTTTTCGTGACTACCACCCTGGCCAATCGCGCCAGGATCTTCGCCGCCATGCCCAGGATCCAGCATGATGGTTATCAGCCGCGAGACTTCCAGTGCGGGAGGGTTGTTCGAGTTTTGCGCTGCCTTTATCTCGGGTTTTATCTCGGGCTTTATACCGGATGCCTCAGGTACTGTTAGGGGTGGTTCAGCGGGGGCTGGTGCGATTCCGGGCTTATCGAGCAGTGCCATCAAAGGGTCGATCGGCTGTGCGGGATAGAGGTCCAGTACCAGTCGGTGGCCATATTCGCCGACCGGTCGCAATGAAAATATCTGTGGTTTTATTTCAGCTTTTAATTCAATCACCAGTCGCACAACGCCTGGCCGATTGCGACCAGCGCGAATCAGTTTGATGTAGGGATCGTTGTCGAGAATTTTTGACGGCAGAGATTGCAAAACAGAATTGAATTCAACCCCTTCGAGATCGATGACCAAACGATCGGGATCTTTCACCAGCAGGGAGGTGAATTCAATCGGCTGGCTATATTCCAACGTGACGCGCGTGTAGTCTGCTGCAGGCCAGACACGCACCGCCAGAATACTGGTTATCGGCGTCCCACCAGCGCCGACTTTTGTTACCCATAGCGTCAGGCTGGCGGCGGCAAACTTGAGAAGGTCGCGGCGCCGGGGGCGCCTGAGGCAAGGCAATTGGTTAGACATAGGCGGCCACGTGCGCTGGTGGCGCGGCAAAAAACTTCACGATGGGCGACGGGTAAAGCAGTGTGTGAAGCAGTGGGCGATTTTGTGGATAAATCTGCGGATGAATCTGGTGCGTTGACCATGCGCAGGTCAATGTGAATATCTGCGGGGGGAAGATATGGCGCGGCCTGGTCCGGCCATTCGACCAGACAAATCCCGGTTCCTGAAAAATATTCATCCAAGCCTGCATCGAGATATTCTTCCGGCTGATTGAGTCGATAAAAATCAAAGTGATATAAGTTTAATCCAGAAATAGCATGAACTTCAAGCAGTGTATACGTCGGGCTTTTGACCGGGCCGGTTTCGCCCAGGGCACGTAGCAGGCCACGCACGAACGTGGTTTTCCCCGCACCAAGATCACCATGTAGCCAAATCACCAGGCCGGGGACAAGACACTGGGTGTTTGCAAATTGTGCGCCGAACCTCAAGGTGGCGGCTTCATCGCACAAGGAAAACTGGCTTGCTAAAGTAAGATGCGCATCATGCATGATCAGTGGCACACGGTGAAAGAAAACATACGGCGCTGGGGCCGCGAATTAGGCTTTGATGCCATTGGCTTTGCTCGCGCCGAGACGGGCGATGCGCCTGCTCAGCTGGCTGCCTGGCTTGCTGCAGGATTTCATGGCGAAATGGATTATATGGCGGCGCACGTGTCGGAAGTTGGCGCTAAGCGTGCCCTGCCAACTGAGCTTGTGCCGGGCACGCGAAGTATTATCACGGTGCGCATGAATTACCGACCCGCCAGTGCCGATGCAAAAGAAGCCTTGGCGGATATGCACCGTGCCTATATCTCTCGGTACGCTTTGGGTCGCGACTATCACAAGGTGATGCGCGCACGCTTGCAGGTCTTGGCTGATCGTATGACAGAAACATTAGGCGAGTTTGCGCATCGGGTATTTACTGATTCTGCACCGGTGATGGAGGTACAGCTGGCAAAGCAAGGCGGCCTGGGCTGGCGAGGCAAGCACACCTTGCTGCTGGATCGCGAGGTGGGGTCATATTTTTTTCTGGGTGAAATCTATAGTGAATTGCCCTTGCCACCCGATACCCCGGTGACGGATCACTGCGGCAGCTGCACGGCCTGCATTGATAGTTGCCCAACTGAGGCCATCGTCGCACCGTATCAATTGGATGCGCGGCGATGTATTTCTTACCTGACCATCGAGCTGAAAAACAGCATTCCGGAGCCATTGCGAGAACATCTGGGCAATCGAGTTTATGGGTGCGACGATTGCCAACTGGCTTGTCCGTGGAACCGTTTTTCGCCATTGACGCGCGAAGCTGATTTTGCGCCTCGCCATGCCTTGGATGAGGCCACGCTGGTTGAACTCTTTGCCTGGACGGAAGACGAGTTTACCGAGCGAATGGCAGGCTCGGCTATTCGACGTATCGGATATGAGCGCTGGTTACGCAACATCGCAGTGGCATTAGGTAATGCGCCCACCTGTGAGGAGGTTATCCACGCCTTGCGCGCGCGCGCGAGTGATCATTCTGCCATGGTGCGTGAACATGTTGCCTGGGCATTAGCGCGCCATCAATGAAAAATTACTGAGAATCTCAGCGTGGTGTTATTGCGTGCTAATGGGTTCTGCAAGCCAGTCGCGCGCGGCCGCCTCTTCTTCAAATACACGCACATCGGCTTCTACGAAGAGCTGTGAGAGCCAGGCGCTCCATGCGACCCATTGACTGCTGGTCAGCACCGCAATGCGTTTGAAGTCATGTGTATGTGCGCGCGAAAATCGTACTTCTTCCCATGCGACGTCAATTGTCAAGCTGAGCATTTCACGCACATCCACCAGCAGGTTCACCGGGCCCGTAAATTGCACTTTGTAAAGCACGAGTTCCTCGAATTCCTTGAAGTCGGCTAGTGTAAATTCACCAAGTATGGCGAATTGAACAAGGTGGTCAGCATGTTGAATGGCGATCATAGGTTAGCCCTTGGTTTGAACGGGTTGAATAAGCCTTATCCTGAAACAGGACGGGCCCGCATGGCGAGCCCGTTGGGGTAGTGCAGTACGGTAGTATGAGATTACTTTTTGACTGCTTTTTTCTTGCCTGATACTGCTTCCTTGAAGCCGGAGCCTGCGCTGAATTTTGGCACAGTAGTTGCGGCGATTTTGATCGTTGCACCGGTTTTAGGATTTTTTCCCGTACGTGCTGCGCGCTTGGCTGACTTAAAAGTACCAAAGCCTACGAGCGTTACGGTGTCACCTTTGGAAACTGCTTTAACAACTGCGGCAATGATGCTATCAAGAACTTTACCAGCGGCTGCTTTGCTGACATCGGCTCCAGTGGCTGCAATTTCAATCAGTTCAGCTTTATTCATTCAAAAATACCTCCAGAAATTTGCGGGTAATTACCCGAGGAAAATTTTAACTACATTTTACAATCTTGTTTATGCATTTAGCGTAAGGTTATTAGTGATGGTCCCCCCCCCTAGGCAAACACATGATTCGTAGACTACAACAGATTGTCCCGGTGTGACAGCCCATTGCGGTGCAGCAAAAACAACCTCGAATTCAGTGGCGGAGAGCCGTTCAATTTGACAGGCGGCATCGGGTTGCCGATAACGGGTTTTGGCGGCATACACCCAGTGCGTATGCGGCGGATTGTTGGAAACCCACGAAAGATCAGATGCCACAAGGCGTTGCGAGAATAAAGCAGGATGGTCGTGGCCTTGTACAACGTAGAGAATATTACGCTCCATGTCTTTGCTGACGACAAACCAGGGAGCTTCAGAGGCATTTTTTACCCCGCCTATCCCTAGGCCTTCACGTTGTCCCAGGGTGTAATACGTCAGACCCGGATGGCTGCCAATGGTTTGATCTGTGCCAAAAATTCGTATTTCACCGGGTTGCTTGGGGATGTAGCGGGCAAGAAATTCACGAAAAGGCCGCTCGCCAATAAAGCAAATACCGGTGGAATCTTTGCGTGCGTGATTTGGCAGCCCTGCTGCAGCAGCTATTTTTCGTACATCGCGTTTATACAGATGACCGATTGGAAACAACGTTTTTGCCAGCTGCCCCTGATTGAGCCGATGCAGAAAATAAGTTTGATCTTTCGTGCCATCTTCCGCTTTGAGCAATTGCCACTCGCCCAAGAATTGCCTCACTTGAGCGTAATGCCCTGTGGCAATTTTTTCTGCACCCAGCGCCAGTGCATGATCAAGAAATGCCTTGAACTTGATTTCTGAATTACACAACACATCGGGATTGGGCGTGCGGCCTGCTTGGTACTCACGCAAGAATTCCGCAAACACCCGCTCTTGATATTCAGCAGAAAAGTTAACGGCTTCAAACTCAATGCCAATGACATCAGCTACTGCGGCGGCATCTACCAAATCTTGGCGGGATGAACAGTATTCATCTGTATCGTCGCCTTCCCAGTTTTTCATGAAGAGGCCTATGACCTCATAACCTTGTTGCTTGAGCAGCAAAGCAGCGACAGCTGAATCTACGCCACCCGATAGACCAACCACGATTTTTCCCTTGTTACTTTTAGACACCAGAACCTCCGTAGTTAAACCATTCAGCAAGCGGCAAAACAATCGCTGGTTTACCGTTATCCACGTACCAGCTATCTACCGCGAAACGAAGTCGCTGAGCGGCTGTAGTCGATGTTGCCGAGACTGCGCTCGCTGTGGCAAGCGGCAGCTCTTCTATCGTTGCAGTCAAATGCTGAAATATCCAGCCACGTCGAGTCGTGGCAATGACGTGATGAAAGTGTAGTGCATCGTGTTGCTCCAGCAAGTGGAGAAACCGTGTGGTGGTAGTCGAGTGGTCAATGCAATCCATCGCACCCTGCACGCCGGCGTCCGCAAAGTTTCCACCACGATCGGCATGTATGGGTGTCTGCTCTCCCGCCCAGGCGTAAAGCGTCCCGATGACTTGTGCCAGCAGCGTACGTTCTTCGCTCGCATCATGTGCAGCCGCTAAGGTCTGTGTCACGCGGCTTAATTGCTGTGCAGAGAATTTAACAGTGGCTTGCGTGACGCAGCCATAATTAAAACAGACAGAAACAGAGTCGTCGGCGTATGACGATGTGGTTATCAGCACAAGCAAGCAAAGAAAACGATGCATAGTGGATGCGTAGAGATGCCGATCGTTATGCGTAATGCCGAATGATTTCCAGCGGAAACCGTTGGCCACGCAGATAGTCACTCACGCACTGCCAGATTAACGGGCTGCGATGGCTGGCTTGGGTTGCCTGAATTTCTTCAGGTGTCATCCAGACGGCGCGCACGATGCCGGTGTCAAGCACCCGATGCGAGTCATGCTCACCCAATACACCGGCGAAGGCAAAGCGCAGATAAGTGATGTCTCGTTGTGGGCGCGGCCACTGATAAATACCGATCAGCGCTGTGGGCGTAAAGCCCCAGGCGGTTTCTTCCAGCGTTTCGCGTGTGCAAGCGGCAATGAGCGATTCGCCTTCATCGAGGTGGCCGGCCGGCTGATTTAAACGCAAGCCATCAGCCGTTTCTTCTTCGACCATTAAAAATTGTCCGGCACGTTCTATGAGTGCGGCAACGGTCACATTGGGCTTCCAGGGACAATTCATCGTGAGATGGCAATGATTATTAATAGGCGTATTTTAGCGCCCCTGTTAAAATCATTGCTTCAACTAACCGATTGCTGGAGATCTCCATGTCCATGGCTGACCGCGACGGCTTCATCTGGTACGACGGAAAACTCGTCCCCTGGCGTGAAGCCAACACCCACGTTTTAACCCATTCACTGCATTATGGCCTTGCCGTATTTGAAGGCGTGCGTGCATACAAAACTGTTTCTGGCACAGCCATTTTTCGTTTGCAAGAGCATACGGATCGCTTGTTTAGTTCTGCACACATTTATCGCATGCCCATGCCGTGGGATAAGGCAACGTTGATAGAGGCACAAAAAGAAGTCGTGCGTGCCAATAAGCTGGAATCCTGCTACATCCGCCCGATTGCGTTCTATGGCTCGGAAAAAATGGGCGTCTCGCCGCGTGGTGCGCAAACCCATGTGGCTATTGCCGCCTGGCCTTGGGGTG
>WOZP01000046.1:0-2103 GCA_011620215.1 Rugosibacter sp.
CCGATCCACATACTTTTCACATTCACCGGCAACATCGCCGCCAGGCGCGTCTGCATTTCCTTCGCCGCCTTGTTGGTGAAGGTGACCGCCAGGATATTCTGCGGCCGCGCCAACCCATTCGATATCAGCCAGGCGATGCGCGTGGTCAGCACGCGCGTCTTGCCGGAACCGGCGCCCGCCAGAATCAGGGCGTGCTCGGCAGGTAGCGTGACAGCGGCATGTTGTGGTTCATTGAGGTTGTCGAGCAGAGAAGTCATGACGGCGTACGCGGGGTAAAGGTTTTCGAGAGAAGATGGATTTTCGTCGATTTGCCGCCGTATCACCAGCGCCGACTTTTAACGCGATGAGTCTAGTCACGCTGGCGTGGTTTTTTTTAAGCGCGCGGCGGCACAAAAAAACGGGCGGGTTCTTTGCGCACGCGTTCCAGCAAAAGCCTCACAAGCCCCTGGCTGGCGGTGATGTCCGCTCCTCGCGCCTTGAGTGCCACCCATAAGGCAAAGGCGAAACTGACGGTGAGATTGGTGAAGCCGATCAGCGCCAGGCCGCCCAGTGCATCCAGCAGCGCCAGCCACCCGATATGGAAATCCAGCGCAGCCAGGGCGAAGGCAAAATTGGCGGAAGACAGGGTTACATGCCGCACGTCCAGCGGCAAGCCGAGAAAGACGCCAAGGGGTGCCAGGCTGGCCAGCATGATACCCAGCAAAAAGTTACCGGCGAGGCTGCCCAGGTTGCGGCCGATGTAATCGGCAAAACGGTCGGCGCGCTGCGGGCCGATCAGGCGGCGCAGCCAGCCCAAATGGGCGATGCGTTCCGGGATGCGATCGTAAGCGGCTTTGTTGTCGAAAAATCCGGAGAGCAGCCCGGCAAGAAAGAGCAGGATGCCGGTCAGCGCCGCATGCGGGATGGCCAGGCTGGCGATGGGTGAAAGGTCATGCAGTGTGTGTTGTGCTTTGGCGAGGTCCATCGTCGGCTGGCCGATGATCCACTGATAGACGAGCGCGATGACAACTGCGGTCGGGATGGCTACCGCCACGTTGCCCACAATGGCCGCAAACTGGCTGCGCATCATGGCGACGACCAGGTCGGCGAGACGATGCAAATCACGCGTTTTGCCCGCCGACTTGTCGATGCTCTCGGCGATGGTGGCCGCCGTCATCGCCGGCTGCTTGGTGGCCAGCGTGAAATTCAGCACATGGATCAGCACGAAGCCCAGCGAATAGTTCAGGCTGTACATCACCAGCGAGGTGAGCGGTGCCAGCACGAGCTTGCCCAGCAGCAGCTTGATCAGCGCCATGAAGCCGACGATGAAACCACCACCAGCGGCCGAACGCCACATGGCGGCATACTCGGCGCGATCGGTCGTTATATAGTGTTCGCCGGTGCGGTGCGCATTTTCGGTCACGCGCAGCGCGAGCAGGCCGGTGAGGCGGCGAAATGGTTCGCGCACACTGTTGCGGCGGTTTTCTCCCTGCACCAGATCATGCGCCAGGCGTACCCAGCGGTCGACCATGGCGCTGCGCATCTCAGGCTGGAATTCAGGCTGAAAGCGTGCGCAGAGTACGCCGGTAAGCTGCACCAGCCGCTGCAAGCATTGTTCCGTGCGCACCAGCAGATAGGTGAGGCTGAGGCTGGTGCCCTCGCTGGCCGCGTTGCGCCGCGCACGGGCCATCACGTCGCGGCACTGATCGACCAGCACCATGATGTGCCGTTCGTCCTCGTGCTCGGCGGTGGGGTCGGCATGGTGCGCCCGCCAGGCTTCGGCAAAATGCAACACTTCCGCATTCAGATGCACGAAGGGTGATTCGAATTCGATGATGCGCGGCTGCACGCGCGTCAGTTCGGGCTCCAGCCCCATCGCGCCGATGCGCGTCGCCAGTACCTGCATGGCCTCGAGCAGTTGCGCTTCGGTGTGCAATTGCCAGCGCGCTTCATTGCTTGTATCACTTGTATCGCTGGCAGCGTCCGCAGCCATGCCGAACACCGCATCCCACAAAGCCAGCTTGTCCTCGAGCGGCCCTGCTGCCAGCCAGACATGGTCATCACGGTCATGGAACATCGCATCGAAACAATCCTTGAGCCGTGCGGCATCGGGTACCGGCGGCA
>WOZP01000046.1:2203-8447 GCA_011620215.1 Rugosibacter sp.
GATTGTAACGGATGGGGCAGGGCGGCTATGTGCGATGCGCCTCATTGCCTTGATGTGTCGCCGTCCCAAACGGGACTGGCTGCGCGGCGTCTTGCGAAAGCCGACTTTCTACATTATGGTGTGCCTAGTTGAAGCGTTACACTGGCACCATCAGCCTGTGACCATCGAACGGGATTTCCATGCAAAACCTCTTTGTCATCTGGTGTGCCCTGGCCGCTTCGCTTGCCGTCATCGCCGTAGCTGGCGTCAAGCTCTCGCGCTATGGTGACATTATTGCCGAAAAGAGCGGCTTGAGCCGCGGCTGGGTGGGGCTGGTTCTGCTGGCGACGGTCACCTCGCTGCCGGAACTGGCAACTGGCTTGTCTGCGGTGACCATCGCCATGACGCCGGATATCGCCGTGGGCGACATTCTGGGCAGTTGCGTGTTCAATCTGCTGATCATTGTGCTGCTTGATTTTCTATACCGCAAGGAATCCATCTATACGCGTGCACGGCAGGGCAATGTGCTGTCTGCGAGTTATGGCATCGCGCTGATCGGTTTCGCGGGTTTTAATCTGCTGCTGGACCGCTCCGGGGTGTTGCCTTCCCTCGGCCATGTGGGGTTTTACACGCCCGTGATCCTGTTGCTCTATCTGCTGGCCATGCGTTCGCTCTATCGTTACGAGCAGGCGCAGGTTAGCGAGTATGTGGAAGATCGCGTCGAACAATATCCTGATGTCAGCCTGAAGCAGGCGGTGCAAGGCTATCTGGTTGCCGCCGTTGCCGTAGTGGCCGTCGGCATCTGGCTGCCTTTTATCGCCAAGGATCTGGCAACGGCAATGGCCTGGGAACAGAGTTTCGTCGGCACGCTGCTGGTCGCGGCGATCACTTCCGCGCCTGAAGTCGCAGTAACGGTCGCCGCGCTGCGCATGGGCGCGGTCGATCTGGCCATCGGCAATCTATTTGGCAGCAATCTGTTCAACATCGCCATCCTGGCGATTGACGATCTTGTCTATCTGCCCGGCCCGCTGTTTGCCGATGTCTCCACCGTGCATGCGGCTTCCGCCTTTTCGGCCATGATGATGAGCGGGCTGGCAGTGGTCGGCCTGGTGCTGCGTCCGGCCTCGCGCATTTTCCGTACCGTTAGCTGGATCAGTTTGCTGCTGCTGATCATCTATTTGATCAACGCCTTGTTCCTTTATCTGTATGGCCGCTGATTTCAATACGTCGCCACAAGACTGGCATTGTCTGGACAGCGAGACAGTCGCTGCACATTTGGATAGCGACCTGCATCGAGGGCTGGCATCGCAGGCTGCCACCGAGCGCCTGCTGCAAGCTGGTCCCAATATCTTGCAGGAGAGCGCCCGCCGCCACCCGCTTGCCATGCTGGCTGCGCAGTTCACCGACTTCATGATTCTGGTGCTGATTGCCGCCGCCATCATTGCCGGCACCATTGGCGAGCCGCAGGACGCCATTGCCATCGTGGTCATCGTTTTGCTCAACGGAATTCTTGGCTTCATCCAGGAGTACCGCGCCGAACGCGCCATGGCGGCGCTCAAGAAAATGACCAGTCCACAAGCACGGGTAATCCGTGACGGGCGGCCTGAAATGGTTGACTCAGCGGCACTGGCACCGGGTGATCTGGTGGAGCTGGAAGCCGGCAATATCACGCCGGCCGATTTGCGTCTGGTGCATTTGGCATCACTCAAGGTGGACGAATCGGCGCTCACAGGCGAGTCGCAGCCCGTTGAAAAACAGCTTGCGTTGTTGACAGATGCGGCTGCACCGCTGGGTGACCGGCACAATCTGGCTTACAAGGGAACGGTAGTGACCTATGGCCGCGCACGTGGTTTGGTGGTGGCCACCGGCATGCGCACCGAGCTTGGCAAAATCGCCGCGCTGCTATCCGGCGATGTAGGCAAGACACCGCTGCAGAAACGGCTGACGCGCTTCGGCCAGCATCTGGCGCTGGTGGTGCTGGTTATCTGCGCCATCATTTTCATTACCGGCTGGCTGCGTGGCGAGCCGCCACTGGCGATGTTGCTCACTGCGGTCAGCCTGGCCGTTGCCGCCATTCCCGAGGCGCTGCCTGCCGTGGTCACCATTTCGCTGGCGCTGGGCGCGGCGCGTATGGTCAAGCAGAATGCGCTGATTCGCCGCCTGCCTGCAGTAGAGACGCTTGGCTCGGTCACCTACATCTGCTCCGACAAGACCGGCACGCTGACGCTGAACCGCATGCAGGTTGATTGCCTGCTGGCCGATGGCGCAACCCGATCCAATCTGCAAGGCGCAGAGGATGCGCCCTGGCGCGAACTGGCCATGGCCATGGCCTTGTGCAACGATGCCGAGATGGATGCGGGCGGACAGGCGGTTGGCGACCCGACGGAGACCGCGCTGCTCATGGCGGCGCAACAGGGCGGATTTATCAAGATGGCATTGCAAACAGGATCGCCGCGCCTGGCGGAAATCCCCTTCGATGCGGTGCGGGCGCGCATGAGCACGTTGCATCGCGAGGAAGAGTCTGTGCTGATGCTGGTGAAGGGTGCGCCAGAGCGCGTGCTGCCGCTATGCATCGATCAACTTTCATCGACAGGGCTAAAAGCTATCGACACGGCGGTGCTGCATGATGCGGCCGAACGGCTGGCCAGCCAGGGTTTGCGCGTCCTGGCTTTTGCGCTGCGGCGTCTGCCGCGTTTGCCGGATGCGTTGGATGCCGATACGCTGGAAAGCGGACTCACGTTCATCGGGCTGGTCGGCCTGATTGATCCGCCGCGCCCCGAAGCCGCAGCGGCAGTGGCTGACTGCAAAGCCGCCGGCATTATTCCGGTCATGATCACTGGCGACCATCCTGCCACCGCGCGCGCCATCGCAAGCCGCCTGGGCATTATCAACGAGGGCGGCAAGGTGCTCACCGGTAGCGAACTCGCACAGTTGTCGTTGGCAGAATTCGAGCGCGAGGTTGAATCGGTACGGGTCTATGCCCGCATCGACCCGGCGCAGAAGATCAAGATCGTGCAAGCCCTGCAGGATAAGGGCGAGTTTGTCGCCATGACGGGCGACGGCGTGAACGACGCCCCTGCGTTAAAAGCCGCCGACATTGGCATCGCCATGGGCAAGGGCGGAACCGACGTGGCGCGAGAAGCCGCGCACATGACTTTGCTCGACGATAACTTCGCCACCATTGTCGCTGCAGTCAAAGAAGGTCGCCGCATCTTCGACAACATCCGCAAGTTCGTCAAATACACCATGACGAGCAATTCCGGCGAGATCTGGACTATTTTCCTCGCGCCATTTCTCGGCTTGCCGATTCCGCTGCTGCCGATTCATATCCTGTGGATCAATCTGGCCACCGACGGCTTGCCGGGGCTGGCGCTGGCCAGCGAACGTGCCGAGCCGCGCGTGATGCAGCGGCCGCCCCGGCCACCTGCCGAGAGCATCTTCGCCCACGGCATGTGGCAGCACATCCTGTGGGTGGGGCTGCTGATGGGCGGGGTGGTGCTACTGACGCAGACCTGGGCCATCCGCAGTGGCGCCGCACATTGGCAAAGCATGGTGTTTACTGTACTCACGCTGTCGCAATTGGGCCATGTGCTGGCCATCCGTTCAGAGCGCGAGTCGCTGTTCACCCAGGGCGTGATGTCCAATGCCATGCTGATCTATGCCGTATTGCTCACCTTCTGCCTGCAAATGGCGCTGCTGTATGTGCCTTGGCTGAACCCGATTTTCAAGACCGAGCCACTCGGCATGGATGAGTTGGCTCTGTGCCTGGCTGCGTCATCCGTGGTCTTTTTTGGCGTGGAAATTGAAAAGTGGATGGTACGGCGTGGCTGGTTGTATGCTCCGCAGAAATGATTTTTTGAGGTAGGGCGACAATGTTGCATATCATGCTGCGGCACTGTCAGACTGTTCCATGATGACCTTCATGTGCGGATAAGGAATCTCGATGCCTTCTTTGTCAAAAGCATTTTTCAGGCGGCGCAGATATTCGCGCCGCACGTCCCACTGCGCAAGCGGCGCTACCTTGAAACGACAGCGAATTACAACTGCCGAATCTGCCCAGTTCTCCACGCCGGCAATTTCCAGCGGCTCGAGGAATTTGTTCGCATACGCCGGATCAAGACTTATTTCTTCACCAGTACGGCGCATGACAGCAATCGCCTGATCGATGTCTTCGCCATAGGCGATGCTGGCATCGATGACCGCATAGGCGAAGCCCATGCTCATATTGGTAACAGTGGTGATGTTGCCATTGGGCACGAAATGAACGTTGCCGGAATAGTCGCGCAATTTGAGATAACGCAGGGTCAGTTCTTCAACCAGGCCGCCCTTGCCGCCGGCTTCGACTACGTCCCCAATACGCACCTGATCTTCGAGCAGCAGGAAGAATCCGCTGAAATAGTCCTTGACCAGATTTTGCGCACCAAAGCCGATGGCGATACCGGCAACGCCGGCAGCGCCAAGCAGGGGAGCTACCGAAATGCCAAATTCACCCAGCATCAACAGAACGGCCACTATCGTGATCAGTACATTCAACGAATAACGCACGACACGTGACAAGGTGCGGATACGCTGGCCGCTTTCATTGTCATTTTGTCGGGCAACCAATGCTTCCCGCAAGCGGGGAATTCCCTGTTGAACAACACGGAGTGCGATTCCCCACAAGATAAGGATCAGCACCACGCGCAACAGGGATCCAATGTGATTTTGCAGGCCAGCGTAGAAGTATTCGAACATCGTATGCATCTCCTTATATTCAGAATGCCTGATCCCAGTGTATCGACAGGCGAATGGCGGCGTTGATCAGCCCGACCATGCTGTAGGTCTGCACGAAGTTGCCCCACTGCTCGCCGCTACGGGGATCAACGTCTTCGGCCAGCAGGCCATGGCGGTTGCGGTAACCCAGCACCTTGACGAACAGTTCGCGCGCCTCGTCGCGGCGGCCGAGTGCGGCGAGCGCATTGATATACCAGAAGGTGCACACGAGAAAAGCCGTCTCCGGCGCGCCGAAGTCGTCCGTGTCCACATAGCGGAAAATGAAGTCGCCGCGCCGCAGTTCACGCTCGATAACTGCCACGGTCGCAATGAAGCGGGGGTCGTCCGCCTCGACGAAATTGACCTCCACAAGCAGTAGCAGGCTGGCATCAATGCCCTGCCCATCCAGACTGGCACTAAAACAGCCCAGTGGTTCGCTCCATGCCCGCCGCAGGATATCCTCGCGCAGCCGGTTGGCCTGCCCGCGCCAGTATTCGCTCCTGTCTTGCAATGCCAGATGCGCCGCGATTTTTGCCAGGCGGTCACAGGCAACCCAGCACATCACTGCAGAATGGGTGTGCACCCGGCTACTGCCGCGAAACTCCCAGAGGCCGGCGTCTGGCTGATCGTAGACCGCCACGGCGCGCTCCCCCAGCGGCTCCAGCCGATGGAACAGCGTCGCATCTCCCTGCCTTGTTAAGCGCCGGTCGAAAAAAAGATGCGTGGCGGCGAGTATCACTGAGCCATAAACGTCGTGCTGCACCTGCCGGTAAGCGTCGTTGCCAACCCGCACCGGTCCCATGAGCCGGTAGCCGGGCAATTCGGGAACCTCCCGCTCTTCCAGCCGGGCGCGCTCATCAATGCCATAGACCGGCTGCAAACCATTGGTGGCAGCGGCGGCGACGTTCACGATGTAGGCAATGTAACGCTCCATGGCGTGCGTCCCGCCCAGGCGATTGAGCGCATTGACGACGAAATAGCCGTCGCGCAGCCAGCAATAGCGGTAATCCCAGTTGCGCATGCTGTTGGGCGCTTCCGGGATGGAGGTGGTCATCGCCGCGATGATCGCGCCCGTGTCCTCATAGGTATTGAGCTTGAGTGTGATGGCGGCACGGATGACGGCGTCCTGCCATTCGAAGGGAATACTCAATGTGCTTACCCATTGCCGCCAATAGTGTGCAGTCTCTTCCAGAAATTGTTGCCCGAGTTTGCTTACAGCCTCAGGCACTGTTTCATCCGGGCCGAACAGAAAAGTCAGATTGTCTTCCAGGAAAAAAGTCGTCTCCTGCAGCACGGCGGTAATCGAAGCGTCGGTCGTCAACCGCACCACAAGATTCGGGGTGACATAGCGGACATGGTTGCTGCCCCAGGTCACGCCCGGCCGATGGTTACCGTAATCGCTGGATGGCCGCAGGCGCAATGTCATGCGCGGCGATCCAGCCAGGCGCTTCAACTTGCGCACCAGCATCATCGGCCTGAAGACGCGGCCATGCTGGTGAAAGCGCGGCGCAAA
>WOZP01000200.1 GCA_011620215.1 Rugosibacter sp.
TAAACATGGCTTGCCAGAATTTTAGCGGTATCTCATCCATGCGAAGTGGCTTAAGTGACTTAATAGCCAACCGCTAAACCGCAACCCACTCCGTATGAATTAAGACCTTGTCATGCGGTGTACAATGGGCCATGAATAGCGAGCTATCACTCCTTGCCTTATGGGGCTACGGGCTGGCCACCCTGGGCTACATTGCCTTGACGATACACTTGGTGCGCCTGCGCCGTACAACAGCGCCAAACCGCACTAACTATGCACTGATATCGGCTGTTGCACTTTCCGCCCTATGGGCAGCCACAGGTGCCAGCGTTCATCTGCTCAATGCCCCTGCGCTGCCGCCCCTCCATGAAGCATTGGATGCCCTGCGGTACGGCGCTTGGTTCATGCTGCTCACCTTGCTCTTGTTGCCCTCGTCGACTGATCGCAGCCCACCGCCACAATGGCGTCCAACCCGCTTGATTTTTGTCGGCGGCACGCTCGTTTTTATCAGTCTGTTTAGCCAAATTTTCCGGCTCATTGATCCACTGTCTCTCGTTGCTGAACACACGGCACATTACGCCGGGCTGGCACTGGTCATATTTGGCATTGTGCTGGTTGAGCAGTTGTACCGAAATACAACAGAAGATTCGCGCTGGAACATCAAGCCGCTAGCCATCGGGCTGGTAGCTATTTTCTTGTTCGACCTCTATTACTATTCGACAGCCGTCATGTTCAAGCAGATAGACGAAGACGCTTTTGCCATTCGCGGCTTTGCCTATGTGTTCATCATCCCGTTGGTGATTTTGACGGTTTACCGCACTCGCTCTCGTCCGCTTAACGTGACGCTATCCAAAACAGCGGTATTTCAAACCACCACGCTCGCCTTGGTCGGGCTCTACCTTCTGGCCACCTCTGCGGCAGGTTATTACGTGCGCTATCTCGGCGGCAGTTGGGGCGGCGCTTTGCAGATGGCCGTCTTGTTTGCGGCATTGCTTTTGTTGATGCTGCTCGGGCTTTCCGGGTCAATCCGCTCACACATCAAAGTGGTGATCGGGAAGAATTTTTTCCGTTATCGGTATGACTACCGGGAGGAATGGCTGAAATTTACCAATGCCCTGTGTTCGGAGAACAGCGTGCTGCAGCTGGGGCAGCAGGTGATTCGCGGCCTGGGCGAGATGGTTGAAAGTCCGGCGGGTTCGCTGTGGACTAAAGACGCCTCGGGACGCCAGTTTGTTCAAACCGCACGCTGGAATTTTCCGCCATCGGACGTTATCGAACCCAGTAACAGCTCAATGATTAGCTCACTGGATGCCACGGGATGGGTGCTGAGTCTGGAAGAGTTTCGTTCACGCCCGGGACGTTATGGCGACTTAACGCTGCCCCCGTGGCTGCTTGAAATGCCCAATGCCTGGCTGGTCATCCCCCTGCGCACATCCGCTGGCATGGTGGGATTTGTTCTCCTGACCACATCGCGCACACCGATAGACCTCAACTGGGAAGTGAATGATCTGCTCAAAACGGCCGGCCGCCAGGCCGCGACGTTTCTCGCCCAGATGCAAGCCACCGAAGCCTTGCTCGAATCCCGTAAATTCGATTCATTCAATCGCATGTCCGCTTTTGTTGTACATGACCTGAAAAACATCCTGACACAGCTATCGCTCATGGTGCGCAATGCCGAACGGCATGCCGGCAATGCTGAATTTCAAAAAGATATGCTGCTAACAGTTAATCACGCAGTCGATCGCATGCGCCAATTGATGCTACAGCTACGCGAAGGTGCAACGCCTGCCGACAGTTTTAGCGGCGTGAGTCTCGACGAGATTGCCCGCCGGGTGCAAAAATCAAAGGCAGATGCCTTGCCTGCGGTTGACCTCACAATTCACGATGCCGTCTCTATTCGCGGGCATGAGGAACGAATTGAGCGAGTTATCGGCCACTTGGTGCAAAATGCACTTGATGCGACTCCCGCCAGCGGGCAAGTCTGGATGGCTGTTCGGCGTGAGGCAGGCATGGCGCAAATTGAAGTAGGCGATACGGGACAAGGCATGTCGGCTGATTTCATTCGCGAGCGCCTCTTCAAACCCTTTCAAACAACCAAACAGGCCGGCATGGGTATTGGCGCCTATGAAAGCCGCCAATACATACAAGAATTAGGTGGGGAAATTCATGTGGAAAGCAAAGAAAATGTCGGCACTCGTTTCCGCGTCAGGTTACCCTTGCTTGAAATCCGAACAATGTCCGATTTGCAGCAACCGGAGATGAAATGAGCACTGAAAAAAACTTGGAAAAATTGCGCCAGTTACTGGTTGTAGAAGACGACCCCGCATTGCAAAAACAAATACGCTGGTCGTTTGATCAGTACGAGGTACTGCTCGCGGGCGACCGCGAAAGTGCCCTGTCACAAATTCGCCGTTACACGCCCGCGGTAGTCACCATGGATCTGGGCTTGCCCCCCGATGCGGATTCTGTCTCGGAAGGCTTCAAGCTGCTGGAACAAATCCTGGCCATCAGCCCGGATACAAAAATTATTGTCGTCACAGGACAGAATGAGCAGGCCAATGCTTTACGCGCCATTGCGCTGGGTGCCTATGATTTTTTCGTTAAACCGTTTGAGCCGGAAACACTTAACTTGACCGTTGAACGGGCTTTCCGGTTTTACGATTTGCAGCAAGAAAATCGCCGCCTGCAAGCGATGCAGCAACCCGATGCTTTAGGTACGTTGATTACACGCGACCCCGAAATGCTGCGCATTTGCCGCACGATAGAAAAAGTGGCGCCCACCAATGCTACGGTCTTGCTGTTGGGAGAAAGCGGCACAGGCAAAGAAGTTCTGGCACGTGGCTTACACAATGCGTCTCCCCGAAGTGACGCCCGATTTGTTGCAATCAATTGTGCAGCGATCCCAGAAAACCTGCTGGAAAGTGAATTGTTCGGCTATGAAAAAGGAGCCTTCTCTGGTGCAGCAAAAACTACCCCGGGGAAAATCGAATTAGCGCACAAAGGCACGCTGATGCTGGATGAAATTGGTGACTTGCCTTTCCCCTTGCAATCCAAACTCCTGCGCTTTTTGCAAGAGCGCGTCATCGAGCGAGTTGGGGGACGACAAGAAATTCCTATTGATGTGCGGGTTGTTTGCGCTACGCATCAAAATTTAAAAACATTGATTAGCGAAAGTCGCTTCAGGGAAGATCTTTACTATCGGTTAGCTGAAATCGTCATCACAATTCCCCCACTAAGAGATCGTATCGGCGATGCTGCATTACTTGCGCATGCACTCGTCCGTCGGTTTGCCGGTGAGCAGAATCGTGGCTCGCTTTCCTTAAGCGAAGAAGCAGTACGCGCAATATCTACCTACTCCTGGCCTGGTAATGTGCGTGAACTTGAAAACTGTCTCAAACGCGCAACCATCATGGCAGAAGGCAACAGCCTATCGGCGCAGGATGTAGGACTTGGCGAGGTATCTGCAGAAGACACCATGCCACTTGATCTGCGCACAATACGTGACACCGCCGAACGACAAGCCCTTATCGCTGCGGTCAGTCGAAGTAATGGCAATCTTGCACGGGCGGCCGATTTACTTGGCATCAGCCGCCCGACTCTGTATGATTTGATGCATAAATTCGGGTTAAAGACGTAATCGTCTGCACAGACAACCCAACTCGCTATTTTGCCTTAGCCTGGGAATGAAAATTGGGCCTCATTAAAAACTCGCCCATTTCAAAGCGTTTTTACTATCTACAACAATACGTTGAAAAAAGGTTAGCTACTGATATGCGAAATCAAAAACACTCCCGCTTCACGCAAATGGCAGTCATCACCGCTACGCTTATCATTTTGGGATGCAGCGACGGTTCGCCAGAAAAAATGATGGCATCGGCTAAAGGTTATCTGGAGAAGGACAACCCGGCGGCGGCCATCATCCAGATCAAGAATGTATTAAGCAAGAATCCCAATTCCCCTGAAGCGCGGCTGCTGCTAGGGCGTGCCTTGCTAGATAGTGGTGACCCGGTAGCTGCCGAAGTCGAGCTGCGCAAAGCCATGGCACTCAAAGCGCCCGCAGGCCAGGTCGCGCCACTTCTGGCACGCGCCATGACGATGCAAGGACAGGCCAAGAAAGCCATTGATGAGTTGGCCAAGACCCCGACCGCCAACGCCGAAGAACTAGCCGAACTCAAAACCGTGTTGGGCCACAGCTACGTGATGCTGGGCAATCCTGACATGGCACAAACAGCATTTGATGAAGCCCTGGCTGCCAAGCCAGACCATGCACCGGCGCAACTCGGCCTGGCTCGCCTGCAAGCCATGAAAGGCAACCTGGCTGACGCCAACAAAAAGGTGGATGAAGTCTTGGCGCACAACCCACGGGAAGCGGATGCATGGCATTTCAAGGGCGACCTTCAACGTGCTGAACAAAAGTTTCCGGAAGCCTTAGCCGCATACCAAAAAGTGCTTGAACTCAAGCCGCGCACGACTCCGGTTCACGCCAGTATCATCATGCTTGAATTAAAAGACAATAAGTTCGAACTGGCAACCAAACAGCTTGCCGAAATGAAAAAAGTCGCTGCCAAACAACCCATAACGGTTTATATGGAAGCCCTGATTGCCTTTGGCAAAAAAGATCTGACCGCAGCGCGCAGCGCCGTAGAAAACTTATTGAAAATGCAGCCAGACAATCCGCAGGGATTGCAGCTAGCGGGTGCCATTGCCTACCAGAACCGCTCAGACGTCCAGGCACAAGAGTATCTCGGCAAAGCACTGCAAAAAAACCCAGGGCTTGATTACAGTCGTCGAATTTTAGTGGCGTCTTATATGCGTAGCGGCCAGCCAGCCAAAGCCTTGACAACCTTAAAACCTGTATTGCAAGGCACTGCAACACCACCAGCCTGGCTCACGCTGGCGGGCGAAGTGTATATGCAGAACGGTGAGCCTGAGCAGGCGGCAGAATTTTTCAGCCAGGCCGCGCAGCATGATCCCAAAAATAGCCAGGCCAGAACCGCTCTAGCGCTATCACAAATGCGTCTAGGGCATACCGAGCAAGCATTTGCCGATCTAGAGCAGATTGCCGCAAGTGATTCTGGCGTTACAGCGGATATGGCGATCATTGCCTCGGCCATGCGCCAGAAAGATTTTGACAAGGCGCTTCAGGCCATTGCCCACCTGGAAAAAAAACAACCGAACACACCGGTCGCGCATAACCTGCGAGGCCAGGCGTTTCTTGGCAAGAAAGATATCGAAGCCGCACGCAAGAGCTTTGAAAAAGCACTGACAATTGATGCTACCTATTTACCGGCAGTCACCAATCTTGTCTTGATTGACTTGACAGAAAAGAAACTCGATCAAGCCCGTCAGCGTTATGAAACCGTACTAAAGAAAGACCCGAAAAATGTTCCCGCCATGCTTGCCTTAGCGCAACTGAAAGCGCGCACAGGGGCAAGCCTGGATGAGGTCGCCAGCCTGTTTAAAAAGGCGATTGCAACGGACTCCAGTAATCCAACGCCACATTTTGCATTGATTAGCTTATTGCTCAACGCTAAAGAGAAAGAGAAAGCGCGTGCTGCGACGGAAGAGGCATTGGCTGCTTTTCCGGAAAATCCGGAAATACTCAATATTGCCGGGCAGGTATACCAGTTTTCAGGGGATACCAATCAAGCCCTTGCGATGTATAACAAACTCATCAACCTGTTGCCAAACAACCCGCAACCTTATCTCCGGATCGCCGAAATTCATCTGGCTGCCAAAAATAAACAGGCGGCTCGCGAAAGTCTGAATAAAGGACTGAGCAAGCAACCAGACTCACTCCCCCTGCAACGCGCTCAAATTATGCTGGATGTAGCGGATGGGCGGTTTAGTGAGGCACTGACCACTGCGCGAGCCATCGAGAAAGCGCAACCCCAGGCATCTGCCGGCTACGTGCTGGAAGGTGACGTCCAGCTGGCTCAAAAAGACTGGAAAGGAGCGGCTACAGCCTATCGTGCTGGCCTGAAAGCAGCGCCAACTACCGATCTGGCAGGACGCTTGTATTTTGCCCTGCTGCAAAGTGGCCAGACAGCCGAAGCGAATAGCACAGCCGATGTCTGGATCAAGGCCCATCCGAATGATCAAGCCTTCCGCCTGTTTGTTGCTGACACTGCAAATAAGCGCAAAGACTACGCAACCGCAGTGACCCATTACCGTGCGGTGCTGGCGGTCGCGCCCAAAAATCCGGCCACCCTAAACAACCTGGCCTGGTCGCTGGGGCAACTGCATGACCCTAAAGCCACCGCTTATGCTGAAGAAGCCAACAAACTGGCACCCAATCAACCTGCGATCATGGAAACCCTGGGCTCACTGTACGTGGCACAGGGAAACCTTGCTCAGGGGCTAGACCTTCTGGCAAAAGCAGTTTCACTTGCGCCACAAAACCCTGACATTCGCCTGAGCTACGCCAAGGCGCTGATCAAGGCCGGAAAGAAAACAGAAGCCAAGCAAGCGCTGGATACGCTCTCCAAATTGGGCGACAAATTTGCGGCCCATGCCGAAGTTGTCGCCCTGAGCAAGGGTTTGTAAGAAATCTCCACGGCCATGGCCAAACCGTCCACCATTGATGTTTTTCGGCATTTAATCGCCTCCCTGATGATGGGCTTGGTGACGTTTGCCGTATCACCAGCGCCGACTTTTGCAGGGCAAGAACAAACTGTCGAAGAGTGGCGTACCTTGCGTGAAAAGGCGTTGGCCTTTGAACATGGTGAGGGCTTGCCCAAAGACCTGAAAAAGGCCGTGTCGCTTTACTGCCAAGGCGCCAAGTCAGGCGACCCGGAAGCACGCTACAACCTCGGCTGGATGATCATGAATGGACGCGGTGTGCCACGCAACGATGCAATGGCCGCTTACTTTTTCAAACTCGCAGCGGATCAAGGACATGAACCCTCGCAAAAAATGTTGCCCTTCGTTGGGCAACCCATGACTGAACCCCCCGAGTGTCTGCGCGAAACAGTCTCCGCCAGCGATGAAATCGAATGGGTTATTACCAATGAGAAGCAGCGACGCCTGGCCGAGCTGATCCGCCGTCTTGCGCCCGAATATGGCGTCTCGCCTCGACTCGCCTACGCTGTGGCGCATACCGAGTCTAACCTCAACCCCCATGCCATTTCACCCAAAAATGCGCAGGGGCTCATGCAACTGATTCCTGACACCTCCGCTCGCTTCAATGTCAAAAAACCGTTTGATCCGGAACAGAACGTGCGTGGCGGCCTGGCTTACCTGCGCTGGCTGCTAGCCTATTTCAAAGGCGATGTCACTCTCGTCGCGGCGGCGTACAACGCGGGCGAAGGCGCAGTCAACCGCTACCTTGGCATTCCACCCTATGCGGAAACCCGCAATTATGTACAGCGTATTCTCGCGGTATTTCCGCAACGCGAACACCCCTTTGATCCGGCCATTACGGAACCATCGCCGAGCCTTCCTCAAATTGCGCGTCGCATGGCACGCGCCAAGCTATGACCTGCAGCCGCTGGCTTGAATTCCGCATTCCCCGCGGCTTGCCAGCCCTTGCAGCCACCTTGGCCCTGGCATTGACAGCACTCCCCGCGCAGGCAGACTTGCCAGAGACAATAACGGCTATCAAACCATCGATTGTGGTTGTGGGCACCTTTAGCCAATTACGCAGCCCGCCGTTCCTCATGCGTGGCACGGGGTTTGCGCTTGGTGATGGCTCAGTGATTGCCACTAACGCACATGTCATTGCCGCAGCGCTCGATGCCGCACAGCAGGAAACACTAGCTGTGCTGGTCAGGCAAGGTGACGGGCTCACCCGGCGTAACGCCAGTCTGCAAGTCACCGATGCGGACCATGATCTGGCACTCTTAAGAATTTCCGGCCCACCCCTGCCCGCGCTGAAAATCAAATCGGCTGCTGACGTGCATGAAGGACAAACCATCGCCTTTATCGGCTTTCCCATTGGGGGCGTGCTTGGCTTTTCGCCGGTAACACACCACGGCATCATTTCCTCAATTACACCCATCGCGCTGCCTGCAGGCAACTCTGCCCAGCTTAAAGGGAAACCCATTCGGCGTTTGCGCAGTGGCTTGTTTTCTATCTACCAGCTGGATGCCACCGCCTACCCCGGCAATAGTGGTGGCCCGCTATTCGACGTGGATACTGGTGAAGTCATTGGCATTCTCAACATGGTTTTCGTCAAGGGAACAAAAGAATCCATGCTTGAAAAGCCATCAGGGATCAGCTACGCCATTCCAGCCAGTTTTTTGCTCGACTTGATTTCTCGCGCATCACCCAACCGATAAAAAATCACGATCACGGATCATCCTGGAAACCTCAGTTGACCACTTCCGACGTCGTTGAATCACCGATGAATATTGAACTTTCCCGCTTTTTCGACCTTCACCAATCAGGTGAG
>WOZP01000063.1 GCA_011620215.1 Rugosibacter sp.
GGCTGTGGCCGGTCTTCTGAAAGTACGACGCCACGCGGCGCTTGAGGTTTTTCGCTTTGCCCACGTACAGCACGCCACCGCTGGCATCGAGCATGCGATACACGCCCGGCGCATCCGTCAGCGTGGCGAGAAAACCGCGGCTGTCAAAGTTCGTTGCGGATGAGGTCGAAGACATGCGAAAAGTCGGCGCTGGTGAGACGGCGTGTTTGCGTGTTGTAACGGCTGCAATGATAACTGTCGATGAGTATGCGGCCATCCGGCAGCACATGACGCGCGGCGTGTGCAAAAGCGAAGGCCGACTGCTTGAGCCCGGCGGCCATCAGCACGGCCTTGTGCGCCACCAGCCCCAAGGCGAGGATCACGCGCACCTCAGGCGCGGCGATCAACTCCTCTGCCAGCCAGCGATTGCAGGTTTTTATCTCGCTCGTTTCCGGTTTGTTTTGCGGCGGTAAACATTTCACGGCATTGGTGATGCGGCAGTCGATCAATTGCAAGCCATCGTCCGCCGCGACAGACACTGGCCGCGAAGCAAAGCCGAAGGCATGCAAGGTTTCATACAGCAAAATGCCTGCATAGTCGCCCGTGAATGGCCGACCGCTGCGGTTGGCGCCATGCATGCCGGGCGCAAGACCCACGATCAACAGGCGCGCCTTCGGGTCGCCAAAGGGCAACACCGGCCGCGCGTGATAATCCGGATAGTTGCCGCGCACATCCGCAAGAAAAATTGCCAGGCGCGGGCATTCCGTACAGCGTAAAAGTGGCTTTGCGCTTCCTTCGGTCGAATTCATTCGGATAGGATACCGCCTCTCATGCTGAACGCGCTATCTTCCACCCCTGCTGCACGCACGATTCGCTGCGACATTTTTTGTGTCGTCGTCGATAACTATGGCGACGCCGGTGTGTGCTGGCGTCTTGCCCGACAACTGGGCGAGGAATACGGCTGGCAAGTGCGGCTGTACATCGACAATCCGGCACCGCTCGATCAGCTCGCCCCTGACCATGCCCAAAGTCCGGTCGCCGTTGTGCCCTGGCCTCATGAACTGCCAGCCAATGGATCGGCCGATGTGGTCATCGAAGCCTTTGCCTGCACGCTGCCCGAGTTTTATATCGAGGCCATGGCGCGGCGCGAGAAAAAACCCGTGTGGCTCAATCTCGACTATCTCTCGGCCGAAGAATGGGTTGGCAAGATGCACCTTATGCCTTCACCTCACCCGCGTCTGCCGCTGGTCAAACATTTTTTCTTTCCTGGATTTGATGAGCATAGTGGTGGTTTGCTGCGTGAAGCCGACTATGACGACCGTCGCCGAGCATTCGATGCCGCCGCTTTTCGCGCCGAATTCGGCCTACCGGAAAAAGCGCCGAACGAGCTGAGCATTTCCCTGTTCAGCTATCCCGCCGCGCCCATCGCGCAACTGATACAAGCGTTGGCGCAAGAAAATCGTCCCGTCCATTTGTTGCAACCGGGCAGCAACGCTGCCACATTCACGCATGGCGCATTGAGCACGCACCCGCTGCCCTTTTTGCCGCAATCCCGTTTTGATGAACTGCTCTGGTCTTGTGACCTGAATTTCGTGCGGGGCGAGGATTCTTTCGTACGCGCCCAGTGGGCGGGCAAACCTTTTGTCTGGCAGATTTACCCGCAAGCCGACGATGTGCATCGAGTAAAGCTCGACGCTTTTCTTCATCGTTACATACAAAAAGTCGGCGCTGGTGATACGGCAATTGATGCTCTAAACGCCTTCTGGTACGGCTGGAATGGCATAAGCGAACTCAATTGGCCCGCCTTTGCCGCTGCGCTGCCCGCCTTGACTCCCGCAACGCAGCACTGGTCTGCTGCGCTCGCCAGGCAAACGAATCTTGCCAGCAATCTTGTACAGTTCTGCCTTGACCGGCTAAAATAGTCAATTATCCTTCTTCTCGTCCCATTCTGCTGGAAGCAAACTCATGAAAATCGCCCAAGAACTCCGCGCCGGTAATGTCATCATGGTCGGCAATGACCCCCTCGTTGTACAAAAAGCCGAATACAACAAATCCGGCCGTAGCTCGGCAGTGGTCAAATTCAAATTCAAGAACCTGCTTACCGGCGCTGCGTCTGAAGCCGTCTACAAGGCCGACGATAAATTTGACCAAGTCGTGCCCGATCGCAAAGAGTGCACTTACTCTTACTTCGCCGAGCCCATGTTTGTTTTCATGGACGCCGATTACAACCAGTATGAAGTCGAAGCCGAAAACATGGGTGATGCCGTCAATTACATTGAGGATGGCATGCCGGTTGAAGTGGTGTTCTACGATGGCAAAGCGATTTCCGTTGAAATGCCAAACAGCGTCGTGCGCGAAGTTGTCTATACCGAACCCGCAGTAAAAGGCGACACCTCTGGCAAAGTCATGAAACCCGCCAAAATCACTACCGGCTTTACGCTACCTGTGCCGCTGTTCGTCGAGATTGGCGACAAAATTGAAATTGACACCCGCACAGCAGAATATCGCAACCGGGTTAAATAACGTTCAGCCTAGTTTTTTGGTCTGAGTTTTTACTCCCCTGCCTGTAAACTCAATGACAAACGCAAACACTCCGGCTCAACCTACTCAGCCTGCCAAGTCCGCAAAATCAGGGATGCTCAAATTTCTGATCATTCCCTTGCTGATTGTGCCGTTGTTGTTTGCTGCCTATGTTTGGTTGGCATTCCAGTATTCTTATTCGGATGGCGAGCGTGCGGGCTTTGTGCAAAAGCTCTCGCGCAAGGGCTGGCTATGCAAAACGTGGGAAGGCGAATTGACTCTGGTCGCGGTTCCCGGCTCCATGCCGGAAAAGTTTTTCTTCACTGTACGCGACGATGCACTTGCTGCAAAACTCAACAGTCAAATGGGGCAGCGCGTTGCCGTCACTTATGAGCAACACAAAGGCTTACCCGGCACCTGTTTTGGTGAAACGGAATACTTCCTGCGGGATAGTCACGCTGTCACTAATCCCTGACACTTTGTGTGATTAGCGAAGGCTCGTTGCAGGTCAATGTAAAAACCAACGCGCAACCGCTACGACCGCATTGATCCCAACGTGCCATGCGCCTTACTGAACTTAAGCTCCCCCTTGATCACACGCCAGACCACTTGCGGGCGGCGATTATCAAGCGCCTCGGCATCGCGCCTGATGAACTGCTCGACTTTCAAATTTATCGCCGTAGCGTGGATGCACGTAAGTCTTCGGCCATTATTCTCACCTATACGCTGGATGTCACGCTGAAAAACGAGCAGGCGGTGGCAAGCCGCCTGCAAGGTACCCCGCATATCGCCCAAACACCGGACACGCGATATCACTTCGTCACGCAAGCACCCGCAATATCAGCAACACCAGCGCAGAAACAGCTGCGCCCCGTGGTGGTTGGCACCGGGCCGTGCGGTTTGTTTGCGGGTTTGCTTTTAGCGCAGATGGGGTTTCGCCCGCTGATTCTCGAACGAGGGAAGTCTGTTCGAGAACGCACCCAGGACACTTGGAAGCTCTGGCGCCAGGGCATACTCAATCCGGAATCCAATGTGCAATTTGGCGAAGGCGGCGCGGGCACTTTTTCTGATGGCAAGCTCTACAGCCAGATTCGGGACCCAGAATATCGCAGCCGCAAAGTATTGACCGAATTTATCAAAGCAGGTGCGCCAGAAGAAATACTGTATGTAGCCAAACCCCACATCGGTACATTTCGCCTGGTATCGGTGGTGGAAAACATGCGCGCCAGCATTGAGGCGCTTGGCGGTGAAATTCGCTTTCAAAGCCACATGACTGATATTCAAATCGAGCAAGGCCAAGTGCGCGGCCTGCTGCTCGCCAACGGAGAACATATCGCCGCCGATCATGTGATTCTGGCGGTGGGCCATAGCGCGCGCGATACCTTCTACCAGCTTCACGCACGCGGTGTTTTTCTCGAAGCCAAACCGTTCTCGATTGGCGTGCGGATTGAACATCCGCAATCGCTCATTGATCAGGTGCGTTACGGCAAAGCGGCCGGACACCCTGTTCTGGGTGCGGCGGATTACAAACTCGTCCATCACGCTAAAAACGCACGCTCAGCCTATAGTTTTTGCATGTGTCCCGGCGGCACGGTGGTTGCTGCGGCCTCTGAGCCCGGACGTTTGGTCACCAATGGCATGAGCCAGTATTCACGCAATGAGCGCAACGCCAACAGCGCCATTGTGGTGGGCATTACACCGGCCGATTATTCAGGGGGTCCGCTTGCCGGAATCGAGTATCAACGGCATTGGGAGTCAATTGCCTTTGTCACCGGCGGCAGCAATTACTATGCGCCCGCGCAGCGGGTGGGCGATTTTCTTGCGCAACGACCCTCCACCGTGCTGGGTGAGGTGCACCCGTCATATACCCCGGGGATTCATCTCACCGATCTGTCTTTGTGCCTGCCTGAATTTGTTATCACCACACTGCGCGAAGCCTTGCCCGCTTTCGGCAAACAAATTCGCGGTTTCGCCATGGAAGACGCTTTAATGACAGGGGTAGAAACTCGCACATCGTCCCCGGTGCGCATCACACGCAACGAACATTATCAAAGCATGAATACACGCGGCCTGTTTCCTGCCGGGGAAGGGGCAGGCTATGCCGGAGGAATTTTATCGGCCGCCATTGACGGCATCAAAGTCGCTGAAGCAGTTGCACTCAGCCTGACACAGACGTGACGAAGCGCGGCCGACGCTTCGCCATTACTTTACAGGGTTAAGGCCCTTTAGACTTCCGCAGCGGCAAGCGCCAGCTCAGCTGCCCGGCGGGTTTTTCCAGCACGTGCAGGCATATGGCACAGCCCGCACACATATCCACGGGTAGGATCATACGCATGGGTGACAAAATCACCACCACATTCGCGGCAGGTGGCCATTTGCAACATTTTTGCATCGAAAAACCGCACCATGGTCCACGCCCGCGTGAGCGAAAGCACGACATCCATACTGCCTCGCTCGATCTGCTCAACATACATGCGGTAAGACTTGATGATCAGCTCCAGCCCTTTTAATTGCGTATGTTTCTGAAAAAAACGGTAATACGCCATGAACAAGGAGGCATGAATATTCGGCTGCCAGGTCATAAACCAGTCGGTTGAAAAAGGTAGCATACCTTTGGGAGGGGATTCTCCCTTGACCTCTTTATATAGCTTGAGCAGGCGTTCACGAGAAAGATTGGTCTCCGCTTCGAGCAGTTGCAACCGAGCACCGAGCTTTACCAGATCAACCGCCAGACGAATTTCATTCGCCTCTGTAATAACGGATTTATTCTTCATTCACGCCTCCGCACTATCAAAAATACGAAAAAATCAGGAAAAACCGTACATCAAGCAATCGTGGCAACAGGACGACCGGCGGCGAGAATCGCCGCATGCACATGCGCGGCGCCTCGGTCACGCTCGTGATTGGCGAGCAAATCAAGCAGCAAGGTGTCGTCAAAACGGAAGCTGCACAACAACATGTCTGAGCTAGCCATTTTCAGCACTTGACCTGGCGTGAGGCGCATCAAAACATCGGCAATTTCTTCGCTGATACCTAACCGAAAAATGGCCGCTTCACGATCCGAGCGAACCATGCTTTGCGCCAACATCAAATAGGAAAGGTTGACTTCTTTTATATCGTTGTAGGCATCAGTTTTCATCATGCACTCCCTCGTAGTAGATATCATTAATACTCACGGCGTACTCATTTGCTCAACTCCCAACTGGAGTTACAGCAGTTGCATGATTGCACAGACAGAGACAAGGAAGATAGCAATGGAAAAACCATTCTATTGTCCGAATTGGATACATCTATTTGTAAGGTTTTTGCTTACATATTCGCCGTATCTGCACATGAGAGAAAAGAGTAACTCATGCGGATTCCATGAAATACTTATGCACCAACGCAAAACATTTTGGCGCGTTAAACTCTCGTTATGGATCCCCTTCTGAAATTCTGCAGCGTTTGTGGCGCACCTGTCAGTCAGCGAATACCGGCGGGCGACTCTTTTTTGCGTCATGTATGCACGGCGTGCGACACGATTCATTACCGCAACCCGCGCTTGGTCGTTGGCAGCCTGCCTGAATGGGGTGATCGCATCTTGTTGTGTCGGCGAGCCATTGAACCAGGCTATGGCAAATGGACGCTACCTGCAGGTTTTATGGAAAACGGTGAAACGGTTGCCAATGCAGCTATTCGCGAAACCTCGGAGGAAGCTTGCGCACGCATTGCATTAGATAATCTGTTCAGCCTCATCAGCGTGCCGCACATTGATCAAGTGCATGTGATCTATCGCGCACAGTTGCTCGACCTGGATTTTTCTGCAGGCGAGGAAACGCTGGAATTACGTTTGTTTAACGAGGAGGAAATTCCCTGGAATGACATCGCGTTTCGCACCATACATATCACTTTGCGCCATTACTTTGCCGACCGCCGCACAGGACACTTTCGTTTTCACGAAGAAACCATCTCGCCTCCGCTATCGCCCCAGCAGGACACGCGCTAAAGCAAACCTGTTTTAAACGGCGGACTTAATCCGCGCCTCACCCATCGTTGATATCAAACACCACCGGCAAGACAACCGAAAAAGCCTTGCCGCGCAACACATCTGGCACAGGCGTGTGCTGCGCACCCGCTTCAATCATGGTTTGCGCCGCCCGATCAAGCGCTGCATGACCACTGGATTTATTCAAGACTACCGTTGCTAATCCTGCGCTATCCACTGTAAGAAAAATCTCCACCGTGCCTGCCCAACCTGCGGCGAGCGCCTGTGCCGGGTAACGCTTAAAGCGTCGCGACTGCGTTGCCAGCCCCAACCGATACCGCCGCAAGCCTTCGGCAGACAATCCCGCAGCAGACGCCGGATTTTGCAAATCATTTTGCTGTCTGTCGCGTTGATCACCCGACTGATCATTTGTTGCCGCCACCGACATGCCGGGCACTGTCGCGGATCTTACCGGCTCAGCTGATCCGGCTGCTTGCTTCGCGGGTAAAGCATCGGTCATCATGGGCAAAGTGCGATCCGGCAACTGTGCAACGGGCACTTTAAAGCTCTGCTGTTCCTGGCGCCCTGGCGACACGGAAGTTAACACCGGGGGCATCAGTCGCCTATGCACAGGTAGGTGCGCAGGCACAGGCGGTGGCCCTGCGGTAACAGCCGGAGTGGCTGGCGCCATGGCCGCAGGTGCCAAGCGCAAACGCGCGATTAACCCGGGTGCCGAACCAGATGCTGATTCCTGCTGCACCTGGCGTAACCCGCCCAATGACAACAACACACCGTGCAGAAACAACGAGCACAGCAGCGCAAACCAAAGCTGTCGCCGGGTTAACCCACGTTGTTCTCTGCTATCAAAAGTCATCGCACTCTGTTAAATTTACTGAACTACAGGATTCTACGAGATGACTTCCTATCCGCTGATTCTTACTCTGGATCAATATGGCGTACCGCATCGCTGGGTTACTTGGCAGCATGCATGCGTTTATGTGGCGCGCGACCTCGTAGCGTGGGATACAGGTGATACGGAATTCACTTTTTATGGCGGACAAAACCGCATCACCGGGGAGCGCTCCACTTTATGTACACGCAGCATCATTGCCATTCGCGGCAAAGCCTTGTTTGGCCGCGCTCTGCGTCCAATCCCCCCATTATCAAATCGCGAACTGTTTCATCGTGACCGCAGCATCTGCGCCTATTGTGTCAAAGAATTCCCTCCCCATCGGCTAACGCGCGATCACGTTCTACCGGTTTCTCAAGGCGGCCGTGATGCCTGGATGAATGTTGTCACCGCTTGTCGTGCCTGCAACCAATCCAAGGGGGGGCGCACGCCCGAACAAGCCCGCATGCAACTTGCCTATGCGCCCTACGTGCCGAACAAAGCGGAATACCTAATTCTCAGCAACCGCCGCATTTTGGTCGACCAAATGGATTTTCTAGCTCGCCACGTGCCCTCGCAAAGCCGCTTGCGTATCGGGCAGATTTAGCGTGCAAGACCCGTCTGGCAGGGCTTTTTTCCTGCTTCGTTGCCACGCATTGATTCTGTAGTAGTTACTCTGTAGTTACTCTGTAGTTACTTTGTAGTTACTTTGTAGTTATCGCACGCAATCAATGTATTTCACGTGTTGGTGCAGTGCGTCCTTATAATGCCTCCCCAGGCACGCTTTGTGTGCCTGCCCCCAACCACCATGTCACCCACGCTCCCCTCGCTATCCGCACAGCCCAAGCCGCTGACTTCCTATCGCAAATACTGGGCGCAGCGCTTCGGCACCGCG
>WOZP01000158.1 GCA_011620215.1 Rugosibacter sp.
GCCTTGATTGCTTCCACCGAAATACCCGCCTCAGCGGGTGAGCAAGGCCCCGGCGAGACGACAATGCGCGCAGGCGCCAGTGCTGCAATTTGTGCAAGGGTAATTTCATCATTGCGAAATACTTTGACCTCTTCACCCAACTCACCAAAATACTGCACCAGGTTGTAGGTGAAACTATCGTAGTTGTCGATCATTAACAGCATGGTGTGGCTATCCTTTTTCCTGCGCGAGGGCACAAAGCAAGTCGGCAAATCAACTACACAAAGCAAACAAGCCGCTATTTTCGCCCAGATTAGCCCAGGGATAAAGCCGCTGGCTGATAAAGGTATTTTTGAAAGCCTGAAAACACTTTGTTGATCTCGCCGGGGGTGCCCAGATCAGCTATCGCATCGGCTAGCGAGTCGTGGTATTTCAGGCGCAAAAGCGGGGTAAGTTTTGCCGCATCCAGCTCTTCCACACCTGCGCTGACATAGTGCGCGAGCACAAAATCGAGAAAGACCTGCTGTGGGGTGTTGAAATGGGTGCTAATCCGCGCCATCGCCTGGTTGGCGCGTTCTTCGCGGGTCAGCGGTGCCAGTGCATACGCTACATGCGCCAGCACATCGAACAAGTCGCTTTTTTCAGCTTCAATGATGCACTGCATTTCAGCCAGTTGATCGCGGCCAAAGCCTTTTTCGGCCAGCCCCTCCAGCAACTTCTTGCGCGTATCCGGCACGCTCCACAAGGCGCGTAGTTCGTCTTCATTCGTGAAAAACTCTGGCAGCTTGCCAAACATCGCTTCCATGAACTGCTGTGCCGACATCGGCGTGCCATCGGGATGCCAGAAGCTGGTTGCCGTCATGTGCTGGATGGTGCGCGACTTGCCATCGGCGAGCTTGATTTTTATTTTCTGCCGTGGCGGATAGTCCGCTGTCGGCTCGCGTTCGCGGGCTGCAGGTGGCTCAATAGAGGGGCTCAGTGGATAATTCCTGGGTTCCGGCTCGATTGGTTCTATCGGCTCGCCATCCCATTCCGCATCGCTGAAATAGTGGTGTGCCTTCACAAAGTCATAAATCGTGAAGTAGTCTTTGCCATCATACAGCCGCGTGCCGCGCCCGATAATCTGCTTGAACTCGATCATCGAATGGATCGGCCGCAGCAGCACGATGTTGCGAATATTGCGCGCATCCACGCCGGTGGAAAGCTTTTGCGACGTGGTCAGAATCGTCGGGATGGTTTTTTCGTTGTCCTGAAAATCGCGCAGCCATTGTTCGCCCAGCGCGCCGTCATTCGCTGTCACGCGCTGGCAGTAGTTCGGGTCTGTGCTGGCTTTTGTCTGGTTGATCAGGTCGCGCACGGCCAGCGCATGAGCCTGGTTGGCGCAAAACACCAGTGTCTTTTCCCGCTGGTCGATTTGCCCCATGAAAATCTCGACGCGCTTTTTCTCCCTTTCTCTGATCTCGATAATCCGGTTGAAGTCAGCCTCTTCATACCGCTTTCCCGCCTCGATCTCGCCTTCGACCAGCGTGTCGTCCGGCGTATAAACATAGTCATCCAGCGTCGTGGCAATCTGCTTGACGCGAAAGGGCGTCAAAAAGCCATCGTTAATGCCTTCCTTGAGCGAGTAGATGAACACTGGTTCGCCAAAGTAAGCATAGGTGTCTACGTTGTCGCGCCGCTTGGGCGTGGCCGTCAGGCCAAGCTGCACGGCGGGGGAGAAGTATTCGAGAATGCCGCGCCAGTTGCCCTCATCATTCGCGCCACCGCGATGGCACTCATCAATGATGATGAAATCGAAAAAATCCGGCGGATATTCGCCAAAGTAGGGTGCGGGCTGTCCGTCCTTCTCCGCCCCGCTCATGAAAGTCTGAAAAATCGTGAAGAAGATGCTGCCGTTCTTGGGCACTTTGCCTTTTTTGCGGATGTCGGCAGGCTCGATGCGTACCAGCGCATCCTCGGGAAAAGCTGAAAACGCATTGAATGCCTGATTCGCCAGAATGTTGCGATCCGCCAGAAACAAAATGCGCGGCCGTCGTGTGGGTTCGCCATGCAAATTCCAGCGCGACTGGAACAGCTTCCACGCCAGCTGAAAAGCAATGAAGGTCTTGCCTGTGCCGGTTGCCAGTGTCAGCAAAATGCGCTCCTGCCCCTCGGCTATTGCGGCCAGAACGCGCTCCACGGCAATATCCTGGTAATAACGCCCCTGAAAATAACCGCCGCGATCTTCAAACGGCACAGCGGCAAAGCGGTCACGCCAGGCATTCTGCGCGGCAAACGTGAGATTCCACAATGCCTCCGGCGACGGATACTGCGCCAACTCAGCCTCAGCACCCGTGTGCATGTCGATGCTGTAAATGCCTTGCCCGTTGCTGGCGTAGGTGAAGCGAATCGAGAGCTTGCCCGCGTAATCCTTGGCCTGGCCCACCCCTTCGGTCAGCGGTTTATCCCACGCCTTGGCCTCCACCACCGCCAGCTTGGTGTTGCGGTATTCCAGCACATAGTCGGCGGTGAGCGCCTTGCCGCGCTTGCCCGCGCCCTCGATGCGCCCCGGCGTAATCGGATATTCACGCCGGATGCGGCTGCCCGCCATCACACCCCAGCCTGCGGAGACCAACGCGGGGTCGATATGCTCGGCGCGGGTTTCGGCTTCGTTCATCCAGCGGCTTTTCCGTAGCGGACAAATTCATTGCTGTCGCTCGACAGCAGAGCCATCAGTTTGGGGTGAATGAACAGCTTTTCCTTCCCTGCCTCCAGTTCGCTCAGTACGCCGACCTCGACCAACTGCTTCAGATACAGCGAGGCCGTCTGGCGCTTCGCGATGCCCGCCTCGGTCAGGCTGCTGATACGGCAATACGGCAGCTGAAACAGCAGACTGACCAGTTCGTGGCTATAGACCTTGGGCAGGCTGGCACGCACATAGTCCGTAGTGTGGTCAGACAAGGCGCGAATCGTTGCAATCTTTGCCGTCGTCCAGCTGGCCGTTTGCTCCACGCCCTTGATGATGTAAAGCAGCCAGGGCTCCCAGTCCTGCTCTCGCGTAACCTGCAACAGCAGGCGGTAGTAGTCCGCCTTGTGCTGGATGATGTAGCGGCTCAGATACAGAATAGGCAAGGTCAGCAATCCTTCCTGGATCAGGAACAGGCTGTTCAGCACCCGCCCCGTGCGGCCGTTGCCGTCGGTAAACGGGTGGATCGCCTCGAACTGATAATGGCCGACCGCCATGCGGATCAAGGGATCGAGTTCCGTCTCGTTGTGCAGATAGCGTTCCCAGTTCGCCAGCAGATCCCGCAGCAAGCCCTCGCCTTCGGGCGGGGTATAGATGGTCTCGCTGGTCTTGTCGTTCATCAGCGTCGTGCCCGGCGTGCGACGCACCGACATCTCCACGCCCTTGATCGTGGTGCACACCTGCTCGGCGGTGCGTGTATTGAGCGGGGTTTGTTTCAGTGCCCGGAAGCCTTCGAACAGCGAGCGGCTGTAACGCAAGGCTTCCTTGGTGGCCGGATTGGCCTGGGCCTCATTGCCCACATGGCGGAACAGTTCGTCCGTGGTCGTCACGATGTTCTCGATTTCCGAACTGGCGCGGGCTTCGAGCAGCGGTAAGGTATTGATCAGCATGGCCTGATTCGGAATCAGCTCCGCCGCCTGCTTCAACTCGGCCAACGCCGCGCGCGCGGTGATGCACTGCTTCAACACCGCACGGGTTTCCACCTCGCTTGCCGGTGGCAAGCGAGGGAGAGTGTTGTAGGCGCGCTCAGGCTTCCAGCTTTCGACAGTCATGTTTAACTTATTCAAATTTTTCGACACGACCGCACTCTATGTCGATCAAATCGACATGTCAACACAATGTGTCGATCATTTAGATTTTTATCGACACATGGTCGGGATATGTCGATCAGACGAACATGTAGATGAGCTGCGAATTTATTAACATGTCACTTGACTCATGTTCAAAAAGCACGCGTTTAGCGACATGTTTTTGCGATGTGTCGACAGCAACGACATATCGCTTCGCAAAAGTCGGCTCTGGCGGGACGGCGGGATGAAATGCCCCGAAGCGGGTACGGCGGCATCGGCGAAATCTTCTAAAATTCATGCTCAAGTGGGTTGGGGGTTCCCGGTCGGCGTCGTGGCCTCGGTGAGAGCATCGGGGCCTTTCGTTTTTTGGGGCAGCCAGTTTGTTTCAATCATCAAACCCAATCAAGAAACTTTCACCGTCTTGCCAATCCGTAGTGCGTTGATCGGAAAAGAGTTTGGCTGCTGGCGCTTTGGTATTTCAGTAGCCATAATCAAAACCCGATCAAGAACGGAACTACCGGAAAACTGCGCCGGACAACTTGATGTAATCAATGAACTTGAGCCAGCGAACCGCGACACTCGGCATGTCGCACACCGCAGGAATCTTGCATTTCTCCAGATTTTTAGGCGGCGCCGCTTGCCACTTCTCTTCCGTGACCAACTCGGCCCGATGCGCGTGTGCCGTGGCGATGATGAACAGATCGTTCTCGCCCACGCCACCGCCGTATTTGTCCCCCACGATCCCCAGCAGATTCTTGATGCGCATCGCATCCTGAAGGATGGCGTTGTTGATGTCGAGCACTTCGATATCGCAAGCCTTCAACCACTCCGCGCATTCGGGCACCTTGTGCGCCACCTCGTCCAGCGCAACGCTCGGCATCGCCAACTCGCCTTGCCCGATCCGATCCGCCATCCACTCCCACAAGCCGGAAATTGCTGCAAGGGATAGTTGTCCCAAGCGTAGATCATGGATGACGCATCAAACACCCGCATAGTGGCGCTCCAGCAGATGCACGTCCTTGATCTTCAGATTGTCCAGGTAGCTGCTGGCCTTGGCCAGGGTGATGTTGCGAGCACTTAGGGAGTCCAGCACGGTGCGCACGAAGGTATCGCCGAACACATGCTTGGGCTCGCGGTGACGATAAGCGCGGCTGCCGCCAGCTTCTTCCTGGTTGCCCATCGGTTGGTCGCGCCAGGTGCGGTAGGCCGCATAGTCCCGGCGCGACAAGCGTCCCGCATCCAGCAGGCGCAGCAGGATCACTTCGCCACTGACGCCCCAGGCCTTGCGCTGTTCCGCCAACCAGTCGTCGAAACCGGTAGCCTCGGCGGGCCGGTCGGCATCGCGGATGGACTTCAGAAAGGTGTCCGGCACCAGCAGATGTCCGGCAAAGGCATTCGCCTCGTGTTCGCGCCCGTCGTGGGAATGTAGGTCGTGGTCGTCGTCGATGGAGCTGGTCTTGTGCAGCAGCAGATGCCCCAGTTCGTGCATCAGGGTGAAGCATTGGCGGGATTCGGCGGCGAGCTTCTTCACGACGATAACCGGGCACTCCGCGTCGTACAGGGAAAAGCCGAGGATCGGACTTTCCTTGGCGATTTGCCATTTGCCGTTGTAGCCGTTGCTCTGGAATACCAGCAGTCCCTTGGCTTCCGCCGCCCGGCGGTAACTCTCGAAATCGTTGGCGTCGGCCAGCCCGAGCCACTGGCGCACCGCGCGCGCGGCGGCGGGAATGCCCAGCCCTGCCAGATCGGGCGGGGCGAAGCGCGGCAGGTCGGCGTCGTCCAGTTCCTCGCGCAGGCTCAGGAAGATGGCGCGCTGGCGTTCGACGCGCTCGATCAGAGCCTTGACGCGGGCGGAAAGCTCCGGCTTCTGGTTCGCCAGCGTACGGAACTGCGGGGTATGCACCTGCGCTTCGTCCACCGGGCCGGGTTCGAGGAAGAACAGCACCCCGCGCCCGAAGAACTCGGCCAGCTTGCGCAACTGGTTGAAGGTCAGGCCGGGTTCCCCGGACATCACCTTCTCCAGATTCGCCGCCGCGATGCCCACCTCGGCCGCGCAGGCTTCCAGCGTCACGCCGCGGTCAGCGTAACACCAGGCAAGGCGGTCGGGGTTGATCGATTGAATCCGTTCCATATCGGCTCATTATATGCGTGGCGAATGCGAGGGCACCTACCGGCAACGACTCACTCTCTGCCACAAAAGTCGGCGCTGACGGGACGGCGATTCATGGCTTCTTCGTTATCTTACGCGGCTTCGCCTTGCCCGGCGGCAGGAAATTGTCGCCCGTCACCACCGGCTTGCCCGTCTTCGCCTCCAGCGCTTTGCGCGCCTGCTTGGCAATCGTGCCGCCCTTGGTGGCGGCCGCCTTGTTTTCAGCCATGCCGGACGCCTCATCCGTCTCGGCAATCTGCCGCGTCGACAACTCGGCCAGCGCGGTGAAAATCAGTTCGGCCTCGCTCATGTGGTCGCGCAGGCTTATTTGGCTACCCATGTCCTGCAAACCCTTCATCGCTTTGTGCGCCTTCACGCTCACGCCCGACCATTCCTGATGGATGATGTTGGTGAGGAGGGTGAATTCCTCGCCTTTCTTGATCTCGTGCTTGGCCCAGTAGTCGGTCAGCTTGTTGCGCGTTTCCTGCCCGGTCATGCGCTGCTGTATCCACTTCTCGCTGCGCCCGTGCTTCTGCCAGGTCTCGCGGGCGCGGTCGAGCGACAACGCCGGGTCAGCCATCTCCTGCATGCGATCAAAGCCCACCTTGGCCAGCCACAGCTTGATCGGCTCGGCTTTCGGGCTGGGCACCGACTGCACCAAACGCAGCAGGGTTTCGGCGGTGGCGACGTCGGTCAGATAATTCTTGCCATCGGCGGCGGTCAATTTCAGTCGGTGACAATTTGTCACCGACTCACTGCCTTCCTTGCCCAGTCGTTCTTTCAGCTTGTTCCAGTATTTGCGCGCCGTCTGGTAGTCGGGCTGCTGGGTCAATGCCTGCACGATGTCGACGACCGAGAACCACCAGGTTTCTGTAGCTTCGTCATAGACACGGCGGATAGCCTGGGTCTCGAAAAATGCGGGTTGAACTGCCATGGGTTGATTCCTTAAAGTCGCCCGCTGAAGGCTTGGTGCAGGAGGGATTTTTTCAAGTCGTCGAGGGCGGTCAGTTTCTGCTGGTAAAGGGATTCGAGGCGTCTGGCTTCTGCTTCATTCATGATTGTTTGTCCCTCTCAATTAAAACCCGATCAAGAAACCCACGTCCACTCCCGGCATTTGAGCAAATTGCCAAACATTGCCTTGGCCACAACTGTTTGGTTGTTCTATAATCCACGCTCAAGTGGACTGGGGGTTCCCGGTCGGCGTCGTGGCCTCGGTGAGATTCATCGGGGCCTTTCGCTTTCTGGGGGCGGGTATATCTTCAACCCCCAATTCTCAAAGCCTTCACCGACCGTATCTCTGCCACCGCTGCAAAAGAACTTCCGCTTCAACACATCAAACGCCCGGTTTTCCTGATCGGGGCGCAAGACACTCAAACCGACGGGGCGAGCCACCAGATCGGCCAATTGCAAGCCCGACGAATTGGTCTTTTTGTCCGCAAAAACGATCTCGAAAGGCAGCCGTTTGCCTTGCCGATTGGCGCCATCGCAGACACGTCGAAACTCCAACTCCAGCTCATTGTCCTCTCTCGTGCCTCGGCATTCGACCACCACATGAGTCAGCGCGTCGTCCTGGGTTTTCTCCTGCAAAAACTCGTCCAGCGATTCCAGACAGAAGCCCAGTGCCAGATGGTAGGGATTGGAAAACTGCTCCTGCTTGTCGCGCAATCGCCCCTTGTCAATCACGCAACTGATGAGAATGAAGTTGCTGGCCTCGATGATGCTCGTCAGTTGATCCAGAAATTCATGTTTGTGATGGCGACTCTGGAACTTGAAGCTGCCCTTTTCCTTGCGGATTTCATGCTCATGCAGCACCACATGGTCGTGACCGAAGTGATTGAATTTGAACTTCTGTAGCGCAGGCACAACCTTTTCGCAGTAATGGCGTTTGTAGAACACACAAAACGCCAGCACAAAAACCGGATAGTTTGGATCAACCGTCTGCATGCCGTGGTCGCCACTCTCATCCACATAGACCACGAAATTGCTGAACCGGCCAGCAGGCGGGGCATCCGCCTCCGTTTCGGCGGTCTCCGGTTCCGCGTTGCTGAACAGGGAAAACTGCTCTGGCAAGTCATCCTTGATCGTGTTTTCAACAGGGGGCTTGCTTTGGGATGGCATGGCTGGTTTCCCCTTACAGTTGGCCGCTGAAGGCTTGATGCAG
>WOZP01000157.1 GCA_011620215.1 Rugosibacter sp.
TGATACGGCACAAGGCAGGTGCGGTGTGCCGCGTAGGCCACTATTCTAGGCACCCTGGACAACAGATTGTAAGGGGATGCTTGGTTTAGAATAAGTCACATGAATCAGACCGCTCCCAAATTGGCACAGACGCCTTATAAGCCCGCGCGCCAAATACGCTTTGTGACGGCAACATCGTTATTCGATGGCCATGACGCATCGATCAACATCATGCGGCGCATTCTGCAAGCGACGGGGGTTGAGGTTATTCATCTTGGGCATAATCGTTCTGTCGACGAGATCGTGACCGCCGCTTTGCAAGAAGACGCGCACGGCATTGCCGTATCGTCTTATCAAGGTGGGCATGTCGAGTTTTTCAAGTACATGATTGATTCGCTCAAAGCTCGTGGCGGAGAGAACATCCAGGTGTTTGGGGGTGGCGGTGGGGTGATTGTGCCCACAGAGATTAGAGAGCTGCATGCCTATGGCGTGGCGCATTTATATTCTGCTGAAGAAGGTCAATCGTTTGGCTTGCAAGGCATGATCAACGATATGGTGATGCGTTGTGATGCGTCAATGACTCAGCCGGCATTGCCCAATTGGGCAGCGCTCGAAAGCGGGGATCGGCGGGTGTTAAGCCAGACCATTACGGCGCTGGAAAACGGCGCATGGCCGGTGCAAGACAAGCAGGTTTTATGGGATAAAGCCGCCGCAAAGTCGATCAGTCAGCCAACGCCGACTTTAGGCATTACCGGCACCGGCGGCGCGGGGAAAAGTTCGCTCACCGATGAGTTGATCCGTCGTTTTCGCTTGGATCAAAACGATCGTTTGAAAATCGCAGTAATTTCCATCGACCCTTCGCGCAAACGGACGGGCGGGGCGTTACTCGGAGACCGCATTCGCATGAATGCAATTCAGCATCCGAACATCTATATGCGCTCCTTGGCGACGCGTAATTTTGACAATGCAAACAGCAGCGAAATTTCTCGCGCGCTGCCGGATGCGCTGGCCGCCTGCAAAGTCGCTGGCTTTGACTTGATCATTGTGGAGACTTCCGGCATCGGCCAGGGGGACGCAGCCATTGTGCCGCTGGTCGATTGTTCCTTGTATGTGATGACGCCAGAGTTCGGCGCAGCTTCTCAATTGGAAAAAATCGACATGCTTGATTTTGCGGATTTTGTTGCCATCAACAAGTTCGATCGCAAGGGTGCTGAAGATGCGCAGCGCGATGTGCGCAAGCAGTATCAACGCAACCATGAGCGCTTTGCTGAAAAGGCCGAGGATATGCCGGTGTTCGGCACCATGGCAGCCCGATTCAATGATGACGGCGTTACCGCTCTGTATCAGGCGTTGATTCCGCGTCTGTTGAGGCATGGCTTGGCGTTTGCCCCCAGCGTGTTGCCAGCCGTGACGGTCAAGCATTCTTCTGTCGGCCGGGCGATTGTGCCGCCGGAGCGTGTGCGCTATCTTGCGGAAATCGCGGAGTGCGTGCGTGGTTATCACCAGCATGTAAAAGCGCAGGCACAGATTGCTCACGAGCGGCAGGCATTAATCACGGCGAAAGATATTTTCATTCAGCACCAGAAAAATGCGACAGATTTTGATGCGCTGATTGCATCGAAAGATGGCCAACTCACGCAAAAATCCCGCACATTATTAGCTGCTTGGCCAAAAACAAAAGCCGCCTACGCGGGCGACGAATTCGTGGTGAGGATTCGCGGCACAGAAAAGCGCACGCCTTTGGTGAGCGAGTCATTGTCTGGTACCCGGATTCGCAAAGTGGCGCTGCCACGGTTTGAGGATGAAGGCGAGTTGCTCAAGTTTTTGCTGCGTGAAAATGTGCCGGGTGAATTTCCGTATACCGCCGGTGTGTTTGCCTTCAAGCGAGAAAACGAAGATCCCACACGCATGTTCGCGGGTGAAGGCGATGCGTTTCGTACAAACCGCCGCTTTCACCGGCTATCAGATGGCATGCCCGCCAAACGCTTGTCTACGGCATTCGATTCGGTCACGCTATATGGGTGCGATCCGGATCTGCGTCCGGATATTTACGGCAAAGTAGGTAATTCCGGCGTTTCCATTGCCACGCTGGATGATTTGAAAGTGCTGTATTCAGGATTTGATCTGTGCGATCCGGCAACCTCGGTGTCGATGACGATCAACGGCCCGGCGCCTATGATACTGGCGATGTTTTTGAATACGGCGATTGACCAGCAAGCTGATAAATTCCGCGAGAAACATGGCCGGGAGCCTGACGCGGATGAAGCGCATGCATTGCGCGATTTTGCTTTTGCTAACGTGCGCGGCACAGTGCAGGCAGATATTTTGAAAGAAGACCAAGGGCAGAACACCTGCATATTTTCGACAGCATTTGCGCTCAAGATGATGGGCGATATTCAAGCGTATTTTGTCGAGCATCAGGTGCGCAACTTTTATTCGGTCTCCATTTCCGGCTATCACATCGCGGAGGCAGGGGCGAATCCGATTACGCAATTGGCATTTACCCTGGCCAACGGGTTTACTTTTGTCGAAGCGTATCTGGCGCGCGGGATGTCCATTGATGAGTTTGCGCCAAACTTGAGTTTCTTTTTCAGCAATGGCATGGATCCGGAGTACGCGGTCATTGGCCGCGTTGCACGCCGCATCTGGGCGGTGGCGATGAAAAATCGGTATGGTGCAAACGAGCGCAGCCAGAAGATGAAGTATCACATTCAGACGTCCGGCCGTTCGCTACATGCGCAGGAAATGGATTTCAACGATATTCGCACGACGTTGCAAGCGCTGATTGCGATTTATGATAATTGCAACAGCCTGCATACCAATGCGTATGACGAAGCGATCACAACGCCGACGGAAGCCTCGGTACGGCGCGCGATGGCGATTCAGCTGATCATCAATCGCGAGTGGGGGTTGGCGAAGAATGAAAACCCGAATCAAGGGGCTTTTATCATCGACGAATTGACCGATCTAGTAGAAGAAGCGGTACTAAAAGAGTTTGAAGCCATTGCTTCGCGCGGTGGTGTGCTGGGCGCTATGGAAACAGGCTATCAGCGCGGCAAGATTCAAGAAGAGTCGATGGTTTATGAGCACCGCAAGCACGATGGTTCCTACCCGATTATTGGCGTTAACACGTTTCTTAATCCCCATGCGGATGGCACGCAAGGCGAGATCGAACTGGCGCGATCCACTGAAGATGAAAAGCAGTCACAGTTGCAGCGGCTGGCCGCGTTTCATGCGCTGCATGCGGAGTCGTCCCAAGCGTGGATTGCGCGCTTGCGCGAGGCGGTGATCAAGAATGACAACGTGTTCGAGATAATCATGGGCGCAGTCCGCCATTGTTCGCTAGGACAAATTTCAAATGCACTGTATGAAGTTGGTGGTCAATATCGACGCAATATGTAAACCTTATAGCAATAAAAAACGCGATAAAAAATTTAACTCACGAAAAGGTAACAGGGAATGACTATCAATAAAGTCGGCATTATCGGTGCCGGAACCATGGGTAACGGGATCGCGCAAACTTGTGCAATGTCAGGCCTTGCGGTGGTGATGCTGGATATTAATGAGGCGGCAATTCAAAAAGGGTTGGCGACCATTACGAACAGCCTGGATCGCTTGATCAAGAAAGAGAAAATCAGCGAAGGGCAAAAAGCAGCTGCACTTTCGCTCATCCAGACAACAACCGATATGGCCGATATGAGTGGCGTGGATATTGTGATTGAAGCGGCCACAGAGAATGAAGGCTTGAAGTTAAAGATCATCAAGGATGTGGAACGCGTGATCGGCCCCAATGCGATTATTGCCAGCAATACCTCTTCTATTTCGATTACCCATATGGCGGCAGCAACGGCCCATCCGGATAAGTTTATCGGGCTGCATTTTTTCAACCCGGTGCCGGTAATGGCTTTGGTGGAAATCATTCGTGGTTTGCAAACTTCGGATGAAACCCATGCACGTGTTGAGGCGTTGGCACAGGCGCTGGGCAAATATCCCATCACGGTTAAAAATAACCCTGGTTTCGTAGTCAATCGAATTCTTTGCCCGATGATCAATGAAGCTATTTTTGTTTTTTCAGAAGGCCTGGCATCCGCCGAAGCGATTGATGAAGGCATGAAGCTCGGTTGCAACCATCCGATTGGTCCTTTGGCGCTGGCAGACATGGTTGGGCTGGATACGCTGCTCGCCGTGATGCAGGTTTTCTATGAAGGATTTGATGATTCGAAATATCGTCCGGCCCCCCTGCTCAAGGAGATGGTCGGCGCGGGTTATTTGGGCCGCAAGAGCGGACGTGGGTTCTATACCTATAGCTGATGTGATGAAAGTCGGCGCTGACAAGGCGGCGCGTGGTCCGTTAACTGGCCTGCGTGTACTTGATCTGACCCGGTTATTGCCGGGTCCGATGGCTACTTTGCATCTGGCAGATCAGGGTGCAGAGGTCATCAAGATTGAAGACACGGGGCTGGGCGACTATGCACGTACTTTTGGCCCCGGGGCTGACCAGGCGAACGCAGAGGGGAAAGACAGCCCGTTTTTTCGCATGCTGAATCGCAACAAGAAAAGTCTGCGGCTGGATTTAAAACAAGCAGCAGGCGTTGCGGCTTTTTTGCGATTAGCTGCCACGGCGGATGTTATTTTCGAGAGCTTTCGTCCCGGTGTGGTTGATCGCCTAGGTATCGGTTATGCAGCCGTGCGCGCGATTAACCCGCGAATTGTGTATTGCGCGATTACAGGGTACGGACAAACCGGGCCGTGGGCGCATTATGCCGGACATGATCTTAACTACATCGCGATGACAGGCTTGCTTGCGCAAAATGGCACGCCGGGGAGCGCCCCGGCAATCCCCGATTTTCAGATTGGCGATTTACTCGGGGGCAGTCTTACTTCTTTGGTCGGCGTGCTGGCCGCAGTGATCGGCGCTAAGGCTACGGGTCAAGGGTGCCATGTGGATGTGGCCATGGCGGATGCGATATTGGCGCACTCAGTATTGCCTTTAGCCGCAACACAAATCCCGGAGGGGTTGGCGCATCGTGGTGAAGGTGAAATGACAGGCGCATCACCCGGTTACGGGGTATACGCAACGGCGGATGATCGTTATCTCGCGGTGGGTGCGATTGAATCCAAGTTCTGGCGCACGCTATGCGCCGCAGTAGGCTTGCCTGCCCTGGCGACGGTAGAGATGACCAGTGCCGTAGTAATGAAAGATGCCCGTGCAGCACTGGCAGCGGTGATAAAAACACAGCCGCTTGCGCACTGGGAAAAAACGCTGGTCCCGCTGGATTGTTGCGTCACGCCGGTCTTGCGCGTAGATGAAGCGGTGAATCATCCGCAGTTTATTGCGCGGCAAATCATTGTGGATGAGGCGGGGTTGAGCCAGTGTGCACCGCCTTTCAAGCTGTCACACTGGCCGCCCCCTGATATGCAACCGGCAGCAGCGGCAGGGGCAGATAGTGCGGCGGTGCTGCAAGCTGTTGGCTATTCTGCCGATGAAATTGAAACCCTGCGCCGCGATGGCGTGATTTAGTTGCACCGCTTAAGTGCGTTGAGTGCGCTGAGCTTTTGTGGTGGATTTTGCGGCAGGCTTGTTCGCTGCCTGCGCTGTTTGCGATTTTTCAGCCGCAGAGTTTGGATTGGCTGCGTTCGGCTGCATCAGATTCCAGGGCCACAGTGCAGCCAGAGTCGGATTGGCAGACGGATTTTCACCAGGCTCCGCCGACCCGACGGATTGGCTGATCGCTTGCAGTGCTGTTAGCGTGGCGCGCTGAACTTCAAGTCCTTGAATGGTCATTTGCAGGACACTGAGATTGGTTTTAAGCCAGCCCTCAACCGCTTTGAGGTCGGTGATGCGTTTTTCGAGCTCATCCGTATCCAGCGTTGGTGTCATAAGTCCTGGCAACGGTATGCTCGTACTGCCCCAAAGTGACTTTAAAAATTCCATTGGATCCATCGGATTGTTATTAGGTAACGCACTCATGTGATTTTCCTCGGATGTGATGCGCCATCTTACTGCAGTGCTCTAGCGTTGGTGGACAGGGTAGTGCAAGAAAAGTCGGCGCTGGCGATACGCTGCGAAGCCAGTTTATTTTTGGGACGGCAGAATTTTCCCTGGGTTGAGAATATTGTTCGGGTCTAACGTCTGTTTAATTGCGCGCATGACATCAATCGCCACCGCGCCGTGCTCGGGGATGAGATAGTCGCGTTTGCCAAGCCCGATACCGTGTTCGCCGGTCGAGGTGCCCCCCATGCTGATTGCGCGGTGTGCCAGACGGGTGGCAAAGTCATGCGCGCGGGTGATTTCATCCGGATTGTTCGGGTCAAGCAGGAGCACGACGTGAAAGTTTCCGTCGCCGACATGGCCAACAATGGGGCTGGGAAGATTGATCGTTGCAATGTCTTCAATTGTCTCTGCAATGCATTCAGCCAGCCGAGAAATAGGTACGCAAATATCAGTGGATAAGGCTCGCGACCCGGGTTTTAAGCCTAGCGCTGCCCAAAGCGCGTCGTGCCGTGCTTGCCACAGACGGCTACGGTCCTCAGGACGCGTGGCCCAGTCAAAGTCATGACCACCTTGCGTTTTGGCAATGTCTGCCACCAGCGTTGCTTGTTCTTGCACGCTAGCGGGCGAGCCATGAAATTCAAAAAACAACGTGGGGTCTTCGCGCAGAGTGGTTTTGCTGTAACGATTGAGTGCTGAAATAGCTAACGCATCGAGCAACTCCATACGGGCGACGGGTACCCCCATTTGTATCGTCTGAATGACCGTATTGACGGCAGCTGCAATGCTGGGGAAGGCGCATACCGCGCTGGCAATGGCTTCTGGCAGCGGGTGCAGGCGCACAGTGAGTTCAGTGATAATGCCCAAGGTGCCCTCAGAGCCAACCATAAGACGGGTTAAGTCGTAGCCGGCAGAAGATTTGCGTGCGCGGCCACCTGTTTTCAGTATGCGTCCGTCAGCGAGCACGACGGTCATGCCTAACACGTTCTCGCGCATGGTGCCGTAGCGCACGGCGTTTGTACCGGAGGCGCGGGTCGCTGCCATACCGCCCAAGCTCGCATCTGCGCCAGGGTCAATCGGGAAAAACAAACCCGTACCATTAAGCCATTCATTGAGCTTCTTGCGGGTAACGCCACATTGCACGGTGGCGTCCATGTCTTCAGCACGCACAGCAACCACGTTGTTCAGCGCAGAAAGATCAATGCAAACCCCTCCTTGTACTGCGAGAATATGTCCTTCAAGCGAGGTTCCTGTGCCATAGGCAATGACGGGTGTTCGGAAAGCATTGCAACAGGCGAGTATTGCGGCCACCTCTTCGGTGGATTCAGCGAAGATAACTGCGTCAGGCAGCATTGGCGGGTGAGATGACTCATCCTTTCCATGATGAAGCCGCACGGCCTCTGCGACCGTGAAACGAGCGCCAAAGCGGGCAGTCAAATCGCTAACAAGGCCTTGCGGTAGCGCGTGCAAGTGCTGGTATGTATTCATAATGACTCCGAAACTTTTCAGATATTTTTGGAGAAATGTATGCCGTAACGGGGCCGTGGTTATTGGCAAATAAATCGATAAATAGAAATGAGTGTTGACGCCACAACAAAAAATGAAGATAATTCGCGGTTACGCTGGAGGGGTTCCCGAGCGGTCAAAGGGATCAGACTGTAAATCTGACGGCTCAGCCTTCGAAGGTTCGAATCCTTCCCCCTCCACCAGCAGTCGCTAGTATGAGTGAATTGTATCGTTATTTTATTTTGTAATGATTCACTGGGATCGCAAAGCAGTATGCAGGGTGTGGTTATTTTTTAAGCATTTGAAATTTAAGCGAAAGTTAAGTGAGCGGCGGTAGTTTAATGGTAGAACCTCAGCCTTCCAAGCTGATGACGCGGGTTCGATTCCCGCTCGCCGCTCCAGATTGTAAGAGGCAAGTTTCGCCCATGTGGCTCAGTGGTAGAGCACTCCCTTGGTAAGGGAGAGGTCACGTGTTCGATCCACGTCATGGGCACCATTTTTTGAACTTTATTGACTCTTTGTTGAGGTAACTGACATGGCAAAAAGCAAGTTTGAGCGCACGAAACCGCACGTTAACG
>WOZP01000111.1 GCA_011620215.1 Rugosibacter sp.
AAAGTGGTCGAGGCCGAAGAGGAGGGTGATGGGGGTGATGGCGTAGTCGAAGGCGAAGATGGCGCGGAGAGCAGCGAGACATGAGCCGGCGTTCTGAGCGTAATGCCGCCATGCCTTGCCCTCAACATAAGAAGGGGGAATGTTGGCCTTGAGCCGCGTCTTCAATTTCAGCGCCGGCCCTGCCGTGCTGCCCGAGGAAGTGCTGCGCCAGGCGGCGGCGGAGATGCTCGACTGGCACGGCTCGGGCATGTCGGTGATGGAGATGAGCCATCGCGGCAAGGAATTCACGGGCATCATCGCCCAGGCGGAAGCCGACTTGCGCGAACTGCTGGCGGTGCCGGCCAACTACAAAATATTGTTCATGCAAGGCGGGGCGATTGCCGAAAACGCCATCATTCCGATGAATCTGCTCGGCGCGCGGAAGGTTGCCGACTACGTCGTGACCGGCTCGTGGTCGGTGAAGTCCTTCAAGGAGGCGAAGAAGTATTGCACGCCGCATCTCGCGGCCGGTGCGCTACAGGGGCCCTTTCTCGCCGTGCCGCCAGCGCCGACTTTTGATCTCTCCGCCGATCCGGCTTATCTGTTCATCTGCACCAACGAAACCATTGACGGTGTCGAGTTCCATGAACTGCCCGACATGCGCGCGCTGGGCCGGCCTGACCTGCCACTGGTCGCCGACCTTTCCTCGCACATCTTGTCGCGGCCCATCGACGTTTCACGCTACGGGCTGATTTTCGGCGGCGCGCAGAAGAACATCGGCCCTGCCGGCCTGACCCTGGTGATTGTGCGCGATGACCTGCTTGACCGCGCCTTGCCGATCTGCCCTTCGGCCTTCGAGTTCAAGACCGTGGCCGAGCATGGCTCGATGTACAACACGCCGCCGACCTATGCCATTTACATTGCCGGCCTGGTTTTCCAGTGGCTCAAGCGCCAGGGCGGGCTGCCGGCCATGGAAGCGCGCAATATCGCCAAGGCCGAGTTGCTTTATGGCTATCTGGATTCGACGGATTTTTATCAGACCCACGTGGAAAAGGCTTTCCGCTCGCGCATGAACGTACCTTTCTTTTTGCGTGACGAGTCGCTGAACGAAGACTTCCTGTCCGGCGCGAAAGCAGCGGGCCTGCTCCAGTTGAAGGGACACAAGTCGGTCGGCGGCATGCGTGCCTCGATCTACAACGCCATGTCCATTGAAGGCGTGCAGGCCCTGGTGACTTACCTGAAGGAGTTCGAGCGTACCCATGGCTAACGAAGAAGAACTGGGCAAGCTGCGCGTCGGCATCGACGCCATTGACAGCGAACTGCTGCGCCTGATCAACGAGCGGGCCAGGCTGGCCCAGCGCGTCGGCGAGATCAAGCAGGGCAACATCTATCGCCCGGAGCGCGAAGCGCAGGTGCTGCGCCGCGTGGCCGAGACAAATCCCGGCCCGCTCCCGGCGGTGGCCATGCAGCGCATCGTGCGCGAAGTCATGTCCGCCTGCCTGGCGCTGGAGCAGCCGCTGACCGTGGCCTATCTCGGCCCGGCGGGCACCTATTCCGAAGCCGCTGCACGCAAGCATTTCGGCGGTGCGCCGACCTTGTTGCCGTGCGCCGCGATCGACGACGTCTTCCGCGCAGTTGAATCCGGCAATGCCCCTTACGGCGTGGTGCCGGTGGAAAACTCCACCGAAGGCGCCGTCGGCCGCTCGCTGGATCTGCTGCTGTCCTCACCGTTGATGATCTGCGGCGAGGTGACCTTGCCCATCCACCACAACCTGATGGGCAAGGTCGACTCGTCGGACGAAGTGCAGTGTGTGTATTCTCATGCCCAGTCGTTGGCCCAGTGCCACGAGTGGTTGAACCGCAAGCTGCCGAATGTGCCGCGTGTTGCCGTGGCCAGCAATGCCGAGGCGGCGCGACTGGCGGCAAGCGAAGCAGGTGCTGCCGCCGTCGCCGGCGAGGCAGCCGCAGCGCTCTACGGGTTGCCCATACTCGCCGCCAACATCGAGGACGACCCGAGCAACACGACGCGCTTCGTCATCATCGCCGAGCATGACGCCGCGCCTTCCGGTGCGGATAAAACCTCGCTGATCTGTTCAACTCTAAACCGTCCTGGCGCGATTCATCACCTGCTGGCGCCCTTCGCCGACAATGGCGTTTCGATGAGCCGCCTCGAATCCCGCCCGGCACGCCGGTTGGGCGGCAACCATTGGGAATATGTTTTCTATATCGACATCGAAGGCCATCAAGAGGAGCCAGCGGTGGCGAGTGCCCTGGCCGGGCTGGAAAGCCGCGCCGGTTTTGTCAAGCGTCTCGGCTCTTACCCCAAAGCGGTTTACTGAGGTTTCATGATGAGCACGGCATCCCAGGCATTACCTTATATCCGCGGCATTTCCCCGTATCTTCCGGGCAAGCCGATTACCCAGTTGTCGCGTGAAATGGGCATTCCGCAGGAACAAATCATCAAGCTGGCGTCGAATGAAAATCCGCTGGGCATGAGCCCGCTGGCGCGGCGGGCCATCGAAGCGGCGCTCGCCGGGGCCGAGCGCTACCCGGATCAGTTCGAGTTGATCGCCGCGCTGGCCGAGCGTCATGGCGTGACGGCGGAGCAGATTGTGCTGGGCAATGGCTCGAATGACCTGCTTGATCTGGTGGCGCGGGCATTCCTCTCGGCCGGGCGTTCCAGTGTGGTCGCGGAATATGCGTTTGCCATTTATGCGCTGGTCACTGAAATCACCGGTGGCGAGACCATTGTCGCAGCGGCAAAACACTACGGCCATGACCCGGTGACGCTGCTGGCGGCCATTCGTCCGGATACGCGCGTGCTGTGGATCGCCAATCCGAACAATCCGACGGGCACATTTTTGCCATATGCCGATGTCCGTGCGTTGATCGAGCGTATTCCGCCGCATGTCGTGGTGGTGCTGGATGAGGCTTACACCGAATATCTGCCACCGGCCGAGCGGGTGGACAGCATCGCCTGGGTCAGGGATTTCCCGAACCTGGTGGTGACCCGCACATTCTCCAAAATCTACGGGCTGGCCGGGTTGCGCGTGGGCTATGCGGTGGCGCAGGGCGCAGTCGCCGACCTGATGAACCGTGTGCGCCAGCCATTCAATGTCGGCAACCTCGGCCTGGCCGCGGCGCTGGCCGCGCTGGACGACCATCTGTTTCTGGCTGAAAGCTATACGCTCAACCGTCAGGGCATGGAGCAGCTCATCAGTGGGGTGAAGCATCTGGGCGTGGAACATATTCCATCGCATGGCAATTTCATCACCATCGCCGTGCCCGATGGTGCGGCCATCAACCAGCGCCTGCTCAAACAGGGCGTGATCGTGCGGCCGCTGGGCGGCTATGGCATGCCCAATCATTTGCGCGTGACCATCGGCCGCGAAACGGAAAACCAGCGTTTTCTCGCGTCGCTGGAAAAAGCCCTGCACGGATGATGCTGAACAAAGTCGTCGTCTGTGGCGTCGGGCTGATTGGCGGCTCGTTTGCGCTGGCGCTCAAGGCAGCCGGCGCGGTCGGTGAAGTGGTTGGCCTTGGCCGCAGGCAGGCGTCATTGGTCGCGGCGCAACAGCGCGGCGTGATTGACCGCATCGCCAGCGATTGGGCGGATGCCTTGCAGGATGCCGACCTGGTGTTCCTGGCCATGCCCGTGGGGCAGATGTTGCCGGTGATGCAGGCGCTGGCGCCGCATTTGCCGCCAGATGCCATCGTGACTGATGGCGGCAGCACCAAGCGGGATGTGGTCGCTGCGGCGCGGATCGCATTCGGTGAAAAAATCGCCCAGTTTGTGCCGGGGCATCCGATTGCGGGCGCCGAAAAAAGCGGGGTCGAGGCCGCCCAGGCCAATCTCTTTCAGGATAAGCGCGTGGTGTTGACGCCGCTGGCGGAAAATTCGGCAGCACGGGTCGCGCTCGTGCAGCGTGCCTGGGAAGCCTGTGGTGCGCAAGTGTCGCAACTGGATGCCGCAGCCCATGACCAGATATTTGCTGCGGTCAGCCACCTGCCGCATTTGCTGGCTTTTGCGCTGGTGCATGAATTCGCCCAGCGCGCGGATGCCGACCAATTGTTTGGCTTCGCCGCCGGCGGCTTCCGCGATTTCACGCGTATTGCCAGCAGCCATCCGGAAATGTGGCGTGACATCTGCCTGGCCAACCGAGCTGCGCTGCTGGTTGAGCTGGATGCCTATATGGCCGAATTGATGCGCACCCGCGGTTTGCTAGCCGGAGCGGATGCCCAAGGTTTACAGGCAATGTTCGACACCGCCCGTACACGGCGAGATGCGTGGCTGGAGTCCTTGTTGCCGGTCGGAGAATAGCCGGGCTATCATCTTGTTTGTTGTTTGTTGTATAGCGAGTTTGGAGGGCTGGGCGATGAATGTACGTGTGGAAGCGGTTGTGGAAATGGCCAAGACGTGGCCGACCGAGGAGCAGGCTGAGCTGCTGGATGCGCTTTTTGGCTTGGTGAGCCCAGTTGATAGCGATTTGGAAGCGCAGTGGATCAGTGAATGCGAAGACCGTTGTGCCGCGATCGATAGCGGCGAAATGCCACTGCTTGCCATTGAGTTGGTCATGGCTAAATACCGCCGTTGATGGAATTCCGTTTTTCGGTAGCAGCTCAAGTTGAACTGGACGAGGCCTTCACGTATCTGGAAGCTGAGCAGGCGGGTTTGGGCTACCGCTTTACCGCTGATATAGATGAGGCGCTTGGCCGTATTCGGATGCATCCGCAGGCATGGCATCCGTTAGGGCACAATTTGCGGCGCTGCCACTTGAAGCATTTTCGTTATGGCGTGATTTACCGCATCCTGGGTGACCAGGCGCAAATTATCGCCATTGCGCATGACAGCCGACGTCTCGGCTATTGGCGTGACCGATTGGCTGCAAAGTGAATCCGAAAGTTACGCGAGAAATTTGCTATAACAATTTAGCGGCCGGCCTGGTCCATTTGGTTTACTGTTGTCCGCAAAGTCGGCGCTGATGGGACGGCTGGTGGGCAAAAAGAACCGTGATACCCCCTTGTTTTTCTGACCGTTTAAAACATATCTCAATCCATGTCATCACTATTTCTTAGCCGCCTATCTGATGAAGACCGTCAGCAACTCATTCAGAGTCTGCATCTCGCACAGAAATGCAATTGCTTTATTTGCGAGCAGCCGATTGATCTGGTTGTGCAAAAAAATGTGATCGACATTGATCATGTCGTGCCGTTGAAAGTGGGAGGCAAAGATGATCCTGTTAACCTTGCATTGACCCATGCAAGTTGCAATCGCTCCAAACAGGCTTCTAATTTGGAGGTAGCACGCATCCTCAGCCGCTTTTTGCAGCTGAAGGAAAATCTGGCAGCCAAGAATTCATCGCCCAATCTTGGCCATTTGCTGGTCCAGGCCGGGGGTGGTAATCACTCCTTGGGTTTTAGCTTGATCGACAATACCTTGTCCTATAGTTTCAGTGAGCTGGGAGACAACACAGTAAGGACGCTGCCGATCTATGTGGATGAGTTAAGCGGCTTTCGCTATTTTTTTGCAAAACTGCCGATTCAGTATTTGGCACATGACGCGCATATCAACCCACGTTCAATCGGCAGCAATATCTCCAAACTGGTTGATGAATTTTTTAATAAACGGCCTCAATTACATGTTCCTTTAGGATGGATTTCCAGCAAAGATAATCGTAGTGCTATTCATGTGTTTGATGGACAGCATAAGGCGGCAGCACAAATAATGCTGGGCGCAAAGTCGCTGCCAGTGAGGGTATTTATTGACCCTGATCCAGATACTTTAATCACAACCAATACCAATGCAGGAACAACACTGAAACAAGTTGCATTTGATAAATCGGTACAGCGGCATTTGGGTAATACGCTCTACCAAGAGCGTCTGCAACGGTATCGAATCGCTACGGGACGCAAGGATGATGATCTGAACTTCTCCGAACGGGATTTGATCAATCATTTCAAGGGACAGGCGCGTGAGATCAAGCGTTACATCCTGGATTCAGTGCGTACCGGTGTGACATCAGATCCAGACAATAAACTGATTAGCTTCATTGACATGTCTGGACGCGGTACGGATCACCCGTTGTCATACAGCACGGTGGAGAAAACCTTCTACTCGTTCTTTATTTATCAAGAGGTGCTGGAAACGCCCATTGATTATCAGATGGAAGAAGGGGAGAACCCGCGCGAAGTAGAGCGCAGTCAGATTGTCGCCCTGATGAACCTGATTGCTGAATCTCTGTACATCGACAAGTTCGATGACAGTGTTGGTACTGACAAGATTGAAAATAAACTGCGCAAGGGCGAAACCTTCAGTCATGGCCACTTACGAGCCTACCGTTTAAGCAAGGAAGAGATCATCTATAACTGGCTGCAGTACATGGGGCAGATTGCGAGGCAGTATTTCATTATGCAAGGAAACCCCGATCCTAAAGATAAACTCTTTCAGTGCCGATTCCCTGAGCCAGTATGGGAAAACATGCGCAGGTTCTTGAAGAGCCTTGGCGAGCTTCCAGTATGGGTTAACACAGAATTGTCTGAGTCAGTCTTTGGCGGCAAGCAGAATAATAATTTCTGGAAAACGATCTTTGAGACGGGTAAGACCCCGCAGGGTATGCAGGTGCTGGTCAAGCCTATCAATCTGATAGATATGATCAAGTAAAAGGAATCAAAGAGCCGGGGTGAATTGCTTTCCTTTCCTTGTCTGTCTTGCGCATATCAACGACTTCGCTTGTGCTGACTAAGCAAGATGCGCCTTTGCGCTGATGATGTGTCAGGTGTCGACAGTGCAAAGAAAGGCGAATGAGCTACCACCGAGAGTGGAATAAAAGTTTACGTTTGGAATAGTGTGCAATACAAATAATATGGAATTCATTAACATTCCCCCGCTACCGAATGCCGTCGGCACCGTCCGCCTGCCCGGCTCGAAGAGCATTTCCAACCGCATGCTGTTGCTGGCGGCGCTGGCTGAAGGCACGACCGAGATTCGTGATGTGCTGGTGGCCGATGACACGCAGGTGATGCTGGCCGCGCTCGAAAAACTCGGCGTTGGTGAGACGGCGATCAATGCCACGACATGGCGAATCGAAGGCTGTGGCGGTGCGTTTCCGGTAAAAGCGGCTGATCTTTTCATGGGCAATGCCGGTACCGCGATTCGCCCGCTGACGGCGGCGCTGGCCTTGTCCGGCGGGCATTATCGCTTGAGTGGCGTGCCGCGCATGCATGAACGCCCGATCGGCGATCTGGTGGATGGCTTGCGCCAGGTCGGTGCGGATGTGCGTTATACCGGCGAGGCTGGTTTTCCGCCACTGGAAGTTTTCCCCGCGACGATTCAACTGGCGCAACCCATTCGCTTGCGCGGCGATGTGTCCTCGCAGTTTCTCAGCGCCTTGTTGATGGCTTTGCCACTCAGCGGCCAGGCAGCGGTGATTGAAATGACGACGGAGTTGATTTCTCAACCCTATGTCGAGATCACGCTCAATCTGATGGCACGCTTTGGCGTGAAGGTGCAACGTGAAGGCTGGCAGCGTTTTATCATTCCCGCCGGGCAGCGCTATCGCAGTCCCGGCGTTTTACATGTTGAAGGCGATGCGTCTTCTGCCTCCTATTTTCTTGCGGCGGGTTTGCTGGGCGGCGGGCCGGTGCGTGTGGAAGGCGTCGGCAAAAACAGTATTCAGGGCGATGTGCGGTTTGCCGATGCGCTGGAAAAACTGGGCGCGCGCATCACTTGGGGCGAGAATTTTATCGAGGCTGCCGCAGCACCAAATAGCGCCGGGAAAGTCAAGGCGTTCGATCTTGATCTGAATCACATTCCCGATGCCGCCATGACGCTGGCCGTGTGTGCATTATTTGCCGACGGCCGCTGCGTGCTGCGCAATATCGGCTCCTGGCGAGTGAAAGAAACCGACCGCATCGCGGCGATGGCGACGGAATTGCGCAAGCTTGGCGGCGTGGTGGAAGAGGGCAGCGACTGGCTCGCCGTCTCGCCACCGCCGACTTTTAATGCAGGCATCGCTATCGACACCTATGACGACCACCGCATGGCGATGTGCTTTTCG
>WOZP01000176.1 GCA_011620215.1 Rugosibacter sp.
TAGTTTGACATCCGCAAGAAACTCCACTCCGGCCTCCATGACATTGTTTTATGCCGTGATTGTATCCCTGCCAGGTAAATCGGATAGCTACCGGTGTAACTACCGATGAGATTGACAGCTAACACGCCCAACGGCAATCGTATAAAGACTTCATCGCCACAAAACCGACGATGGCGCCGTCCGAGAGGCGGACTTGCTTCGCGGCGTATCGCCAGCGCCGACTTTTTAGTAGCAACCGGTTCGCTCATACGAAAAGAAAAATATGCGGCGAGGCAAGGGGCTTTTCACTTTTCCTTGGCGAGCTTCTTTTCCTCTTCGCGTCGTGCGCGAAACTCACGCAGACGCGCGTCCACCTGCGACTGTTCATAAAAACTGCCATCCCCTGCTTTTTGCGCTAGTTCCAGCTGCCCTACGGCCTCATCCAAACGGCCATCCAGCGCATAAGCTTCCGCTTGGGCGCGGTGCTGTTGCAACCGCTGGCCTAATGCGGCGTAGGTTTTTGCTTGCAATGCATGCACTGTGGCATCGGTTGAGTGCCCCAGCAAATCATCGGTGGCCACTTTTAACGCTTCTTGCGGCTGACGCACGGTGAGCAATGTCTCAATGAGCGCATACACCACGGCGCGTTCTTGTGGATAACGATTGTAGGCTGCGCGCAAAATATTTGCCGCTGCGGGGGCATCGTTCTGCTTTAGCCGCAGATCCGCAGCCAGGGTTAAAAACAGGGGCGATTCAACTTTAAATCGGGCCGCTGCATCGAGTGACTTCTCGGCGGCGGCAAGATTGCCGGCGCGAGCATAACTTTGGCTCAACCCATAGTGCACTGCTGCTTCCTCGCCAGAAAAGGCATGGTTTTTAAGCTGGCTGGAAAAGTAGGTAACGGCATCTTGCGCGCTGCCTTCGGCGGCACGCAGTTTGGCGCGGATAAGTTGAAACTCCAACGAATCAGCAACTTGCTTATAGGGTCGGCCCTGTACCCGATTGCCGATATCGGCTAACCGCTCGGTGGTTAGAGGGTGGGTGCGCAAGTAACCCGGCGTATTGTTGTCATACAGGCGACCATATTTTTGCAGTCGCAGGAAGAAGCTTTCCATGCTGCGAATGTCATACCCCGATCGTTCCAGTAGCTCTAGCCCGATGCGATCCGCCTCGCGTTCGAAATCACGTGAGTAGTTAAGCTGGTTCTGGATGCTTACTGCTTGACCCGCTGTTGCAGCCCCCATCGCCAGGTCAGGATTGCTGTGCGCCGCGAGCACGGCAATGACCAATGCCGCGATACTGGCAACCTGTCCCTGTCCGGCCTTATTCATCATCCGCGCCTGATGGTGCTGCGTGAGGTGAGAGATTTCATGCGCAATAACCGAAGCCAATTCAGATTCGGATTCTGCCGCCAGAATCAATCCGGTATGCACACCAATCACGCCGCCAGGAACGGCAAACGCATTCAATGTAGCATCGCGCAAGGCGAATAACTCAACGGTTAGTGGCCCTCCTTCAGCGTGTCCTGCTAATCTGTTACCCAAGCGGTTAAGGTACGCATTAACCTCGGCGTCACCCAGCCAGGATGGATCGTGCCGAAGTTCGTTCAACACCTGCTCGCCAATGCGCCGTTCCATCGCGGGGGACATATCCGCCTGCGCGATGTCCCCCAGGTCAGGCAAATCATCGGCCAGCAAAGGTAGGGGCATGGCGCAAGCCAGGGCGAGGCAAAGGGGCAGCAAATGTAGTTTCATGCCGTTATGATAGCGGCTCTGCAACGAGAGATTGTGACAAGGTATTTCATGCATTCACCAACCGATTCATCCACGCATTTACCCATAGACACCCTCACCCATTTTGATGCCGCAGGTCAGGCACACATGGTGGATGTGGGCCACAAACCAGAAACCCAACGCCGCGCCCGAGTCAGCGGCAGTATTCGCATGGCACCGGCCACGTTTTCAATGATCGCGCAGGGTTCCGCCAAAAAAGGGGATGTGCTTGGCATTGCACGCATTGCCGCCATTCAGGGCAGCAAACGCACGCCGGATTTGATCCCGCTGTGCCATCCGATTGCGCTCACCCGCGTGGATGTGAGCTTTACGCTGGATGCCGACGCCTGCCGCATTACCATTGAAGTCACTGCCGAAACGATTGGCCGCACGGGCGTAGAAATGGAAGCACTCACGGCTGCCTCGGTCGGCCTGCTCACCATTTATGACATGTGCAAAGCAGTGGATCGCGGCATGGTGTTCGAAGAGATTCGCCTGCTGGAAAAATCTGGTGGAAAATCAGGTCATTGGACCGTATCGGAATAAACATGATGTCATCATCTCAAACAGCACCAAAAACTCTACCCAGCCTCGCCAGCGCGCTACACGCCATTGCCATATGGCTACTCGTTTGCTGCGCTATGGTTTTCGCCACACTGATCATCGGCGGCGTCACGCGGCTCACACACGCGGGGCTATCCATCGTCGAATGGCAACCGTTGATCGGCGCGCTGCCGCCGCTGACCGAAGCCCATTGGCAAGAACTTTTTGCCAAATACCAACTGACGCCAGAATTTCGCTTGCGCAATCACGACATGACCCTCGCGGGATTTCAGTTCATTTTCTGGTGGGAGTGGGCCCATCGGCTGTCTGGACGGTTCATCGGGCTGGTCTTTTTTGTACCTTACATCTGGTTTTTTATCCGTGGTCAACTACGCGGACGGTTAGCGTGGAAGGTGCTGGGTTTTTTCGCCCTCGGCGGGCTGCAAGGTGCCATGGGCTGGTACATGGTGCAAAGCGGTTTGGTAGATGACCCGCGTGTCTCGCAGTATCGTCTCGCAGCGCATTTAGGCCTGGCCTTCCTTATTTTCGGGTTGATGCTGTGGACCGCGCTGGGCATTTTGCAGCCGCGACACCGCGCTGTCACCGTCTCACCAGTGTCGGCGCTGTGCGTCCCTTCAGGAACTTTTTCAACCACATCACACCTGACGCGACGCTTCGGTGTTGTGCTGATCGGGCTGGTATTCCTCATGGTGCTCTCCGGCGCGCTTGTCGCTGGCATTCATGCGGGCCTTGCTTACAACACTTTTCCGCTGATGAACGGACATTTCCTGCCCCCGGAATCCTTCTTGCTGACACCCCTGTGGCTCAACTTTTTCAGCAACATGGCTACTGTGCAATTTGATCATCGCCTGATTGCCTGGCTGCTGCTGGGGCTTATTCCGTGGTTTGTCTGGCGGGTCAGAAGTGAATCGCCCACTGCCCGTCCTGCAGCTGCCTGGCTCCTGGTTTGGTTGGGTGTTCAAGTGGGGTTGGGCGTCAGCACCTTGCTGCTCCGCGTGCCCGTGCCACTAGCCGCCGCGCATCAAGCCGGGGCGATGATTCTGTTCGGCCTGGTGTTGTGGGTCAATCACGCGATTCGACGCGCTGATTGACCGCTAATTGACCGCTTAAATCCTGTTCGCAAGAACCTTACTCGTAGCGAATCTCGATAACTTCCAGTTCACGTACGCCACCCGGGCTGGCAAAGCGTACCACATCGCCTTCACGCGCTTTAAACAGCGCGCGCGCCAGAGGCGAAATCCAGCTAATCAGCCCCTCGCCGGGGCTGGCTTCATCAATGCCTACAATCTTGTACGTCGCCTCACAGCCATCCAGGTCACACACAACGACTGTCGCCGCAAAAAATACTTGCTCGCGATTTTCCTGTGCAGCCGAATCGACCACCACGGCTGAATCCAGGCGCTTGCTCAAAAAGCGGATCCGCCGATCAATCTCGCGCAGGCGCTTTTTGCCATAAATGTAATCACCGTTTTCCGAGCGATCACCATTGCCTGCCGCCCAAGAGACCACCTGCACAATACTTGGCCGTTCCACCTTGATCAGTTGCTCAAATTCAGCGCGCAAGGTGGCGTAACCCGCAACTGTCATGTAATTTTTGGTGCCCGCAGGCAGCTTGGCGGCTCCCGCCGCCTCATCATCATCCTCGCTGGCATCACCCGACGTTGGGTCTTCCCCGACAAATTCCTTGCTCATGTTTTGCGGCCCTGCTGTTCCGAAAATCACCAGTTCGTATTTTAAAGCATGCGCGCCAGTGGCTCCGCAGGTCACTGTCAAAAACTATCCACAGCCTGTTCAAACAGAAATAGCTAGCGATCCTGCCGCAGTTTCTAGCAACAAGCCGGATACCAAGCCGCTACCATTTGCACCATGACGACGCAAATCAAGCTTTATGAAAAGATCAGCACTTTGTCTCAGCGCATGGTCGATGCCGCACAAGCCAACAACTGGGATCGCCTAGTCGCGCTCGAGCGCCGTGTGGCTGCACTGCGTAATGAACTGATCGCCAGTGACGCCAGCCTGGCATTAAGCACGCCGGAGCTGCTACACAAGCAAAGCCTCATTCAGCAAATACTCGAAGATGATGCAGAAATTCGCCGCCACACCGAGCCGTGGATGGAGCGGGTACGCCATTTTCTGGGGACGCAAAAATCCCATCCTGCTACCGCTCCTGCAACACGACAAAGCACTTCAGCCCAAACAGGCAAACCGCATACACCCTGAAAAAAGCACCTGGCCTTGCTTAAACACCACTCGCAGGCTCAAGCTCGGCTGGACGACCTCACCGACGATCTGCTGCTGAATAAGTCGTATGCACGGCAGTGGCCTCGATTTCCAGCAGCAGATCTTCACGGCACATATCAGCCTGCAAATAAACCGCTGTGAGCGCATCGCCCACGCAGTGGGCCAGTTCGGCGCGAATCTGCGCCAGATCGGCCGGGCGGCGTACATATACCGTGTAATACAGGCTGGCCAAATCGAACTTTGGTTGACTCGCCGGGCGATTGGCTTCAGCCAGAACGGCCCGAATATTGGCAATGGCTTCGCGAGCTTGTGCCACAACATTGCCGGGGTGCAGGGTTGCGTGACCAACAATACTGGCGGTGCCCGATATGAACAACACCTCGTTTTGCCTGATACCTACCAAGCTGGCACGCGAAAATGTCGGGCTGCGCGGACCATACTGTTGCGGATATTGGTAAGCACTGATCTGGCGCGGATTTTCAATGTTCAGTGGTACTGCACGCCCCGCTAAAAAAGCAATGTGTAGCGTAGGCAGCAGCCTCTGAACTGAACCGCTCTGCCCAAAACCCATGGCACATGCGGCAGGGGCATTGCCCATCACATCGCGTCCGTGGGCCAGGAAAGCGTCTTGCCGTCCCAGATTGAACTGACGATAGCGCTCCAGCCCGAAGCTGTGGGTGGTGATGTCAGCCATGTAATTCCAGCAGCGGAACAGATAGGGGTAGCGCAGCGCATCCAGCAGCGCAAATATCTGTCGATAAGCCGACTCGGTAGCCTGCTGTAACGGCGTTTTGTCGATGTCAGCTGCAAACATGGCTTCGGGTAGCTCAATCACGCCCAACAGCACATCCTCATCATGACGGTAATGGATGGCACCCGACTGGCCCTGCGTTAGCGCTCCGCTACCGTGCCAGACTTCGCAGACTGAATCGACCGCATCCAGCCGCTGCATGGGGACGTGCATGCAGGGGACATTGGTGTCCGCTTGCCTCTGGTTTTCGACAGCCTCCGCAGAAAAACAGAAGGCGCCCAGAACGCTGTTTCTCCACTGTTTCGATTGTTTTAGAAACGCTGCAACAGAGAGTTGTGTGCTATGCAGAGGAGATATCGTGTCGACCATCAGTTTATTGCGGCACCCGTTTCATTCACCACCCGAAACAATCCGAATGTCATGCTTGCACACCCACCCTATGCCTGCAATGTGCATCTGCGATGAATCCGGGCTTTGCCAAGCATCATTCACTTTCCCCGCCCAGCGCCTCGGTTAAATGGGCTAGCAGTTGCTCCAGATTGCCGCACATCAAACTAAAGTTCGCGGCAAATAAATCATCCGCATTCTCAGATTGTCGTTCGGCATCTTCTTTCAGGATATCAAGAAAAGTCAGCCGTTTGATTTGCAGCTGTTCGGTCAGTATGAATGAAACACGATCTTGCCACGTGAGACTCATGCGCGTTACTGTTTTGCCTGCCACGATATGGTTACGCACATCATCGCTATCCAGGTTATGCCGCACATATCGTACGGCAGCGCGTTCTTCTGCTACGGCACGTAGCTCGCAATCACGATCGATGGAAAAACCATCCGGCGCTGCGCCATCGGCCAACCATTGCGTCATGGCTGTTGCGGGCGCCAGCTTGGTTTTAAGCAGGCTCAATGGCAAGTCACCCAGCGATAATTTAAGCTGTTCGATCGCATCATCAGCCCGCTGGCTTGATGCCGCATCCACCACCAGCCAGTGATTGACAGGGTCAATCCAAAGATAGGTCAGGCCACGCTTGACAAAGGCGCGCGGGAGCAACTCCAGCGTCATTTGCTCGATTACTTCACGCACCTGTTTGCGACCGGGTTTGTAGCCTTGTGCTGCTTCAATATCGATCAGCTTGTCCTGAGCATACTGACGCACTACGGCAGCGGGCAGCAGTTTTTGCTCTACGCCGAGTGCAATCAGTTGCTGCTTTTGTTGAGTGAATACCAGCTCGCCTTCCACGCCGCGCGGCGGCACCCAGCCACGCGCCATTTGATCGGTTGCGCCACACCCAACAAACAATCCACGTTCAAGAGCGGTGGCTAAATCCTGACTGGAATACTGCCAGGCATCGGCAAGACGAAAAATTTGAAGGTTACGAAACCACATGGCAAAGGGGGACGAATGATTAAAAGGGTTTGGATTCTACGCAGCCACTGCCGAAAAAACGCAACCGTGCTGGCGTTATTCTGTCATCACATCCGCCCCGGCAGGCGGCGTAAAGCGAAAAAGGCTGGCCGCTAACGAGGGGTTCACTTCAAAGCGATCAAAGCCAAGGCTACTGATTTGGCCAAAGCTGTCGTGAATTTCCATGCTCACCGGCTGATTCGCCTTAAAGCCGATTTTTACCAGTTCAAAACTGGCTTCCCCCGTACGCGACGTGGCCTCGATAAACTCGACGCCATCAACGGATGGCGCCTCCTTCAGCACGAAGTTCTTTTCTATATCCTGCCCGGCCAGTAGCGCCGCAGGGCTCGCACCCAAAGCAGTGCCCACTTTTTTTATCGCCACCTGATTCAGCTCGGGATCAAAACTCCAGAGCAAAACGCCATCGCTCACCAGCAATTGGGGGTAGGGTTTTTCATACGACCAGCGGAATTTCCCCGGCCGTTGCATGGAAAAACTGCCGCTGGATATCTGCGGCTTGCGGCCTGATTTACTCGCGACGCTCTGGCTAAACGCACCCCGCGCACTCGCCGTGTGGGCAACAAAATATTTCAGTTGATCAAGGCCCGAAGCAAGGGATACAGGCGTAAAGCCGACGCTGCAAACCGCGTAAACGATATAAATAAGTTTTTTCATGCCGTGATTATCGCTCAAGCCTTTTATCGTTGCCAGCAAGAGGGCAATCCAATAAGGCAAGATCGTGCCGTTTCCCCGCGTAGATCATTGCGTGCGGTCACAGCAAAATTGTCTTGGCGGGTCATGCGCGCCCTTTCTTTGCTCGGCAAGCGCTACGCGCAACTTATCGTGTTCGGAAAATATTATTCTGATCTTTCCGGCCCGATGACTTCACGGCCACCAGCGCTATTCATCGACGAAACCAACCCGGCTTTTTCCATCGCTTCGATCATGCGCGCAGCGCGGTTATAGCCGATACGCAAATGGCGTTGCACCAGCGAAATCGAGGGACGGCGATTTTTGAGCACAATCTCCACCGCCTGATCGTACATGGGGTCGGCCTCAGCATCATTACTTGCCGTATTGCCAGCGCCGAGTTCTTGCGCGTCACTTAAGCTGCCCGCGAGAATTTCATCAATGTATTCGGGCGAGCCTGTCTTCTTCAAATGCTCCACCACACGATGCACTTCATCATCGGCAACAAACGCGCCATGCACACGCACCGGCAGGCCGGTGCCCGGCGGCAGATACAACATATCGC
>WOZP01000116.1 GCA_011620215.1 Rugosibacter sp.
TCATGATCTCACGCAAGTAGCGTTCAACGTGGTATTCCTTGGCATAGCCATAACCTCCATGGGTCATCACCGCGCGCTGGCAAGCCTCGAACCCCGCTTCCGCCGCCAAGTACTTTGCCGCGTTCGCATCCACACCACAGGGCTCACCGTGATCGTACTTCCATGCGGCGCGCATCATCATCAGATCGGCCGCCTCAAGCGCCATCCACGACTCAGCCAAGGGGTGCTGAATAGCCTGGTTTTTTCCAATCGGCCGATTAAATACAATGCGCTCATTAGCATATCGCGTGGCACGATTCAGTGCCGCTCGCCCCAGCCCTATCGCTTCGGCAGCAATGAGAATCCGTTCGGGATTCATGCCATGCAAAATGTATTCAAACCCGCGACCTTCTTCGCCAATACGGTCAGCCACCGGTACCGGCAAGCCATCAATAAAGAGCTGGTTGGAATCCACTGCTTTGCGACCCATTTTTTCTATCTCGCACAACTCAACATACTTGCGATCAAGATTGGTATAAAACAAGCTCAAGCCCAAAGATGGCTTACGGCATTGATCTTGTGGCGTCGTACGCGCAAGAATCAACATCTTCTCGGCGACTTGCGCCGTAGAGATCCACACCTTCTCACCGGAAAGAACGTAGTGATCGCCGACACGCTCGGCACGGGTTTGCAATTGGGTGGTGTTTAGCCCTGTATTTGGCTCGGTCACCGCAAAACAGGCTTTCTCGCGTCCGGCAATTAACGGCGGCAGCATGCGCTGTTTTTGTTCCTCCGTACCGAACACCGCCACTGGTTGCAGCCCGAAGATATTCATATGCACAGCCGAAGCCCCCGACAGCCCCGCCCCGGAAGCCGTGATGGTTTGCATCATCACCGCAGCCTCGGTAATACCCATGCCACTACCGCCGTACGCAACGGGCAGGCAGATGCCTAGCCAACCCCCGTCAGCAAAGGCACGATGCAACTCGTGAGGAAAGCCGCCCACACGATCTTTTTCCAGCCAGTAGTGATCATCAAACTGTGCGCATATTTTGCCCACGGCATCACGAATACTGGTGTGCTCCTCCGATTGTGAAAAATCCATTGTAGGTGTAGTGCCGTCGATGGGATGTTGATACGGAATACTTAACTTTCCTTGACTGTCCGAAAAGTCATTATCTTTTTAATGATTATAGAGCGAGACTTTCTCTTTCTACGACGCTTATTTTCACGTTAAATTTGCAGCGCACAGCGCATCCCCTGATCTATTGCACGCAGAGCATCCAGCTCGGCAGCTTCATCTGCGCCACCAATCAAATCAGGCGTTACGCCTAGTGCACATAACGCTGCAAACAAACTGCGCTCGGTTTCTTGTCCTGTGCAAAGCACGATGGTATCGGCAGCCAGCACCTGCGCTTTGCCATTCACCGTGAGGTGTAAGCCTGCATCATCAATGCGCTCGTAATGACAGCCAGCCAGCATTTCGACACCATAGCGCTGCAAGCTTGCTTTTAGTGCCCAGCCGGTCGTGAGCCCCAGCGTACGGCCGGGCTTGTCAGGTTTGCGCTGCACCAGCGTGACCTGCCGAAAAGGTTGCGCTAGGGCGGCAGCCTTTAACCCCCCGTGTGCATCAGGGGACGTATCCACGCCCCAGGTGTTTTGAAACTGTTCGATCGAGCCTTGTGCTATCTGCGCATCGTTTGGCTGGTGGCAAAGAAACTCTGCCATATCGAAGCCGATACCACCGGCACCCATCACCACCACGCGCTGACCCGGTATCACCCGCCCGGAAAAAACCTCCGGATAGCTCACCACGCTGGCATGAGTAATCCCTGGAATATCCGGCACACGCGGGCGCACACCGGTTGCAATAACGATGCGATCGAACTTGCCCGCAACCAATCTGGCAGCATCGGGTTTTTCGCCGAGTCGCAATGCCACACCTAGTACCTCTAACCGCCGCCGGTAGTAGCGCAGCAGCTCGTTAAACTCCTGCTTTCCCGGCACTTGCCTGGCATAGTTAATTTGCCCGCCGATTGTTTCAGCCGCTTCAAATAAGGTAACGCAATGGCCTTGTTCGCTTGCCGTGACAGCACATGCCAGCCCGGCAACTCCCGCGCCCACCACTGCAATACGACGTCGGCCAGCCGATGGTTTGATTTCTGCAAACGTCAGTTCATGGCCTGCACGCGGATTCACCAGGCAGGTCGCCGGACGATCCGAAAAAATATAATCCAGGCACGCCTGATTGCAGGCAATGCACGTATTAATCTCATCCGCACGCCCGTGCTCTGCTTTGTGAATGAAGGCAGGGTCGGCGAGAAATGGTCGCGCCATCGATACCAAATCAGCATCACCGCTGGCAAGCAGCGCCTCGGCAACATCCGGTGTGTTAATCCGGTTGGAAGCCACCACGGGGATGCTCACCACGCGCTTAAGACGCGCTGCGGCAAAACGCCACGCTGCACGGGGCACCACAAATGCAATGGTGGGGATGCGCGCCTCGTGCCAGCCAATGCCGACATTCAAAATATCGGCACCCGCCGCCTCAACCGCGCGTGCAAGCTGCGCGACTTCATGCGCATCGGCACCCTCTTCAACCAAGTCTATGGCCGAGATACGAAACATGATCAAAAAACCAACACCCAAACGCTCGCGCATGCGGCGGACAATTTCAACCGGCAACCGATGCCGGTTTTCAACGCTGCCACCCCACGCATCGGTGCGCTGATTGGTACGTGTTACCGTGAATTGGTTGAGTAAATAGCCTTCCGAACCCATCACTTCCACACCATCAAAACCAGCCAGCGCAGCGAGCTCAGCGCAACGCACAAAATCTTCTATCGTGGTTTCAATTTCAGCCTCGGTCAATTCGCGCGGAATGCTGTGATTAATGCGCGATGAAATAACCGACGGAGCAACAGGTGAAGGAATTCGCGCATAGCGTCCTGCGTGCAATATTTGCAACAGCATGCGTCCGCCTTCGGCATGCACGGCCTCGGTAATGCCGCGCAATGTCGCCGTCTGCTCCGGAGTAGCCAATAGCGGGCCATCTTTTTCCAGCAGCCCTTCGACATTGGGAGAAAAACCGCCTGTCACCATCAAGGCAACGCCGTGACGGGCACGCTCGGCATAAAACATCGCTTGGCGTTGGAGAGGGCGATCCATTGTTTCCAGACGCAAATGCATGGAGCCCATGATGGCGCGATTTTTCAACACATGCGCGCCTACCCGCACCGGGGAAAAGAGCGTGGGGAAAGGGGGAGAACTCATAAGCAGTGGGAAATACGGGATGATAAAAAATTTGATCTTACCTTGCTCGGGCAGCTTATCGTTGCGGCCATAAGACACAATGGACTTTTCAGTTTCGCCATCCCCACGGGGCTTGTTGCACGGCGTATCACCAGCGCCGACTTTTCATTGGCCGACCAGGGTTACGCGCTTGCGTGAGCGTCGTCTGATGGTCGGGTCAGCGCAAAGCTGATCACACCCAACACCAAAAATCCCGCCATGCCCAATGACAGACCCAGCGTGCTATCCCACAGCAACGGAACAAGCAAAGCGGTTGATAGCGCGCCGATCAGCGTAGAAATCGCACTCATGGTGCTCGAGGTTAATCCCCGCCGCTCGGGGAACAAATCGAGAACCAATAGCTGCAGATTAGGCATCGAGAGCGACATGCCGCAAGCAAAAATCGGCAATGGCAAAATCGACCAGGGCAAGCTCGGTGGCAAGGTCAGATTAATGATCAGATTCAAGCTGGCGGCAAAAGCCATGATGCCCAAACTGATCACGATAGTGCGCCGATGCGTGAGCCGCCCGGCTAATTTCCCCGAAAAAAAAGAACCTACCATCATGCCAATCACCTGGGGCACAAACATCACTGCAAACGATTGTGGCGTGAGCCCCAAATGACGAATAAGAAATACCGGCGCCGCCACGACATAAATAAAAAATGCGTTGAAAGTAAATGCGCTGGCCAACGCCAGGCGATTAAACAGACCATGACTCAGCATGTCTTGATACGCCTGCAATAATTTCAGGGGATGCAGCGATTGTCGTTTTTCCACCGCAAGCGTTTCGGGCAGCCAAGCCAGGCAAGCGGCGAGTAACAAACCCGTAAACAGCGCAAGAAAAATAAAAATTCCCCGCCAGTCATAAAAGCGCAAAAGATAGCCACCCACAATGGGTGAAACTGCCGGCGCAATAGCGAAAAGAATTGCTACCTTGGCCATCAGCCGCTGCGCGTGGGCGCCGTGCAGCACATCACGGACCATGGCCCGGCCGACCACCATGCCGACACCTGACGACATGCCTTGCAACGCGCGCCCAAGCCACAACATTTCAATACGCGTAGCAAAAGCGCACAGCAGTGAAGCCAGACCGAACAGCAATAGCCCGGCGAGAATAATGCGTCGCCTGCCCAGGGCATCTGATAGCGTGCCATGCCACAGCATCATGAAGCCAAAGGGAATCAGATAGAAGGTGAGTGTTTGCTGAATCTGCACCGCCGACGCGCCCAATTGCTGTGCCATTTCAGGGAAAGCCGGCAGATAAGTATCAATTGCAAACGGGCCGATCGCAGACAGTGCGGCAAGCAAAAAAGCAAAGTGTTGTTGTGAGATTTTCATCTGTCTGACTATACCGCAGGAGCTGTAGCGCTTATGGCTGTCATGTAAAGCCCGATAAAATGGCCGCAGGAAAATAAGGAGCATGAATCACCATGACAGCTGCAATGACAACCACACTCACGATACTCAGCTCGCGCGACAATGACATCGCCACGGTGACATTGTGCAATCCCGGCAAGCTCAACGCGCTCAATGCCGCCATGTGGCAACAGTTGCACGACGTTATGCGCACGCTGAGCGATGATGAAACTTTACGCTGCATCATTTTGCGCGGTGAAGGCGCAGCCTTTGCCGCCGGAGGCGACCTGGAAGAATTTCGCACTGCCCGCGCCACCGTCGACCTCGCCTTGGCGTACCACGAAGCCGTGGGTGCGGCGCTGGCCGCAATCGAGCATTGTGCGGTTCCCACCATCGCGGCGATTCTCGGCCCATGCATCGGTGGCGGGTTGGAAATTGCCTGCGCTTGCGATTTGCGCATCGCAGGTCACAACGCCCAATTCGGCGTGCCCATCATGAAGCTCGGGTTTTCCATGTACCCTGGTGAGCTTCAGGGTTTGCTAGCCCTCGCAGGCCCAGCGGTAACCAAAGAAATTCTGCTCGAAGGCCGCTTATTTACCGCCGATGAAGCCTATGCCAAGGGTTTACTCACACGCATCACTGAAGACGCACAAGTATTCACTGAAGCGCACGCCACCGCCCGCCGTATTGCTAGAGGTGCACCCTTAGTGGCCAGAGCGCACAAACAATGGATCACCCGCTTATCTACCGGGCAACCACTCACTCTGGAAGAAAAGCGTGAGGCATTTCGATTTCTTGATACAGCCGATTATCAAGAGGGTCTTGCCGCCTTTCTTGAAAAACGCCCGCCTCAATTTCGTGGCGGTTAACCCTCACCTGAATTGAGTACACCATGAATCCACTGATCTCCTGGACGCACATCGACACCGTGTTGCTCGACATGGATGGCACCTTGCTTGACCTGCATTTTGACAATCATTTCTGGCAGACGCATTTGCCGCAACGTTATGCTGAATCACTTGATCGGCCACACGATGTGGTGCGCCACGAATTGATGACCCGTTACCATCAAGGCATAGGCACGCTCGCCTGGTATTCCGTCGATTTCTGGCAAAGCGAACTGGGCCTGGACATCATGCAGTTAAAAGAAGAAGTAGCGCATCTGATTGCCGTTCACCCGCACGTGCTCACTTTTCTTGCTGCCGTCCGATTGAGTGGGCGGCGCATTATTCTGGCGACTAACGCACATCATAAAAGCGTGACCTTGAAAATGGCCCGCACCGGACTCACCCCGCACTTTGATGCCATCGTCAGCTCGCATGCCCTGGGCGCAGCCAAAGAAGAACAAGCGTTCTGGCAACACTTGAATAAAATAGAACCCTTTGACCCCGCGCGCACCTTGCTGGTGGATGACAGTTTGCCCGTGCTGGATTCCGCCCGCCGCTATGGCATCGCACATTTGGTTGCAATTAAAAAACCGGACACGCGACAACCGCAAAAAGACACGGCAGACTACCCCGCGATTGATAATTTTTTACAGCTCATGCCTGACTAATCGGCCAGCATAAAAGTCGGCGCTGGTGAGACGGCGAAAAGCGAACGTTTTGGAGAATTGGGAGGATTGTCGCCTCCAAAATAGAAATAACTCATGGAAATGTCTTAACGACTAAACAACCCATGCAGCATTTTTGCCAGCAGCAGCAAAATCACGCTGGCAAAGATCTTTTTTAGCGTTGCCACTGGCAGCCGATGTGCCAGCCGCGCACCAAAAGGCGCAACCAGCGCGCTGGCCAGCACCGTGCCCGCCAACGCGGGCAAATAGATAAAACCAAAACTGCCTGCCGGTAATCCACTCGCCCCGTAACCGGACAGCATGTAGCCCAGAGTACCAGCCAGCGCAATGGGCAAGCCAACGGCCGCAGATGTGCCAATGGCCTGATGCATTTTGACATTGCACCACAGTAAAAATGGCACAGTGAGCGAGCCGCCACCCACTGCCGCCAGCGCGGAAATGCCGCCGATACCCAAGCCTGCCCCCAGCATGCCCCACCGCCCGGGAAGTTCGCGCGCAGGGGCTGGTTTGGTATTGATGATCATTTGCAGCGCCACATAAGTCATGAACACGGCAAAAAAAATAGCCAGCGGCCTCGTCGGCACATGGGACGCCAGTTGCGCGCCCAGTAGCGTGCCGACAATGATGCCAGGACTGATGGCTTTCACCACAGCCCAGTTAACCGCTTGATGCTGATGGTGAGCCCGCATACTGGAAATCGACGTGAAAATAATGGTCGCCATTGAAGTACCCAGCACCAGATGCATCAGATGTACATCGGCAAACCCTTGCGCGGCAAACAGCATGACCAGAACAGGCACCACCACGGCACCGCCACCTATGCCCAGCAAGCCCGCAAAAAACCCGGCAAATGCGCCCAGCGCAAGATAAGCGAGAAACCAGCCCGCCCAGCTCATTGCGCGCCTATCAGTTTTTCCATGATGAACTTCCACTCTGCCGGGTCCACCGGCGTGATGGAGAGACGATTGCCTTTTTGCAAAGTACGCATGCCAGAGAGCTCAGGATGTGCGCGCAACTCATCCAGACTGATCAGCCGCGTTTTGCGCACGATACGCACATCCACATTCATCCAGCGCGGGTTTTCAGACGTCGCCTTGGGATCGAAATAATGGCTCTCAGGATCAAACTGAGTGCGATCAGGATAAGCCTGCCGTGCAACCTCGGCCACCCCGGCAATGCCCGGTTCGGGGCATGAAGAATGATAGAAAAAAACCCCGTCGCCGACGGACATTTGGTCGCGCATGAAGTTGCGTGCCTGATAGTTGCGCACGCCCCACCAATCCACTGTTTGCTGCGGCATGGCCAGCACATCGTCAATGCTGATCACCGAGGGTTCGCTTTTCATCAACCAATAGCGCATATCAACTCTTCTTCAATCCCATAACGCTTTATTTGCGTTGATTATATTGCGCTTTACGATTCATTGCCGTCTTGTAACTTCCACCCGGAACCGCTAGATTCCTACCCAGATTCCCACCCAAAACCCCACCCAAGGAGTGCGCCATGGGAAAGCTGGCCGCCGTCACCTGCGAATCCGCCAAGCCGGACAAGGGGCGTGACCGTCTGCTGGGGGACGGCGACGGGTTGTTCCTGCGCGTGCGACCGCACGGCACGAAAACCTGGCTGATCGAATACGAGTTCAGCGGCAGGCGCACAAAATACACCATCGGCGCCTATGACCGCAAAGGCGCGCCCGGCGACAGCATTCCCGACTAGCTGCGGCACGGCCGGCTTTCACTGACGCAGGCCCGCGCCATCGCCGGCAACTGGAAGGATGCGCGGCGTGCCGGGCACGATCCCGCCGCCGCATGGGAGGTGCTGCTGGGGCGCGAGCGCGAGATGGATGCCGCGCGCAAGGCCGCCGAGGAAGCCGAAACCGCGCGCCCCACCGTCAGCCAGGCCATCGACACCTTCATGGCCCGCCACATGGCCGGCAAGAAGAGCGCCCCCGCCACCCGCTACCGGCTCGACCGGCTCGCCGCCAATCTGGGCGAGCGGAAAATCCGCGACGTGACGCGCAAGGATGTCATCGCCGCCCTCGGCAAGATTGCCGACGGCCAGCGCGAAGGCCAGACCGCCAAGCAGTTGGTCGGCGAAGTGCTGGTGCAGGCCAAGCGCCTGTGGCGCTTCGCCGAAGCGCGCGAATGGGTCGAAGCCTCCTGCATCGAAAAGCTCACCCGCAAGGACTTCGACGCCCGGCCGGTCAAGCGCGATGTCACCCTGCGGCTCGACGAGCTGGCCGAAATCTGGCGCGCGCTGCACGACCCGGAACGCTGCAAATCCGACCCCGTCACCGTCGCCGCGATGAAGCTGCTGATACTCACCGGCCAGCGCGAGCGCGAAGTCACCGATGCCGAATGGCCGGAATTCGACCTCGACGCCGGGCTCTGGAAAATCCCCGCCGCGCGCACGAAGAAGGAACGCGCCCACCTCGTCCATCTGGCGCCGCAGGCCGTCGCCATCCTCACCGAATCGAAGAAGATCACCGGCAAGGCGCGCCACGTCTTCGAATCGCCGCTGCGGCCCGGCTAGGCGCTCTACGGCCGCGCCGTCAACAACGCGCGCGGCGCGCTGCCCAATATCACCCACTGCGTCGTGCATGACTTCCGCCGCACGCTGATTACCCGCCTGCCCGACCTCGGCTTCGAGCCCTTCATCGGCCACAAGATCGCCAACCACGTCCTGCCCGGCGTGCTGGCGCACTACACAACCACAACGCCTACGAAGCGCAGCGCGAGGCCGCACTGAAGGCGTGAGCCGACCGGATCAAGGCGCTGGCGAAGGGAAAGAACGTGGTGCAGTTGCAGCGGACGGCGTGAGGCGCTGCGGGTACCGTCCCGCCAGCGCCGACTTTTCCCCTAGCCTTGCACTGTCACGAACTCCCCGCCATCTGCGCCATCAGCATAAAGCCGCTCACGGCTTCGGCGGCTACGCCGGGGCGGTGTTCGTCGTCCTGCACTTCGTAGCCCGCCGCCGCTTACCTGCGGTGAAGCGGACGGCTGCGATGCCGGGGCGTGTCGGCCAGAGAAAGACCAGTCAGCTCGCTGTGCTCAACTGCACCCAGCCGGTCAGGGGTAAATCGCCAGCGATTCAACATAACCGAGCATTACCCAAAGTAGGCAAGTCGCTACGCAGGGCTTCGCTTGGTGGCCTACCGCTTCGCGCCCTGCGGGTTCGGGTAATGGTCGGTTATGTCTTGCGCCCCGGCCCGGACAACGGCTATGTCAGTTCGCCTTGCTCAGCGTGTCTATTCAGGCGCTGCGCAAGGTGGCGTTGCTCCCCTGCCCGCCCGGCGGGTCTGCCTGCGGCGGCACGCACTGCGTTGCTCGTCCCCGCCTCGGCAACCCCGCGCCCGTCCGCCCCCGCAGGGGCTCCCTATTTCTCTTTCCCCCTGAAGTAGACCGCAATCAACGAATACGGGTAGTGCATCTTGTCGATGTTGATCCCGATTACCAAGCAGCGTTCCACATGTGAACTCTCGAAAACCTCTGCCGCCACATTCTCCATGCGGGTATGGCGACTGTCCTTGTCTCGTTCCTTGAATGCAACGACCGCCAGCGCATCTGGTCGCTTTCGATGCGGAATCATGACGATGGCGCAGTTGTGGCCACGCATACGCCAGTTCTTGTGCACGTTCTTGGCAATCTGCTTGAACTTCCTGGCAATCGCTTCCTGATCCTCAAGCGATACGCTAAGGAGCACATTCGCAATATCCGACCATTGATGAAAATCCCGCGCCTCGATCTTGGCGCAGATGTCTTTCCACCAGCGCGTCATCTTCGGTGCCGGCTTGGCTGTGACGATTCCTTCTTCAAGCGCGGTGTAATACCGGTCAATCGGTCGCGACATCGTGACCAGCGCGAAGTGATCCCCGGAATACTCCGCTTCGCCGACGTTGAAGCCAGATTTCAAATAGAACCCCAGCAGGTCCAGTTCGTCGCCCTTGTAATTGAAATGTGCTTCCAGATCGGCGCGCCGCTTGAGGTAGTGGATCTTGTGCGGCGTCGATTCGAGGACATCGAATACGATTTCCAGATCGGCCAACAAGATACAAGGCGCGATGGGATGATCGGCAGGAATCCAGTTCGCCTTCTTGGCATGATGGAGCGTTGTCTGAAGGGTGGCGAAGTCCTCAAGGGTGACCGACAACCGCAGCACCGTACGCACCTGATCCAAGGACACCGGGAAACGAGGAAGCAGCGATTCCCTGTTGTCCTTGTCGGCAAGGGCTTGAGTGACGCGAGTCGCCAATCGCAACGACTGGATGGAAGGGTCGAGCAGCATCTCCTTGACATGTTTGCGTGCCCGATCTGGTGCCCCACGCAACGCCTGCCACGAAATTGAATGTGACTTGGCTTCGACCAGAATCAGATGGGAGTCGACCCTGACCATGAGGTCGTTTTCATACTCGACTGATCCTTCCCGCCACCTGTAGCCTGCACCAATTTCGCAATCGGGAAACGCCTTGCCGAACAAGTCACGGATGTCGGATTCAAGAAATTCTGCCCGTCGCTTTTCATACTGCTTTGTCGCTGAATCATCACCTTCCAGCGATTCCGCCAGGACTTGGAACGCGAAGGAGAAGAACACTTGCGGCATTGCGCAGAAGTAGCTGCCGCCCGCAAGCTTGATGACAGGCTTCGTCCAGACCGGGTTCGTCAAGAAAAAGTATTCCGGTGTGCTCTCGGCCAGATCGCCAAAGCCAAGACTCAAACGCTCCAGCGCCGATGCAATTGACGACGCATCAATCCCGGTTTCGGATGCCAGAATTCCGGCATCGAACGTATGGGTGTCATCAATAGACAAGTCCGTATGAGACAGGAGCATGGACTTCATGTGATCCGGCGTGATGCCTTGTTCCTCGGCAAAGGCGAGCATCTCGGCAGTGGAGTCCTTCAGGTGCGGATTGGCCTTGTGGTAGGCGTCAAGCATTCCGGCAACCGTGGTTTCGCGGAACGTCGGCATGAGCTTCTTAATCCGCGCATTGACAAGCCGTTCGTGCCGCCGAATCAGGTGGGCAAACAGATCAATGACGTTCGTCGCGCGAATGTCGATCGCTGCGCGGAATACGTCGTCGATTGGAATACAGAGACGCTTCACAATTCCCGCAACGCGGCTGAGATAACCCCAATTGCGCACGATCTGGGTGTGAAGACGTAGTTCCTCCTGAATCGCCATGACGGCCTTGTTTTCGTCGGATCGTTCCTCTTGGAGCTGAACGAAACGCATCAGTCCGAACGCTTTGCCTACCTCCGGCAGCAAATCGAACAACTGCTGGATAGTGTCGGGCCTGGGGAACTCACGTGAACACTCGGCAAATGGAACTCGCAGACAAAGTGCCTGCGCCAACTCGACATGCGACTGATTGAACTCCTCCCCTTTGTACCCGGAACTGACATTGCCGTTGTCATCGACGCCACCCATAAGACCGTAGGTCGCAAGCATTGAAATCGTCAGTAGCGGATCGACAGAACGCAGGATGGTTTCGACTTCCTCCAGCTGACGGGGAAATTCATCCTGATGGGTCTTGCCCATCTCAACCAGACCTTTGAGTACGGCCTCTCGCGGCAGGGTAGACAACGGATGCTTCATAAACACCATGCCGCCCGCCTTGGGCGATGGTGTTCCCTTCTGCTTTCTCAACTGCCTTTTTGGTCGGCGTTTGCTAACTGGCATCAGTGAAAAAACACCTCGTCTGCGTGGTACAAATCGCGCGCTACGCCATGGCGAATGATGTCCTCCGGTTTTGCTCGATGCTCATTCATGTGTATCTCGCCGTCTCGTCAGCGCCGACTTTTGCGCGCTGCGTTACTGCTCTTCCCGCGCCACCACGGTGTCGTACAGCCCGTAGTGCGCCAGCCCCGAGTGACTATCGATGCCCGTGTAACGAAGCGACGCATCTTCATAGCGACGGAAGGCGAAAACGGCCTGATTCATCTGCTCGGTGTTGAACACCTTCAGGCGGACGAGCAGATGGAAGTCCTGCACCGTCAGGCCGGTGACCGCAAGAAATAAATCCGGCTCCAGTTTGGTGATCACATCCTGCAGCGTGTTCTCGCGGAAATCGGTGAGGTACATGAACGCCGGAATGCGGGTGGCGAACTTGATCAGTTTTTCCTGAACCAGCTTGCGCTTGGACTTGTATTCCTTTTCCTCGTCGGAGAGTTCCTTCTTCTCCTTGGCTGACAAATCCTTGTCCTTCGCCTTGTTCTTGAGGTCCTTGACCTTCTCGCTCTTGTTGATGATCGTCTCGATGATATTGTCACCCAGGGCGCGCCAGCCCTCGATACGCTCCACAGCGGCCATGGCCTCGGGGTTGTCCATGACGCGCCGGAGCGTGTCGTTATCCACGTTCACCAGCAGCGCGCTTTCCCATTTGCGCGCCAGCAGCGTGGCCGAGGTGCCCGCCATCGCGATGTCGAGGATGCCGCCAGCGTCAATCTGCGTCATGTTCGCGCCGTCGTAGGCGAGCACGGGCAAGAAGGCCACGAGGTCCCTGACAGCGTTCTCCGGGTTCGGCTCGTTGGGCGACAGGCCAATGCCGTACTCGGAAAGTTGCCGCAGGGCACGAGTCGGCGCGAAGTCGAACACGAAACAGACCGGCTTGAGGACTTCCTCCTCGTTCGGGTTGTCGCCGTTGGGATTCTTGATGGACCAGGGCGATTGAACGCGGAACGCCGCCTGGAAGTAGGTCTCGGGCGACTTGAGGTTGCGCAGCATCAGGATGGACGACCACTGCGGAACAGTTACGCCGGTGGTGAGTTTGCCGCAGGAGAGTGTGATGGTCTTGGTCTCGAATCCGCTGCCGATGGCCTGGCGCACGGGCGGCAGTGCTTCGAGCCCGATGCCTGCCGTCGCCCCGGCGGCTACGATTAACGCGTAGTCATGCCAGAAGGTGTTGTGCCTTTCCGCCAGCAAATTCGCCATCGCATGGCAGGCCGCCACATTGGGCAGGAACCAGAACGAGTGTTGCAGGTAGGGCAGCAGGCGCACGTCGGAATACGGGAACGGCGGCCGCGTGCCGGTCTTCAGATGCTCGACCGATTTGGCCGTGTAGCCGCCGCGAATGATGTCCAGCCACTTCTGCACGTCGCTCTTGTGTTTGAACTTTGCCGCTTTACCTGACCCCGATGCTTCAAAAAAAGCATTGAGGTCGAACTCGTCGAATTCCCCGCCACTCGCAATGGCCAGTAGTTCATCGGGCATCTGGTACGTCAGCAAGCGCATCTGCGGCAGTGCGCCATAGGGGTTGCGCTGCCCCGGATTCGTGGCGGCGAACGCTTCCTTGGCACGCTGCTCGTCGGTATAGGTCCAGTTGAAAATCTGCTCCTCGATGAACTCGCCCGTGGCCAGCGCCTTGAAGGGCGTGCCGGAAAGGTAGAGGTAGGCCCGCGTGGTGATCGGGAGGAACTCGGTTTCCTTCTCCGAGAGCACGGTGAGGTCTTCGTTCATGTCCTCCAGGCCGCCGGCGTATTCGAGCTTGGCCTCCTTCTTCGCCACGGACTCCTCTTCACCCTCGAACAGTTCCTTGGCGGTATCGCGCCAGGCGCCGAAGTGATACTCGTCGAAGACCACGAGGTCCCAATTCACCGTGTGGAGCCACTCGTTCTTCGCCTTGATGTTCCCCGCCGCATCGCGGCCGAGCAGGTCCTGAAACGAGCCGAAATAGACGACCGGCTTGTTGCGGTCAGTCTGGGTTGGATCGCCGCCGGAGGATTTCGACAAATACTGCCAGCCGTCGAAGTCCACGTGGCTCTCAAGGTCGGTCTGCCACGCATCCTCGACCGCGGGCTTGAAGGTCAGCACCAGCACGCGCCGGGCGCCGAGCTTCTTCGCCAACTGGTACGCGGTGAAGGTCTTGCCGAAACGCATCTTTGCGTTCCACAAAAAACGCGGCGCGGCGTTCCTGTTTTCGGCCCAGATCGAGCGGTAGTAATCGAAGGTCTTATCCACGGCCTCGACCTGCTCACGGCGCATCGGAAAGGCTTCGTGATGCGTTCCCGTGAGTCGCTGGCCGGTGCGAAGTTCAGTCAGCACGGTTTGCACGTGTTTGACCGTGCAGCGAACCCATTCCAATTCGACGTTCGGGAAGCCCTTCCTGACCAGCGCCGCGCGCACTTCGTGGTCGCTGAAAATGCTGCCGTCGTCACACTCGGCGGTCTCGTCGAGTTCGATTCGATAGTTCTTGATGGCGGCTGTCTTGAGCTGCTCGGCGACACGCTGTTTCACGTCGCGTGTCGTCTGCCCCACCTTGAGTAGCCCCGTGTGCGCCGCGTCGGCAATCGAGTAGGCGTAGATGCGCGGCCGGACTGCCGGTTTGGGTGCGAGAATTTCCTCGATGGTCTTACTCATCCTCTTCGACTACCGTGACCTCTTCGAGCAAATCACTGGCGATATCCATTGGGCGGACGATCTTTTCAATGAAGGCAATCTCACTGACCGTCAGGCCATACTTCGCGTAGAGATCAGCGTCCGTCCACTGTTTAGTCCAATCCTGCGTGGGCACAAAGGTGTAAACCTTGCGCGTGGTGTCTTGCGAAGGTTTGTGCAGAAGAATCAACAGGCGCGTCAGCCGACAAGTCAGGTAGGACAAAACACTCTCGGCTTCGTTCTTGGAATCAAGCGGGCCGATGCACAAATAGGTTTCGGAACAGATGCTGCCCGGCTCACCAATGAAGGGGGTACTGAGGATGCGATGCGGATAGGTGTCGCGATTGCCGGTACCGGGCGCAGCGCGGCCAACATAAATCTTCCACTTATCAATGAGTTCAGTGCCAGACGGTACGCTGTTTCTGGCGACGTACCCTGTCCCACCGTTCTGGTAGATGAGTACATCACCAGCGCGCTTTGTTGCCTTGCCCTTGAAAGTTGTTTCAAGGGCAAACGGCTTTCTGGAGCTGACGAGCCGATCAAATCGTTTACTCTCTGGCAACAAGAGTGTTTCAGATTGTCCTGATTCGACAGAAACGACTTTTTTGAGAATCGACAGCCCTTCGTTGAAGCGGATGAACACATCCGCACCCTGTTCAAGCAACCGTCGCGTGGCGGTCGAAACTGGCCAATCCTTGAAGCGGGTAGTCACGCAGCAAAGGCCGGGGTTGTCCCGTTCCCATAGGAAGTAACACACGCCACCTTTGAGGCCCACGCCAGGAAATACATCCGCCGCGCTGAGGTAGTCATCAATGGAACGCAAACGATCATCGGCAAGCATAGCCTCTCTGAATTCATCGAGACCTTTGCCGCCAGCGAACCAGCGCGAGGGAATCACCAGCGACAGATAACGAGGCTCCAGCTTCTTGGCCTGCTCCACAAACAACTGATAAATCGGTGCGGCGCTCTTGCCAAAGCCACCATCGTCTAAGGAAACGCTGAACAAGTGGTACTTATCTATGATTCGACAACCTCACCATGAACTGAATCAATAGCTTACCGTTCGTCCTGAGCCTGTCGAAGGACTTAATCAGCGTTTCCCTAACTGATACGGCGGATTGCCGATAATCACGTCAAATTGCATGTCGCCTCCAAACAACTCGGCGATCCGAGCCTTGATATTGTCGGTGTGGATGAACGCATAAGCGTGGGTTTCTAGTTCTTCCCCACGGTCAAGGGCACTTTGGCTTGCACCACAAAATGCGCACTTGCCGTTCACCCAAGTGTGCTCCGTACGTTCGAACCAGATATTGCCCGCGTCACTGGCAAAGCCCTTGGCAACGGAGTGCGGTCCATTGGCATGCTTCGAGCAATACACGCTGCGCCGCGCCAGCAGGCTGGTGAGTTGGGTAATGCCGATGCCGAACACCTGCTTGGTCAGGATGTGGCCAACGCGCTCGTGAAGGTTCGGTATTTTGCGTTCGAGCCCTTGGGTAAGCCGGCGGGTGATTTCGCGCAAGAACACGCCCGACTTGGTGCACGGGTCGAGGAATCTCACCTTCTTATCGGCCCAGATATTCGCGCCGTTGTGGCTGGCTGCCCAGGCTTCGGCAAGGGTATCCAGCATTCGGTTGGCGAACTCTGGCTGGGTGAATACTTCGTCGTTCGAGAGATTCGCGATACAGGTCAGCACATCGGGATTGCGGCCGCGCAGCGTGAAAGATGCCTGCCCGTTCATGCAGCCCCCTGTTCAGTGTCACCGGTCGCCATGCTGGCAAGCTCGCGCACAGTCATTGGCGGATAGGTCTTGATTGGCGTGAAGATTTCATGCTTGGCAAACAGCGACCCCTGTTCGACATGGTTCGACATGCCGGTGAGGATGTCAAAGCGGAAGTCGCGGCGCTGGAATTTGCCCTTGCCGATGGACCCCCATTCCGCGAAGGTGATCGGTTGTCCGTCGCTGGCCAGCATTTTCAGAGCGTCGCCATGGACGAGATTCCACGACAGCACGCAAAAAGCAGCCCGGTACAGCTCGTCCGACGCCTCGATATTCAGGTACTCGGCGAAGATTTCCAACAGGTTCGCGCGGCACTCAGCGATGTTGTCCGCCAGCAGTTCGATACCGTAGATGCACATCAGCGCGTACAACGCAAAGTGCCGCCGCTCGAAATCCGATTTGCCATATTTGAGTTCGACGGCAGCGAGCTTGCGTTGCAAGACCCGAACAAGAAAATTCCCACTGCCGCACGCCGGTTCAAGGAAGCGGGAATCAATGCGATGGGATTCGTCCTTGACGAGGTCGAGCATCGCCTCGACCATCCATGAGGGAGTAAAGACCTCGCCGTGATCGGCGACGCGTTGTTTTGACTTGACCAGACTCATGGCGCAACGACGCGCAGCGCCATTTTCACGTCGGGCGCAATGCGAAAGCTCGATGTGTCGGTGATGCAAGTAGCCATCGTTTCCCCGTTTATGTGGCGTTTGTGTCGTTGAAGTCCGGTAGTGTATCGGGGAGTCCGGCATAATCCAATATTCATGACATGTAGAACTCTCTGGAGGCCACATGACTCGCCACTACTCGCCCCGCGATTTCTTCCGCAACACGCCGAATGCCATGCTCGCCCGCTACTTCGCAGCCCGCGATGTCTTGCAGGACTTCGATTTCAAGGCGATCAAGGAAACCAAGATCGAACCGATGTTCGAGGCGTGGATGGCGCTGCCGGAAGCGCAGCGCGCGCCGAGGGAGGTGGACTTGCGCGCGATTGGCGACATGAGCAACGAGAAGGGTGTCAAGGTGATCATCGACGAGGCGCTGTTTCACATGGACGAGGACGGCGAGCATCACGCCTTCGTCGCCCTGCTGATGGCCTTGCCCGGCCACCACGAGCGGGCGATGACGACGTTTCTCGATTATCCGCATCTCTGGAAGGGCGCAACGCGGCTCTACCACGCCGACACCTTGAGCCACTGGCGCAAGCGCAAGAACCTGCCGAAGGTGCATGCTGGCCAGCGCCGTGGCGCAGCGGCGGCGGGGCAGGATGTCAGGCGGTGAGCGAAGGCACGAAGCCAGGGCGCGGCCTCATGCGCGCTGGCGGGGTTCAGGATGCGATGCGGTAGCGACGGCGCGGGGCTTGCGGGGTTATCAGCAAGGCACGTGACGGAGCGGTCAGAGGGTCAAGCGCGATGCCAGACAGGGCGCTTCTGCCAATTGGCCGCGAATCCCAATCGGTCGGCGCGGACCTTCGGATGCTCGGCCAGCAGCCCCGCCAACCGGGCGCCCCAATGGGTGTCGGGCGACACGACCTTCAGCAGCACTTCGATCATCACGGCCTGTGCGTAGAAGCGCCTCGGGTCGGTCAGGTCAGCGGCGTACTGCTTGGCGACAATCGGCTTGATCGTGTAGGCGCGATTCCAGAGGCGCTGATGATGCGCGGCGAGATTGCGCAGATAGGTGATCGCGTGCAGCCACGAAGCGAGGACCGAGCCGTCGAGGCCGAAGGTCTTGGCAATCGGCTTCTGGTGCTCGCGCAGCAGGTTTTTGAACACCTGCGAGACGGTGCCGAAGGACAGCACTTCGAAGACCATCCAGGAAGGTGGCAGCGGCGGATCACCGTACTTGTCGTAGTAGTGCTGGATGAAAGTCTGGCGCACGGCCGCCTTGGCGGGATCGTCGCCGATGTCCTTCTTGAGCACTTCCAGAAACTTGTCGTGGCGATATGTCGGCACGAACAGGCCGGCATCCGTGTACCAGTGCGGGCCGTGGCGCTCGCTCATGGTTTGAGACAGCACGGCGCGGAACGCGACTTCGATCCGCTCCAGGGCATCCATTACCGCCAGCCGCAACTTACGGTCGAAGACGTAGAGATCGAGAACGTCATCGAAGCTCACGCCGCCGAGAAACCGATGCGAGCCATCGGCGTTGTAGTTGATCTGGAGTGGCAGCGAGTAGCCGGCGAGGCGGTAATAGCCGATGAAGCGCAGGTAGTGCTTCGCGCGGGCCTCGTCGGGAATGAGCAGCCCCCGGCTACGCAGGAGCGTAACCTGTGCATCGGCGTCGATGGCGGGCTTGTCGAATTTCATAGGCAATAAAAAACCCGCCGGGGTGCGCTTGCATGCAGAGGCGTGGCGGGTGTTGTTGAAGAGAGTATAGGGCCACCCAGGTCGCAGATCAAGATCAATAGCCGTCTTAAAGGCTCCCAGTTCGTCTTATTGCCGCCAAAGAGACAACGGCCGGATGGTGCAACAGCGTCCATTGGCAGCCAGCCAAAAGTCCCACCCAAACGGCCAGACCGCTCCATGCGCGGCAGGGTGGGGCAAGCTTGAAAGCCTCTATTCATGGGGCATTCCATCGACCGCGTGCCGATCGACAGTCTTCATCAGCCAATAGCGCGACATGCCAAGAGCCTCCATCCGTTTTTTAAACAAAGATACGCTACATTGTTTACTCGATAAAACCTAAAAACAAACCCCAAGAACGCGAAAGACTTCGCACACTTGGGGCTATCAAGACTTAGGGATCCCCCGCGCATGGCGTTTGGCCGACATCCTGAACCTAAGTTCAGGGAGGTTACGTTCCAGCCGCATCAGGCGCGCTTACAAGAAGCGATCACAACAGCAGCATTCAAGGGCAGTAACCAGCAACAATGCGTATTGGCTCAAAGAATGATGACCTTGGCGCACACCGCAGGGGAAAATCAGGGAAAACGAGCTAGAGATAACTATCGATAACAACTGCCCGTTGCAACGACCAAAAAACCGTTTAAGGCAATGGCGACTGATACATCGTTAGCGATTCATCCAACTTGCTTTCAATGGAATTTATTCTACGCTGAATCGTTTCGTTTTCAAGCCCGACGAAAAGATCCGGCGTTGCATTTTTCAAGGTGAGTAATTCGTGTGCAATGTTCAACGCCGCCATCACCGCAATGCGCTCACTGCTACTGCGCGCACCGCCTGATGCTTGCGGGGTTTTGCCACCGATACTTTTAAGTTTATCGTCGAGAAATGCCACCGCAGCTGCCAATGCGTCACGCTCGGCCGGAGCGCACGCCACACGGTAATCTTTACCCAGTAAATGAATATCCAGCGTTTCGCTCATGGCTCAGGCATTTCCGGCAGTTGATCGCGCAAGGCAGCAAGGCGCTCACAGGTTACGATGATTTTTTGATTCAAAGCCGACTTTTCGGCCTCTAGCGTTGCCACACGCAGGCGCAGCGTTTCATTTTCAGAACGCAGGCCATGCATGATGGCTAAAAGCTGATCAATCTTGCGTTCAAAGGAATCGAGAGAAGACATCATCGGCGAAGTTTCGGCGAAAACCAGAATATGGTCAAGCCTTACGCGCTAACTTCTGAGCTAACCCGCAGATATTAACAAGTATGGGGGAACGAATATGCATGAATGAGTCAGTGTGAACCACGCGACTCTGGCAAAATGCACAAATGCCTTCCGACGTCTTTTCTGTGGCCGCCGTGCGCCGCGCCCTGGTCATCAAGTTACGCCATCACGGCGATGTTTTACTGGCCAGCCCGGTCATCTCAACCCTGCACCGTCTCGCCCCCGGGTGTGAGATAGATGCCTTGGTGTATAGCGACACCGCACCCATGCTTGCCCTCCACCCGCAAGTGGCTCAGCTCCATGTCATCGACCGCCAGTGGAAAAAACAGGGCATCTGGCGTCAATTGATCGCCGAAGGTCAGCTGTTGGCCCAATTACGCGCGCGACACTATGATCTGGTTATCCATCTCTCAATACATAAACGAGGTGCGTGGCTCACGCGTTTGCTAAGCCCGCGCTGGTCAGTTGCCCCACATTTGAATCGTCGTGGTAAAGAAGGTTTTTGGGCGCGCAGCTTTACGCATTTTTACCCCGGACAATCGCACCCTGATCGGCATACGGTAGAAAGCAATCTGGATAGCCTGCGCGCCTTGGGCCTTGCGCCAACGACCACAGACAAGCGCGTGATTCTCGTCCCCGGCACACCTGCAGAAGCCCGTATTGATGCGCTCATGGCGGCGCACAGTTTAATCTCAGGAAAATTTATTCATATTCACCCCACGTCGCGCTGGCTGTTCAAATGCTGGCCAGCAGAGCGCGTCGCCGAACTGTGTCAGCTATTGAGCAGCAAGGGCTGGCCCATTGTGTTGACCGCTGCACCCGATGCGCAAGAGATGGCCATGATTCAGACGATCCTTGCAAGCCAGGCACTCCGCTCCGCACTCCACTCAAAATCGCTGATAGATTTATCCGGCCAGCTTTCGTTAAAAGAACTGGCTGCGCTAACCTCGCGCGCCAAGTTGTTTGTGGGTGTGGATTCCGCCCCCATGCATATCGCAGCCGCGATGGGCACACCCACCGTGGCGATATTCGGCCCCTCCGGTGACCGCGAATGGGGTCCCTGGCAAGTCGCCCAGCGCATTGTGACTTCAACAAATCATGTCTGTCGCCCATGTGGTCGTGCGGGTTGCAACGACAGCAAGATCAGCGAATGCCTGACGACCCTGCCCGTAGCCAAGGTCATGGCCGCATGCGAGGATCTGCTATGAAGCTCGCCATCGTGCGACAGAAATACACGCCGTTTGGCGGCGCAGAACGATTTGTCGAACGTGCACTCTCCAGCTTGAAGACACAACACGTGGATGTCGACATCATCGCGCGGCAATGGGCAACACCAACCACCGTACCAACCGTAGCGCCACCAACAGGCCACCGCGTAAACCCTTTTTACATCGGCCGCACCTGGCGCGACTGGAGCTTTGCGCACGGCGTACAAAAAATCATCGCATCGGGTGAATACGATCTCGTGCAAAGCCACGAGCGCATTCCCGGCTGCCATATTTACCGTGCAGGTGACGGCGTGCACGCCACGTGGCTTGCCTTGCGCGCCGCTTCACGCAGCCAGCTATCGCGCCTCACCGAACGATTCTCGCCTTGGCATCGCTACACCTTGCGCGCCGAAGCGGCCATGTTTCGCCATCCGAACCTCAGCGCAGTGATTTGCAACTCGCACATGGTGCGTGACGATATTGCACAGCGCTTTGGTATCCCGCTTGAAAAGCTGCCCGTGATTTATAACGGGGTCGATCTGGAACATTTTCATCCACGCTTGCGCGCCACACATCGCACGGCAATGCGAGCAAAAGTCGGCGCTGGCGATACGGCGCCTATCGTGCTTTTTGTCGGTTCCGGCTTTGAACGCAAAGGCTTGCCCACCTTGCTTGATGCGTTTGCCCTCCTGCCCGCATCGGCAGCTGAACTGTGGGTAGTGGGGCATGACAAAGCCACTCTGGCGATGCAGAAAAAAGCTGAAAAACTCGGACTCGTGGGGCGTGTGCGTTTCTGGGGACCGCAAAAAGATGTGCGCCCTTTTTATGGTGCTGCCGACATCTTTGCGCTGCCGACACTCTATGACCCCTTCCCGAACGCAGCGCTCGAGGCCTTGGCGTGCGGGCTACCGCTGATCACCACCACGACCTGCGGTGCCGCAGAATTAGTGACAGCTGCCAATGGTCTCGTGGTAACCGCGCATCATCCTGAATCACTTGCTGTGGCCATCAACACGCTGTGCAAAACAGGCCGCGCTGCCGCTATGCAAACAGCCGCGCGCGCAAGCGTTAACACACTTGATCTCACCCGCATGGCAGAAAAATTAACAGCACTTTACACATGCATTCTGCAAGAGAAAGCCGCGCACTAAATCAGTCAGCAATTACCCCCAGCCCTTGAACACCGATTTTTGCATTTTGCCGAGCACTTCAATTTCAACATCGGAACACGGCGAAGCACGACAAGCCAGCACGGTGCCACGAGCTTCTTCTTCTGCGCTGACATGTGCCCGACTCATCAATCCGGTTTTTTCCCAAGCACCCGTCACCACGACGACTTTGCAAATACCGCAACCACCATTCAAGCAGCCGATCGGTATGCCACGCCGCCCAAGTCGCGCCATGCCTTGCAACATGCTTTCACTGGGCAGGCATTCATAAACTTCATTGGTCTGCGTGAGCTTGACGCGATAGCGTTTATCCGGTATCGATGCGGAATCAATGCTATCTGCCTCCTCAGGTGCAGGCATTTCTTGTGTTGTCATTGTTTTGTTCTTTACGTGGTCAAAACAGTCAAAATACAAAGGATAGAATAAGAACGTTACTCATGGGACACACACTAAGACTAAGGAAAACACATGGAATGTACCGTACGGTGGCACGAGGGGATGAGCTTTATTGCCGAAACAGGCAGTGGTCACTTAGTAGCGATGGATGGCGCGCCGGATGCAGGTGGTCGTAACCTGGCACCACGCCCGATGGAGTTACTGCTGGCCGGCATGGGTGGCTGCACGGCCTTTGATGTAGTGTTGATTTTGCAACGCGGGCGGCATGCAGTGAGCGGCTGCACAGTAAAACTTGAAGCTGACCGTGCCGACACCGACCCCAAGGTATTCACGCGCATCAATTTGCACTTTACGGTGACAGGCAAAGCCTTAAAACCCGAAGCCGTCGAACGCGCACTGAAACTTTCAGCAGAAAAATACTGCTCTGCTTCAATCATGTTGGAAAAAACTGCCAAAATTTCGCATAGCTTTGAAGTGGTGGAGGCGTGACCGCACCGATCAAAGGTAATAAGCGGTTTTTGTCATCACTTTAGATGAGAGCTTCATCGCCATCTTGATGGGCAACGGCAGTTCGCGCGCGCCTTGCTGAACAGCCATTTGCGCATGGTTGGCTTCATCTGACTTCATTTGCTCGAGCACCACCCAGGATTTCTGGTCTTGCGGGGAGAGTTGCGCCTTGTGGCTTTCCAGATGGCTTTCAACTTGCCGTTCGGTTTCGGCAAGAAATCCCAGGTTCCAGGCGTCGCCCAGCTTGCCTGCAATAAGTCCCAGGCTTAGTGAGCCGATATACCATAATGGATTGAGCAGGCTTTTTCTGCCACCCAGTTCGGCAATGCGCCGCTCTGTCCAGTTCAGATGCTCGGTTTCTTCTTGCGCGGCCCGGGCTAGGGCGCGCTTGACTTCGGGCTGGCGTGAGGTGAGTGCCTGCCCCTGATACAGCGCTTGCGCACAAATTTCACCACAGTGATCAATGCGCATCAATGCGGCGGCATGGCGCTTTTCAGCTTCGCTCAAATTGGCTTCAGGCAGGTCTTCTCCTGGCATCGGGCGACTGGTGGGCGCAGGCGCAAACAGCGTGCGCAACACTTTGTCGAACTCGGGAATCAGACGGTCGATCATGCGCGAATACTCATGTAAAAACTCCGATAAACCCTCATTTGGCGTTGGGATGCTTGCCTAGCTGCAAGGCACGGCGGCCTTCATCTGCCGTGGCAATGGGATTGCCGTCGGGACAAAACAATTCTTTGCTCAACGCCGCATGGTAGCGATTCACCGGCTTGTTTTCGATAGGCCGCCACTCGCTGATGCGCGCGGTGCGCCATTGCCCATCCGCGCTGCCCGTGGCATAGAGCTTCCAAGTGTGCTCTTCGCACCGAATCCCCTCGAAGCTGACATTTTCTGCCCCGCCTGCTGTGCGCACGACCAAAACATAACGCACAACACCATCGTTCCCTACAGTGAGCGAACTGCTGTCAATGAAATAATGATTCGTCGCCACGGCACTGACATAAAACTCGCGCAGGTTTTCAGACTTTGGCGGCGCAGGGAGCGTGGCGTCCAGCTCCTTCCACTCCACTACTTCTTCTGGCACGTATTCAATGCCAGAATCCGCCTCAAGCCCATAGCCACCTTTCTTGGCAGCCTGCGTGACAGAGCTAACAGCACATAAAGCGCCGATCACGCACAGAAGAGAAAATTTGCGCCGCATATTCATCATGGATTAGTTATGGTGCGCGATCCGTCAAGGCTGAATTGTCAGAGACACCGGTATTTTTCTGCTCAGGTGTTTGGCTGGGTTGAGCTAATGGCTGGGCTGCGTGTTGATTAACGTGCCCGCGAAACAAGATATGCGAAAGTTCATTCAAGGCGGCCTCATACACGCCACGCTTGAATTCGATCACGCTATCCAGCGGAATCCAGTACGAGTTCCAACGCCAGGCATCAAACTCCGGCCGCTCGCTGGCGCGCAGATGCACGTCGCTGTCCCGGCCCGTCAGCCGCAACAGAAACCAGATCTGCTTCTGGCCGCGATAGTGACTCCGTCCTTCGCGGCGAACCCAGTGCTGTGGCACCTCATAACGCAACCAGCTGCGGGTACGGCCAATAATCCGCACATGTTCGGGCTTTAAGCCAACTTCCTCGTATAACTCCCGAAACATCGCCTGCTCAGGGGTTTCGCCTTTATCAATGCCACCCTGAGGAAACTGCCAGAAGTGCTCACGGATACGCTTGCCCCAAAAAACTTCATTACGCTGATTGGTCAAAATGATGCCGACGTTCGGGCGATACCCTTCACGATCAAGCATGACAGAATTCCAATAATTAACTGGTGCCTATTCTTTCACAATCGAGGCGCGCTGGAAAGCCGTCCATATCACCTTCCTGCCTATATCTGGGCATCTGACAGGTAAAATGACGCCCTTGTCACTTTTAGCCTGTATTTATTTATGCGCGCCAGCCAGTTTTTCATTGCCACTCTCAAAGAAGCACCTTCAGACGCCGAGATCATCAGCCACCAACTCATGATGCGCGCCGGGCTCATTCGCCGTCTTGCCGGAGGAATCTATACCTGGATGCCGATGGGGCTGCGCGTGCTGCGCAAGGTGGAAGCCATCGTGAGGGAAGAGATGAATCGCGCCGGTGCCATCGAGCTGCTCATGCCTGCTGTGCAGCCTTTCGAATTGTGGGAGGAATCCGGACGCGGCCCGGGCTATGGCCCGGAGCTGCTGCGTTTCAAGGATCGTCATCAGCGCAATTTTGTCATCGGCCCCACGCACGAGGAAGTGATTACCGACATCGTGCGCCGCGAGGTAAAAAGTTATCGCCAGTTGCCGCGCAACTTTTACCAGATTCAAACCAAATTCCGCGACGAAATCCGGCCGCGTTTTGGCGTCATGCGCGGGCGGGAATTCTTGATGAAGGATGCATATTCATTCCATACTTCGTTCGCTGATCTGGAACGCGAATACAGCGTCATGCATGACGCTTACACGCGCATCTTCACTCGGCTTGGCCTTGGATTTCGCGCTGTGGCGGCAGATACCGGCTCGATCGGCGGCACCGGTTCGCACGAATTTCATGTGCTGGCCGACTCCGGCGAGGATGCTATCGCCTTTTGCCCGACGTCCGACTACGCGGCGAATGTTGAACTAGCTGAAGCAATCGCTCCCGGAAAAGTTCCTGAAAGGACGCAGAGCGCTGGCGCTGGTGAAGCAACTGCGCTACAAGGCGGTCAGGCAAAAAACGCCTTCCTCGCCGTAGCGGATGCCGATACGGCGATGATGGAAAAACACGCGACGCCAGGCAAAATCAAATGCGCCGACGTCGCCGAATTCCTTGGTGCGCCGATCACGCAAATGGTCAAAGCCATTGCTGTCATGGTTGCTCCGCCGCAAGAAACCGAGCAAAAAGAAGCCGGTCAATTCGCCCTCCTGCTGTTGCGCGGCGACCATGATCTGAACGAAATCAAGGCGCAAAAATGCCTTGGCGAATTTCGCTTTGCGCGCGATGAAGAGATTGTGACAGCGCTAGGTTGCAAGCCCGGCTACATTGGACCGGTGGGCTTTAATGGTCGTATCGTTGCTGACCGCGCGGTAGCCGTCATGAGCAATTTTGTTTGTGGCGCCAACGCAGAAGGCCATCACTTGACCAGTGTGAATTTCGGCCGTGACTTGCCACAACCCACAGAAATTGCCGATATTCGCAATGTGGTCGCCGGCGACCCTTCGCCCGATGGCAAAGGCGTACTTGAATTGTGTCGCGGCATTGAAGTCGGGCATATTTTCCAGTTGCGCACCAAATATGCCGAAGCGCTCAAATGCACGTTTCTTGATGAGCAGGGCAAGGAACAGGTCATGGAAATGGGCTGTTACGGCATTGGCGTATCACGCATCGTCGGCGCGGCCATCGAACAAGGGCACGACGAGCGCGGCATTGTTTTTCCGCAAAGCATCGCCCCGTTTGCAGTAGTGATCGTGCCCATGGCGTACGGCAAATCAACGATGGTGAAAATCGCAGCAGACGCGCTGTATGCCCAGCTGCTCGCGGCAGGCATTGATGTGCTGCTGGATGATCGCGATGAACGCCCCGGCTCGATGTTTGCCGATTGGGAACTGCTCGGTGTGCCGCATCGCGTGGTGGTAGGCGAGCGCGGCTTGAAAGACGGAAAGCTCGAATACAAGGGCCGCAGCGAGACTGATCCGACGCTGGTGGCGACGGATGAAATTATCGGATTCTTGCAGCAAAAACTGTGCCCCTGACCATTTCCCTTAAGTTACTTGGCGTTCTTGGTACGCTGTTATTTGCCAGCCATGCATGGGCGGGCGCGCAGCAATACGAGCCCTTGGCGGCCAGTGTGCAGGCAGCATTGCAGGCAACGATTGCCGACCATGCCGCGCCTGAACCGCAGTTTCCTTCACTCGAAGAAAAAATAAACTGGCTCACCGAAATGTCACGCCGACTGGAGACGCGCATGCCGGATCGCGAAGCGCGACTGGATTTCCTCAAGACCGTTTATTACGAAGCCAAGCGTGCCGGACTTGACCCGCAGATGGTGCTGGGCCTGATCCAGGTGGAAAGCGGTTTCAGGAAATACGCCGTGTCATCGGTCGGCGCGCGTGGCTATATGCAGATCATGCCTTTCTGGGTCAAGCTGATCGGCAGCCAGGACAGCAATCTGTTTCACCTGCGCACCAATCTGCGTTTCGGCTGCACCATCCTGCGCCATTATCTCGACATCGAAAATGGTGACCTGTACCGCGCGCTGGGCCGCTACAACGGCAGCCTGGGCAAACCCGAGTATCCAAATATCGTGCGCAGCGCATGGGAGGGACGCTGGGGCTGGGGACCACGGGTGATGCAGGCTACACGCTGAAAAGTCGGCGCTGGCAATACGGCGTCAAGAAAGCCTGTCGCGCGTAATCCGCGTTATCGCATCCCCGGCAACATCCCCTTCATCCCGCGCATCATCTTTTGCATGCCGCCTTTGGAGAACTGCTTCATCATCTTCTGCGTCTGCTCGAACTGATTGAGCAGGCGATTCACTTCCTGCACCGATACGCCGGCACCTGTGGCGATACGCCGCTTGCGCGTGGCTTTGATGATTTCCGGTTTGGTACGTTCCATCGGCGTCATCGAGTTGATGATGCCTTCCAGACGGTTCATCGATTTATCATTCACCGCGCCACCTGCCTGTTGCGCGGCCTGACTTAACTGGGCGGGCAATTTATCCAGCAAACCGGCCATGCCACCCATTTTTTTCATCTGTCCGATTTGTTCCTTGAAGTCGTTCAAGTCAAAGCCCTTGCCGGTTTTCATTTTCTTGGCAAAGGCTTGCGCTTTTTCTTGGTCCACCGTGCGGTGGGCTTCTTCCACCAGGCTCAGAATATCGCCCATGCCGAGAATACGGCTGGCCATGCGTTCGGGATGAAACTCTTCCAGCCCGTCGAGTTTTTCGCCCACCCCGGCAAACTTGATTGGTTTGCCGGTGACATGGCGTACCGACAGCGCCGCGCCGCCGCGCGCATCACCATCCAGCTTGGTCAGGATAATGCCGGTCAAGGGCAGCGTTTCAGCAAATACCTTAGCGGTGTTCACAGCATCCTGGCCTAGCATGGCATCCACGATGAACAGGGTTTCGATCGGCTTGACCTGCTCATGCAAAGCACGGATCTCGTTCATCATCGCGGTATCAATCGCCAGCCGTCCGGCGGTATCGATAAAGAGCACATCGTAAAAATGCCGCTTGGCGTAATCGATGGCGGCCGCGGCGATATCGGCTGGCTTCTGGTCAGGTGTCGAGGGGAAAAAATCGATACCCGCCTGGGCGGATACGGTTTTTAATTGTTCGATGGCAGCGGGCCGATACACGTCGCAACTGACGGTGAGCACTTTTTTCTTTTGCCGCTCTTTGAGCCATTTACCCAGCTTGGCAGTCGTCGTCGTTTTACCCGCACCTTGCAAACCAGCCATGAGAATAATGGCGGGGGGCTGTGTCGCCAGATTCAGACCGACACTTGCGCCGCCCATGAGCTCGGTTAATTCGCGCTGCACAACGCCCACCAGCGCCTGGCCGGGCGTCAAGGAGCCGATGACTTCCTGGCCGATCGACTTCTCTTTTACTTTGGCGATGAAGTCCTTGATGACAGGCAAAGCCACATCCGCCTCAAGCAAGGCCATGCGCACTTCCCTGAGCATGTCTGTCACGTTGGCTTCGGTCAGGCGAGCCTGGCCACGAAGATTTTTAACAACACGGCCGAAGCGCTGGGTTAGATTGTCGAGCATGATGGCAATAGAATTAAATGGCTTAGTGTAGACTTCAAGAATGTCTCCAATAGTAATACATGTGCTGGTTGCTGCGATATATACCGCACTATCTCTCCAATTGTGGCGAACAAGTTGGCGCGGCTCGCCCAACTTGGTGGCGAGCCAGTTATCTCTTGGTTCAGCGGGGTTATCCGGGTTAACTTTAGTCGAGCGGATTAGCTTGCTCGTCGCATTAGCCGCACATGCAATCAGTATCCGCATGGCGATTTTTGATGGTGCCCAAATGCATTTTGGTTTTGCTATCGCGTTGTCTGTCATGGTGTGGCTGGCCATCGTACTGTTTTGGATTGAAAGTTTTTTCGCTCGGCTGAATGGCTTGCTGGCACTGGGTTTACCTGCCGCAGCGTTAACCAGCCTGTTGCCCGCCTTGTTCACCGAACCGCATATTCTGGCCAATGCCAGTTCTCCGGCTCTGCGCTTGCATTTGCTTGCCGCCATGCTGGCTTACAGCCTGTTTACATTGGCCGCGTTGCACGCCTTGCTGATGGCCGTAGCGGAACGTGGGCTGCATCGTGGAAAAATCTCACCGTGGCTGGCGAGCTTGCCCCCCTTGCTTACCATGGAAGCCATTTTGTTTCGCTTAATCCATATTGCTTTTGTGCTACTGACACTCACCTTGGTATCTGGCGTATTTTTCTCCGAGGACTTGTTTGGCAAGGCATTGAAGTTTGACCATAAAACAGTGTTTGCGATTATTTCCTGGTTGATTTTCGCCGCCTTGCTTATCGGTCGTCATCTGCGGGGCTGGCGCGGCAAAGTGGCCTTGCGCTGGACACTCGCCGGGTTTGTGGCCTTGCTGCTCGCCTATGTGGGTACCCGGTTTGTGCTCGAAATTATTCTTAACCGCAGCACGTGAATTGCATCTTATAGCCCGAGTCGATGGATGAATTACCCCTTAGCACGCAATTTGTAGCACTTGCCGTATTACTGATTGTGTCCGGCTTTTTCTCCATGGCCGAAACCGTGATGATGGCGTCCAACCGCATTCGCTTGCGGCATTTAGCCAAAGAAGGCAACCGTGGCGCACGCTTGGCAATTCAGTTGTTGAACAAAACAGACCAGTTGCTCGGCGTGATTTTGCTAGGCAACACACTCATCAATTCGCTAGCCGCCATGCTCACTGCGAATATTGCCGTCGCTGTTTTTGGTGAAGAAAAATGGACGCTTGAGGCGGGTGCGGTTTTTGTCACTTTCTGCTTGCTGGTATTTTCTGAAATCACACCCAAAGTTGCCGGCGCAATGCATTCAGACTGGCTGGCTATTCGCATTAGCTATACTTTGACACCGTTATTGCGCATCGCTTATCCAGTTGTATGGTTCGTCAACCTGTTTGTTCGCTCCTTGTTGCAACTACTGCATTTACAACCCAAAGCCAATGCCGCAGGGCACCATTTATCTGCAGAGGAAATACGTGCGGTAGTGCTTGATTCGAGCCAGTTTATTCCCTCGCAACATCGGTCGATTCTACTGAATCTGTTTGAGCTAGAGCATGTCACTGTGGCCGATATCATGACGCCACGGGGTGAGATTGAAACCATAGATATTGCCCTGCCCATTGATGAAATCATGGCGCAGCTTGCGACCAGCTACCACACCCGCGTGATCGTTTCCGAGCATGATTCAGCCAATGTCATTGGTGTGCTCCGCATACGCCACTTGCTAAGCGAAGCGTTTAAAGGGGAAATCAATCTGGAAACCCTGCGCGAAAGAATGACGACGCCGTATTTCATTCCCGCAGCGACACCCATCTACACGCAGCTTCAGTTCTTCCGCGAAAACCGCCAGCGCCTTGGGCTGGTGGTAGATGAATATGGCGAAATTCAAGGCTTGGTTACCTTGGAAGATATTGTAGAAGCGCTGGTCGGAAAATTTACCACCCGGCAAGCCGATGTGGGCACGCGATTAATCTGGGATGAAGCAGGCACAGTGCTGGTTGATGGAGCCATCAGCTTGCGCGAATTAAATCGTCAGCTTGAACTCGATCTGCCCCTTGACGGCCCGCGTACCCTGAATGGATTAATTGTCGAGCACCTGCAAGACATCCCTGAAGTAGGGGTTGGGATGAGAGTCAGTGGCATTCCCATGGAGATTATTCAAACCCAAAATCGCAAGGTCAAAATGGTTCGACTTCACTATCCTGGGCAAGAGTGATACTCTTACCATGATTTGTCCTGCGCAATGACAAGCAACTAGACTGAGGGGAAGGGGATGGCGACAACGACCGTGGCGCAAAAGAGGCATATTGTTAAAGATGCCACTTTTCTTTGGGAGGGCAAAAATAAAGTCGGCAAAGTTGTCCGTGGCGAAATGAATGCACCCAGCGCAGCAGTTGCGCAAGTAGCCTTGCGCCGACAAGGCATTTCCATCAGCAAGCTGAAACAGAAAAAAATTGGCGCTGGCGGCAAGGTCACCGACAAAGACATCACGCTATTTACCCGTCAGCTTGCCACGATGGTGAAGTCTGGCGTACCTCTTTTGCAGTCGTTTGATATTGTCGGCAAAGGCACCAACAACCCTGCACTAGCCAAGCTCTTGATCAACATCAAAACAGATGTGGAAACAGGATCCAGCCTCGCCACGGCATTTCGCAAATACCCAATACATTTCGATGCGTTGTTCTGCAATCTTGTTGCAGCAGGTGAGCAAGCCGGTATCCTGGACACACTGCTTGACCGGCTTGCCAGCTACAAAGAAAAAATACAGGCGATCAAGTCCAAGTTGAAAAGTGCGATGTTCTACCCAGCATCTATTCTGGTGGTCGCTTTTGTCATCACAGCAGTCATCATGATTTTCGTTGTCCCCGCATTCAAAGGCGTGTTCGCCAGCTTTGGTGGTGATTTGCCGGGCCCAACGCTAGTTGTCATCGCCATTTCTGATGGCTTTGTGGCGAACTGGCATATCATTTTCGGGGCCCTGTTTGCCGCCATCTACGGCGTGGTGTATGCGTTCAAACGCTCACGCCCCTTTCAGATCGCAGTGGATAAATACGCGCTTAGGCTACCCGTCTTTGGCGACCTGATTCGCAAAACCTCCATTGCCCGCTGGACCCGCACGTTATCCACCATGTTTGCTGCCGGCGTGCCGCTTGTTGAAGCACTCGAATCTGTTGGAGGGGCTTCTGGAAACTACGTCTACGCCACTGCCACGCAAGAGATTCAAACCGAAGTGAGCACCGGCTCCAGCTTAACCATCGCCATGCAAAACTCGAATGTATTTCCGCCCATGGTGACGCAAATGGTTGCCATTGGCGAAGAGTCCGGGCAGCTCGATTCCATGCTGGGCAAAGTAGCTGACTTTTTCGAGGCCGAAGTTGATGATGCCGTCGATGCCTTGTCCAGCCTGATGGAGCCCATCATCATGGTATTTCTTGGTGTGCTTATTGGTGGCCTCGTCGTTGCAATGTACCTGCCCATATTCAAGCTTGGCTCGGTTGTCGGTTAAGCGTTGCCCATGAACGTTTTATGGTCTGCTGATCTGTCAATGGTTGTTTTGATCGCCGGCATACTGGGCTTGATGATCGGCAGCTTTCTTAACGTCGTGATTCACCGTTTGCCTATCATGATGGAGCGCGAGTGGGCCGTGCAATGTGCCGATTTGCGTGGTGAAACGCCGCCTGTTTTCGAACCGCTCAGCCTGTCTCGTCCGCGCTCACGCTGTCCAAAATGTAACCATGCCATTTCAGCAACTGAAAATATCCCGCTTTTCAGTTGGCTATTTTTACGCGGCCGATGTAGCTCGTGCAAAACACCGATCTCGATTCGCTATCCCCTGATTGAGCTAGTGACAGCTGCATTATTTGCTTTTGCTGCCACGCACTTTGGTTTAACGGCTGCAGGTTGGGGAGCACTGATTTTTATCGCAGCGCTGATTGCACTCACCAGCATTGACTACGATACGCAATTATTACCCGATGATATTACGTTACCGCTGCTCTGGATTGGTTTGTTATTTAATCTGTTTGGCACCTATACCACTCTTGAAAGTGCAGTAATTGGAGCAATAGCGGGCTACGTGTCGCTATGGAGCGTGTATTGGCTATTCAAGCTGGTCACTGGCAAAGAAGGCATGGGCTACGGCGACTTTAAATTATTGGCAGCCCTCGGTGCCTGGCTGGGGTGGCAAATGCTCCCTGTGACGATACTGTTGTCCTCCATAGTTGGCGCCATAGTCGGCATCTCGCTTATGGTATTGTCAAAACACAGCCGCCAAGAACCTATCCCGTTCGGACCTTATCTTGCTGCAGCAGGCATTGTTGCCTTGATTTGGGGCAAACCGCTCACTCAGGCCTACCTCGGCATAACGCTGTAAGCACTTCAATCCCGATGGCCAGAAGGCCTTCGGCTATAATCATTCTCTATTCAGAAATACCGGAGAATGCCATGCCGATCTACGCTTATCGTTGTACTCAGTGCGGCTTTGAGAAAGAATTCATGCAGAAAATGAGCGATCCGTTGCTGACGCTCTGCCCTCAATGTCAGACTGAATCTTTAGCCAAGCAACTCACTGCCCCCGGCTTCCAGCTCAAAGGCAGCGGTTGGTATGCCACTGATTTTAAAGGTGGGCCGGCAGGAAAACCTGCCGTAACTACTGAGAAAACATCAGAACAAACACCCGCGACAGCACCTGACGCCAAGGTTGAAGCTAAAGTTGAAACCAAGACCCAAGCTGCTGTAGCGAGCAAAAGCGAATCCACCAGCACTAAGGCTTGAACTCGCTCAAATACATACTACCCAACCGACCTCTTTGCCTTGAAAAAATATTTCGTTACTGGTTTGCTTATCTGGGTACCTCTGGGGATCACTATCTGGGTGCTGTCCCTGACAGTGCGCTCGATGGATCAGTCGCTGTTGCTCTTGCCACGAGCCATTCAGCCTGAAAATTTGCTGGGTTTCTACCTGCCGGGCCTGGGCGTTATCTTGACAATTGGCGTCATTCTGCTCACGGGGCTGCTTGCCACGAATATTGTCGGGCAGCGCTTGGTGCGCTTTTGGGAGGCACTGCTTTCGCGCATTCCCATTGTTAAATCCGTCTATTACGCAGTTAAACAAGTAAGCGATACGCTTTTTTCTGGCAAAGGTGATGCGTTTCGCAAAGTGTTGCTGGTGCGTTACCCCCATCCCGAGGCATGGGCCGTTGCTTTTCAAACGGGTAATCCGGCGCGCGATGTAGCGAATATGCTGCCTGAAGAATATGTCGGTGTTTTTATTCCGACGACTCCCAGCCCGGTCAATGGGTTTTTCTTCTTTGTCAAACGTCGCGATGTCATCGAGCTCGACATGCATGTCGATGATGCGCTGAAATATATTGTATCCATGGGAGTTGTCGCCCCACCCATGAGGAACCCACTCGGGCACGCCCCAAATCAATAACCACTGTTACCGATGAACCCATCGGCAAATCAATCCCGTTCGGAATTTACTATGCGTACTCATTATTGCGGCCAAATTAATGCCTCCCACGTTGACCAGATAGTTACCCTGTGTGGCTGGAACCATCGGCGGCGTGATCACGGCGGCGTGATCTTCATCGATTTGCGTGATCGCGAAGGCCTGGCGCAGATCGTTTGCGATCCAGATCGGCCAGAACTCTTCAAGATCGCTGAAGACGTGCGTAATGAGTATGTACTTAAAGTCACGGGGTTAGTACGCCGCCGTCCTGTCGGCACCGAGAATTCCAATCTGCCCACCGGCGAAATCGAAATTCTTTGTCATGATCTGGAAGTGCTCAACACAGCGGTGACGCCGCCCTTCCAGTTGGATGACGACAATCTGTCGGAGAATGTACGCCTCACGCACCGCGTGATTGACTTGCGCCGCCCGCAGATGCAAAAGAATTTGATGCTGCGCTACAAAGTCGCGATGGCCTTTCGCAATTTTCTTGACGGTGCCGGTTTCATCGACATCGAAACGCCCATGCTGACCAAATCGACGCCTGAAGGCGCGCGTGATTATCTGGTGCCATCACGTGTTCATCCCGGCCAGTTTTTCGCCCTGCCGCAATCGCCGCAGTTATTCAAACAGCTGCTAATGGTGGCCGGTTACGACCGTTATTACCAGATCACCAAATGCTTCCGCGACGAAGATCTGCGGGCGGATCGGCAACCCGAATTCACTCAGGTGGATATCGAAACATCGTTTCTAAGCGAAACACAAATTACCACCTTGATGGAAGAAATGATACGTAGCGTCTTCAAGACTACCTTGAACGTTGACCTGCCCAATCCTTTCCCCCGCATGACCTATGCAGACGCCATGCAGCGCTTCGGCTCGGACAAGCCCGATCTGCGTATCACCCTCGAGCTAGTGGACGTAGCGGATGTCGTCACGGATGTCGCCTTCAAGGTATTCAGCGGCCCTGCCACCTCAGGTGGCCGTGTTGCGGCGTTGCGCATTCCTGGCGGGGGCAGTGGTGAAAAATCACTCGCCCGCAGCGAAATCGATGCCTACACCGAGTTCGTGAAAATCTATGGCGCCAAGGGGCTGGCCTACATCAAGGTGAATGATGTTAGCAAACTCAATGAAGAAGGTTTGCAATCACCTATTGTTAAAAATCTGCACGAAAAAGCGTTGGCCGCGATTGTCGAACGCACCGGCGCGCAGTCGGGCGACCTGATTTTCTTTGGCGCTGACAAAACCAAAATCGTCAATGACGCACTCGGCGCATTGCGTACCAAAATAGGCCACGAAAAAGGCTATGTCACTGGCGAAGCCTGGCGACCATTGTGGGTGGTCGATTTCCCCATGTTTGAATATGACGAAGAAAATAAACGCTGGAGCGCCTGTCACCACCCATTCACCAGTCCGAAAGATGGCCATGAACAACTCATGGCAACCAACCCTGGCGCGTGCCTGGCCAAAGCCTATGATCTGGCCTTGAACGGCTGGGAAATGGGCGGTGGCTCAGTCCGTATCCATCGCGCCGAGGTACAAGAAAAAGTGTTTCAAGCGTTAGGCATCACCCCTGAAGAGCAACAGATTAAATTCGGCTTTTTGCTCGATGCGCTCAAGTATGGTGCGCCACCCCACGGTGGCTTGGCCTTCGGCCTGGATCGCATTGTCACCATGATGACTGGCGCTGAATCGATCCGTGACGTGATCGCCTTCCCCAAGACACAGCGCGCACAGTGCCTGCTCACTGATGCCCCTTCCTTGGTAGACGAAAAACAATTACGCGAATTGCATATTCGCCTGCGCCAAAAGGTAGAGACTCAGGTCGAGGTTGGCTGAGTTATTGGGGATTATCGGGAATTACCGAGAGCTAGCCGAGCTTGGCTGATACCCTCGCCAAACACACCTTACCCATTGTCTATCTCAACCCAAAACACAGTTCAAACAACGGTTTTCAAAAAGCCGGTTTCTGTGCTTGTGGTAATTCATACAGCAGCGCTTGATGTGCTGCTGCTTGAACGCACACAACGCCGCGGCTTCTGGCAGTCGGTGACGGGCAGCCAGGAAGATAATGAACCGCTCAGCCTAACCGCCCAGCGTGAAGTATTTGAGGAAACAGGGATTCAAGCACCGATGACACAATTCCTTGACTGGCAGAAAACCAATCGTTTTGAAATATTTCCTGAGTGGCAATATCGTTACGGGCCAGGGGTCACACACAACACCGAGCATGTATTCAGCTTAATGCTCGCCGAAAAATGCCTGATAAAAATTACCCCGGACGAGCATGTAGCCTACCAATGGCTGCCTTGGAAAGAAGCAGCAGCAGCGTGCTTTTCATGGAGTAACCGCGACGCAATTCTTACGCTGGGCGAGGCTGCGCGCTAAGCAGCTCACCCAGGCATTGCGGGCAATAGCAAGCAGCAGCAGACCTTTTGGCTGACTTAAGCGGCGGCAATTCCTTGCACCAGCAAGTACCGCACTCCGCGACTACGCCACAGGTAAAACTTGCCGCGCAACGCGGGCAGCAAGATGAATCATCTTGCGGTGTATCTCGCTGCTCATCTTGTCGTGCCCCAAGGGCACTTGCTTCGCGGCATATCACCCGCGCCAGCGCGGTGCGCCCTTTAGGGAGCTTTTCAGTAGTCATGCCTTACCCAGGCAACGCTGGGAAATCCAGGTATCCAGCGATAATTTTCCAAGCCGGATTCAAAAAACTCCCAACCCAGAAGTAAGCGCAAACCCAAAAAACTCACCCAGTCGCCTGCAGCATCCAGCAACCGTGCAATAGTTACCCATAGCTTCGTCATTTTCTGCTCCCTAAAATAGCGCCCGCGGTGCGTAGTTGATTCAACAAATGTGCGCCATGCACGAGGAGTAATTCCGGTTCGGGATGCTGCAATTCATGGGCAATCTGCAGGCAGGCGTTGCGGCCGCTAAGCTGGCTTTCGGCCGCTTGCAGCAAAGCCACCAAACGTGCGCTGACTGGATTCAGCGCGATAAATTGCACTGCTTCATGTGCATCCCGAAACACCAGCAAATGCGTCGCGCTGGGTTTGCGTGGCCGCCACTCGAGGCCGATGCGGTGTACCGGCCAGACATAAGCGAGATTCATTGCCGCCGCGGCCAGCACTGGCTGTTCATTTAGCAAGTTGCCTGTCGGGTTGTACGCAGGCGGTGGCGATGTTTCCATCACATCAACCGCCAGCTCGACCCACTCGTAATGGGCCAACTCTGGCAACCAATCAGGAAAGCTAACTGGTAGCGATGGCGCCCCTAGCAACCAGTGCAAAAATTCACGCGGAATTTCACGGAAATAAGGTGTATGACAACGTGCTTCACGAAAAAAAACATCAACCAATCGCTGCCAGCGACGCATGCCAAGCAATGCATGCGTAATAGGGAAGCAAGCCAGCAAAAAGCCTTCAAGATTGTTGCGCACCAATTCATGATAGATACCTGTGCGGCGTGCTGGCACCCCCACGGGACGCGGCACACGGTGTGGATGGCGCAGGTGTCGGGCCAGCGCAAATTGAAAATCCTGAAAAGGAAGCTGCGCATTCATGCGACGGCCCGTTGAATTTTATTTTTATGCATCTCATACTGCGCCTGCAACGTGGCGATTTTTTCGACCTCTCGGCCCAGGACTCCCCGTTCAGGAAAATTAAAATCGCGCTCGAGGCAGGTAGGTACAGCACCACGCAGCGCATATGCTTCGGCAAGCAATTGCCACACTGGGTCGATAACATCCGCACCATGGGTGTCGATCACCAATCCATCCGACTCGACATGATGGCCGGCCACATGGATGTAGCAGGTGCGCTCCAGCGGCAGCGAATGCAGGTAATCGTCCGCCTTAAAGCCATGATTGATGCTATTCACGACGATGTTATTCACGTCGAGATGCAGCAGG
>WOZP01000166.1 GCA_011620215.1 Rugosibacter sp.
GTGTTTTGGTAAAACCACGTAACCCGTTACCACCATAGCAAGGATGCAAACCATCATTTATTTGCTCTTTAATTTCAGAAGCACGAACAAATTTTCCAGCCTGCATTTTGCAAACGCCCACGAGTTGTTTTTCAGCCCACTCCCCCGCATCCCGAAACTCAGGAAAGCGCAGTTGGGGGACGGTTTCGCCTTCGGCGGGGAATAGCTGCTGCATCAGGCCTTTTTTTTGGGCTTTGAGAGCTTCGATTTTTTGGGTTTGTGCGGTGACCAGTTCGTCGATGGAAGACAGACAATCGGCGATTTTTTGTTGTTCTTCGGGAGATGGAAAATTCACGAAAAGGCTTTTTAATTGCCCGCCAGTGATTAGCGGTTGTCCCGAACCAAACACCATTTTATTTAGCCCAAGTCTATCAAGAGAGTAATAGATAAAATCAATTTTCTCTGATGCTTTTAAGACAGTTACGAGCGTGTTATCGGTAACACCAAATTTTCCGTTTGCTCTAGTTAATAACCCTGCGTTCGCACCAACTCTAGCTACCAAAATGAAGTTTCCATGATATGAATCATTTAGTGTTTTTCCAATAACTCCTGTTGAACCGTACAAATCAAAATCTCCATTAGAGTCGATTTTGTCTTTTCCTGAAGAAATAGTAGAACAGACATTGCCTAGCGGGTTTTCCTCCCACTCCCCCGCATCCCGAAACTCAGGAAACCGCAACGTCGGCACCAAACCTTTTTTCATGCTTCATCCTTGATAATCCACGCTGCAAGTCGCTGGCGTATCCGCCAAAGCCGTTCCTGGCTAATGCTGCCTAAACTACCAACCAGCAATGAACTGTCCAACACTGCCAAGCGGGATAAGCGCAAAACACTAGGTACCTTTAAGCCTGCGCTGACAAAATCCACATCACTGGGTTGCACTATGTCATCGAAATCTGCCTGCGCCTGCCGTATCTGCGAGGACACCATGCAAACCAGCCAATCATCAAACTGGCTGGACGCTTGGCGTAACATCAGCACGGGACGTAGTTTTGCCCCGGATAGATCGGTATACGGGAACGGTGTTAGCACAATTTGCCCGGCTTGCTTCATTGCCAACGCTCCTTAAGATCGTCCAAGGTATAAAGCGAAGGCTCGTCTTCCATGCCACGTAAAGCTTGGTGCATTGCCATTTGAGCAAACTCGGTATTAGTCCATTCATTCACAATCAGCGGCAGCTGCACTACTTGACTGCGAGAGGCAAGAAAATCAACGAAATCGAACACTTCGGCTTGTTTTTCTATGGGCAGTGTCTGAATTTTTTCAATCAATTTGGCATGGTTCATATTGAAATTGCTCCGGCTGTATCGTTAAGCTGCAATAACTAAAATAGCATCTGCCCCGCTCCAAAATAAAGTCCTTCATGTGCTGAATCAGCGGGGTTTGCAGGTCGTTTTCGCTGTGGGTTTCCGGCAAGCCGAGAAACTCGAGGACGTACTGGTCTTTGAAGGTTTGCTGAATGTCGGGATGTAATTCTCTCGCCAGTGGTGAGAGTTTTGCGCTCAGCAGACTGCGCTCAAATTGTGCGGCATCTATTTGGCGCTCCAAATCGCGCTTGCTGAGTCTGTCGCTACGCGCAATTGTCAGGTAATACGTGCGTTCTTCGACGCTTTTACAACGGGAAAAGATAATGGTGTTGTGTGTCCAGGGCAATTCTCTACACAGTGTGGCGAGTTTTTCATCAGCCTGATAGGTTTCGTAAAACTGTTTCATGCGCCAGAGGTTTTTGTCGCTGAAGCCTTTGACGTCTGGGGCATTTTGGGCAATATATTGCGCCAGTTCGGTGACTACGCCTTTACCCCAGGCTTGGCTTTGCACTTTGTGGCTTATGGTAAGGCCGATTTGCCAGTACAGGTCGATCAGGGCAGTGTTGGCTTGGCTAAAGATTTTGTGCCGCGCTTGCTGGATGTGTTGCAGCACTTCGCTGAACACGGGATTGGGTATGGTCGGTTTATTCATACGCCGCCAATCCTGAGATTTCGCGGCCTTGGGCCAGTTTGTGTAATAAAGGCAGTAAGTCTTCCATCAATGCCAGTTCGGCTTGGGTGCGGGCTTTCCAGCCCAATTCCAGGGGACTGAGTAGATCACTGAGTTTTTCGCCATCAAAAATCATCCGGCTCATGATGGTATCGACAAAGGTTTGCAGGGCCGAGGCTTGCAGACCGTGTTTGTCCGCAATAGCGGCCAAGTCGCTGGCGGCCTTGGCTGCTTTGAAGGCTTGGTAACCGTCGCGAATGGCGTTTTCATTGAGGCTTTGCCCGACGGGCAGACTATTGATGTAAGCAATGATGTCGTCGCGCTCGTCTAGCAAATTGGCGCTGGAACTGATCAACTCGATCAGCGCTTCGCGGGTCACAATTGTTTTGCTGGTTTTTTGGGTGAATTTGGCGATCAGGCCCATGATGTAGTCGTAATCGATGACCGCCGAGGCGAACAGCACGAATTCAAATTCCAGTTGTTGCACCGTGCTGGTAGCGTCGCCGCCTTTGCCTTGTTGGGCTTTCAGGCGTTGGGCGGTGTCCAGATACACGCCTTTAAAACCGCGCAAGGTGTCTTCCGGCAGCAGTTTTTCGACTTGGGCCTGTTGGTCTTCGCCGAGGTCGGTGTATTGATCCAGTTGGGTTTTGAGGCGCTGCACTTCTTTAAAGTGGTTGATGAATTCGGCGCGGGCAGTGTCGCCTTTCAGGTTGGCGACTTGTTCCGGCGCGCAGACCAGGCCTTGCGACTTCATAAAGGTTTCCAGCTTGCCGAACGCCGTTTGCAGTTTGTTGATTACCGTCGGCGCGGGGTCTACCAGCCAGATTTCTTTGGCCTTATCGATGGACTGTCCGGAGAACAAGGCGATGGCGGCATCGACTTCTTTTTCCTGACCGCGAAAATCCAGTACGTTGCCCCAGGGTTTGCTGTCGTTGAGTACCCGGTTGGTACGCGAGAAGGCTTGGATCAAGCCGTGGTATTTAAGGTTTTTATCGACATACAAGGTATTGAGGTATTTAGAATCGAAGCCGGTGAGCAGCATGTCCACCACGATAACGATGTCGATTTTGTGTTTGCGCGGGTAATCCTGATTGGAATATTTGTGGTCTTTAATGCGTTGTTGTATGTCCTGATAGTACAAGTCGAACTCGTTAATGGTGTGGTTGCTGCCGTACTGGGCGTTGTAGTCGGCGATAATTGCCGTTAACGCGGCTTTTTTCTGTTCCGGCTGATCCTGGTTGTCGGCTTTTTCTTGCGGTAGGTCGTCTTGCAGCTGTTTTATGTCGGCAACATTTTTGCCGTTTAGCGTGTCGTTGTCTTTTGCCAATGCTTGGGTGGGTGGCGAGAATACGCAAGCGACGTTCAGCGCTGCGTAGCTGTCGTCTTCGGTTTGTTTTTTGGTCTGAATGGTTTTGAACAAGTCGTAATAGGCAATCGCATCGTTGATCGATGCCGTGGCCAAAATAGCGTTAAAACGCCGCGAGTTGGTAGCGGCATCGTGTTTGTTCAGGATCGCCTCGACGACGGCTTGCTGGGAGACGGTTTCACCGGGTTTTAGTTTGGCTTTTTTGCCGTTTTGGTCCTCGGGCTGAAAGTAATCGATGTGAAAACTCAGCACGTTTTTGTCATCGATGGCGTGGGTGATGGTGTAAGCGTGCAGTTGTTTTTCGAAAATATCCTGGGTGGTTTTGAACGACCCGACCGTGCCGTCGATTTGCACGTAGTTGGCGTTGTCGTCGAAAATCGGTGTACCGGTAAAGCCGAACAGTTGCGCGTTGGGGAAGAATTCTTTGATGGCTTTATGGTTTTCACCGAATTGCGAGCGGTGGCATTCGTCAAAGATGAACACGACACGCTTGTCACGTAACGGTTCCAGGCGTTGCTTGTAGGTGGGCTTGCCTTTTTGGTTATTGGTTTGGTTGCGTTTGCTGTTTTCGTCCAGTGCCAGGCCGAGCTTTTGGATGGTGGTGACAATCACTTTGTCTGCGTAGTCTTCGGAGAGCATGCGCCGCACCAGGGTTTCGGTGTTGGTGTTTTCTTCGACGCACCCTTCCTGGAAGCGGTTAAATTCCTCGCGGGTTTGCCGATCCAGGTCTTTACGGTCCACCACGAACAGGCATTTTTCAATATCCGGATTGTCTTTGAGCAGCGTGGAGGCCTTGAACGAAGTAAGCGTTTTACCGCTGCCGGTGGTGTGCCAGATGTAGCCATTGCCCCGGTTTTGGTGGATGCAATCGACTATCGCCTTGACCGCATAGATTTGGTAAGGGCGCATGATCATGAGCTTTTGCTCGCTGGCGACCAGTACCATGTAGCGGCTGATCATTTGGCCCAGTGTGCATTTGGCCAGAAAGCTGTCGGCAAAGTCGTGCAGGTGAGCGATTTTTTGATTGGCTTCATCGGCCAGTTGGTAAATCGGCAAAAAGCGCTCGTCGGCGTTAAAGCTGAAGTGCTGGTTGTGGTTGTTGGCAAAGTAATAGGTATTGCTTTCGTTGCTGACGATAAACAACTGCATGAAGCACAGCAGCGTGTTGCTGTAGCCGTTGCCGGGGTCGTTCTTGTACTCGACGATTTGCTCCATGGCTCGACGAGGGCTGACCTGAAGTGTTTTCAGCTCAATTTGAACAACCGGCACGCCGTTGATCAGCAGAATCACGTCATAACGGTGATGGCTATTGTCGGTGTTAATGCGCAGCTGGTTGATGACTTCAAAGTCATTTTTGCACCAGTCTTTGATATTGACCAGGGTGTAATGTAAAGGAGTGCCGTCTTCACGTTGAAAGTAATTACGCTCGCGGAGAGTTTTGGCGGCGGTAAAAACGTCGGCGGTGACGATTTCGTCGCGCAGGCGGGCGAATTCTGCATCGGTTAGTGTGACTCGATTAAGTGCCTCGAATTTCTGGCGGAAGTTTTGCTCTAAGCCTTCACGGTCTTGGATGTCGATGCGATGAGTGTATTTAAGATCTTTCAACCGGCCAATTAAGCGTTGCTCGATCTGGTTTTCTTTTGTGGTCATTTGCAACTTTTAGAAGATTTGTTCAGACCAAAGCAAGAGATTTTTCTCGGGCTACTGAAGACTAAGTAAATTTCTGGTACCAAGGTTTTTCCTTTCTGCATATCATCCCTTATTGTAAGACTTGAATACCTAAAAAGACCGAAGTCCATTTATTCGAAATTATAATGTTAAGGAACACCTTTGTTTTGGATTGGCCGATTTTGCTTTAGGCAATTGCTTCCAGTCCGTTCTTGGCGACCAGGGACAGGAGCTTTAAGGATGCCCCTTGCGGGTGTTTCTCACCGCGTTCCCATTGACTGACCAAGCCGGTCGTAACGTTCAAATGCCTTGCGAATACAGCTTGGCTTGCACGTTCACGTAGCCGAAGCGCGCGGATTTCTTCCGGCTGTAAGGGTTTGACAGGCGTTAAGCATAGTTCATCAAATTTGCGCATGGTGCGCTTGTCCATGACGCCCGCCTCATGCAAACCTTCTGCGGTTTCATGCACGGAGGCCATCAAACGGCTACGGTATTCCTGATTTTTTGGCAAATCGTGTGAACGCCTTGTTTTTAAATATGCGCACGCAGTCCTGTTGGTTTGTTCCACCCTTTTCATCTTTTAAATATAGCGCTTAGTGCTACAGTTTGCAATAAAAAGACCAGGTTATTGGCCGCGATCCCACCATCCATTTCACAGTGCAGAGGAAACAGACTAGGGCATATACAATGCTCTGCATCATTTTTCTGTGCGGATAGTTCGATAGCCCTTTTTGCATTTGGCCGTGCACAACTTATTCCCAGCGACGATGGCCTCTTCCTGGGTATCGAACCATTCCTTTCTGACGTTACCCGGAGAACCTACCCTGCCCCACTCATTGATCAGTGACCAATCGTCAAACAAGCCTGGTGTCACAAACATTTGATAAAAGCGATGCATGTTGTCTTTGTCTTAGGGGATAGTTACCACATAAGGGCCTGCTGAGGCGACTTGGCAGGTCTACTCACCCAGCCCCCATTAAAGCAGGTAATTCATTCTAACGAAGATGGCGGTTTTTGCGGCTATGTGGTAACTACCCCGATTACGCCAGTAGTGAATGACGGCTTTTCGGCAAGCAACCTTACGTCCTCTTTGACTGGACCCGACCCAAACCCGTCATACGACGGTCTCCAAAGCGGCCGCATGCCCGAGCATCGTTTCTCGGGTTTCGCTTCTACGAAGCAGCCTTTCGTGGTCTCCGGCATCGGCCAATAGATGACGGCTTCGTTTCTACAGTTAGTGACAGCTTTTGAATGGATGGCTGACAACCAGGCCTGGTCGATCTACTTATTCCGGCCTACATGGCAATAATCGCTGTCCAGTTGAGCGCAAAGTTAACTTGAGGTTGGAATGTTAGAATAGGTCACATGTTTCTTGTTTATATTGGTCGCATTTGATATTCGGTTAAATCGATTCTGTAGTCAATGTAACGAGGTGGTTGATTACAGAAATCATTATGGTATTTCGCGACCCATAGATATTTTTCTAAAAAATGTGCATTACCTTGGTGTTCGGCGAGTTTCGACTCAATTATCTCTTTGTGTTTTTCTAGTTCAGCTACAAATTCAAAATCGTTCTCTCCAATCTTAATAGACTCAAGGTAACTGACAAAAAGCTGTCCATCACAGTCCTTATAAAAAAATTTACTAATAAAATTATCACGCCTTTGATCTTCAAAGCCTTTGTTGACTCCTTCAAGAAAGGAATTTGCTGATTGTGTCAGGATAATGCGCGGATATTTGGCTTGTTTTGTTTCCGCTTCGTAAGCTTCTATAGCACCATTTCCATAAATAATCACTTCATCCATATATAGTTCGTCAACCGCAATAGCGCCTCTAACAAAATAGCCTTGATTTACCATTTCCATTTGAAGAAGGTAAATTGTTGATAGCATGTTAACGAATTCATTACGTCCTTCTATAAAATTGCAACTCCTCCCACTTTCGTTGATTGGACAACCAATTAAAATGCAGTCTGTAAAAATGCGAGTTTTATATCTATCCTTTTTTCCCCCAATAAAAGGCATGTTGAATTCTGTGTTGTAAAATTCTTCCTCGCGTTTATGCCAAGAATATAGTGCTTGATGAAAATTTAAAAATACTTCTTGCGATTTGTCTTCATTTTTTGCCTTTCGAACAATATCTTTAAATCCAAGGATATCAATAAATGCAATTATTGATTTACGTAGCTCACGTTGACCCTCTGAGTTTATATAAGGGTTACGTTTTTTGTTTGCGTTGTCTAATTCATTTTTTAAGAAAAGCATTGAAATTTCGGCAGCTTGTAAAAATTTAGTCGAGTAACAGCTATTGGCGCGACGTTACCTAGCGGTAAAGTGGACCCCATTGTCCAGACAAATTATTACCGAGTTTAAGATAGAGCCCTGTTCACAATCCAGCTGAATGGCGCTGTCCCAATTCTTCTAAACGTGAGCTGACGTTTCCTTCGCCTCGTTAAATTTATCCACAATCTTGGCACCACCGCCCACTGCCGTTTGATACACCACTTCTGGCGTTTTGTAATCCAATGATTGATGTAGCCGCTCCTCGTTGTAAAACATGAAATAACGAGTCAAGCCCATCCACAAGTCCTGCAGGCTGCCGTGCTGTTTTAAATACACCTCTTCGTATTTCACCGTTCGCCATAGCCTCTCGACAAAAATATTGTCCAGAGCCCGACCTCGTCCATCCATGCTGATCGTAATACCGTGCTCGATCAATACGCCGGTGAAAGCGTCGCTGGTGAATTGCGATCCCTGG
>WOZP01000043.1 GCA_011620215.1 Rugosibacter sp.
TGCAGGCATCGCTATCGACACCTATGACGACCACCGCATGGCGATGTGCTTTTCGTTGATAGCGTTTGCAGGTGTGCCCGTGGTGATTAACGATCCGGATTGCGTACGCAAAACATTTCCGGATTACTTTGCTGCGCTGGCCGAAATTTCGGCACCTGTCATTGCCATTGATGGTCCCTCGGCTTCTGGCAAAGGGACAGTCGCGTCGTTAGTCGCGGCAAAGTTGGGCTATCACTATCTGGATAGCGGCGCACTGTATCGGCTCACGGCATTAGCGGCCGTTCGTGCAGGCGTTGCGCTGGATGATGCACCCAGGGTGGCGGCGTTGGCGGCTACCTTGCCTGCACGCTTTGAAAACGGAGATGTTTTCTTGGATGCAGACGATGTTACCGATGCGATTCGTACCGAAGAAGCCTCTGCAGGCGCCTCGCGCGTGGCAGCCATTGCCGAGGTTCGCGCGGCTTTACTGGCGCGTCAGCGAGCATGGCGACGCTTCCCGGGATTGGTAGCGGATGGGCGCGATATGGGCTCGGTGGTCTTCCCGTCAGCCACTGTCAAGGTGTTCCTGACAGCCTCAGCCGAGGCACGGGCAGAAAGGCGTTATAAACAGTTGATCGCAAAGGGCTTAGCTGCTAATATGTTCGGCCTTTTGCAGGATTTGCAAACACGGGATGAACGCGACGCTCAACGGAGCGAAGCGCCTCTTCGTCAATGTAAAGATGCTCACTTGGTTGATACCACCCAGATGGGGATTGCAGAAGCGGTCGATGCAGTGATGGCGCTGGTTACAGAAAGCTTGTGAAAAGTTTGTAACTCAGATGTCAGATATGCTGTGCAGACCTTGTTTTAGAGTGTTTTAGTTTTATCCCGCGTGCTGGCAAGACTAACCGTTGAGCCAGCGAAGAGAAACCAACCTGTCACGTGAGTGACAAAAACTTGTAAGGTACCAAACCTAATGTCAACTACTGCTATTGCCGAAAATTCATCCATGGAAAGCTTTGCCACATTATTTGAGGAAAGCCTCCAGCGTCAGGAAATGCGCGCCGGTGAAGTGATTACGGCCGAAGTGATTCGTCTGGATCAAAATTTTGTCATCGTTAACGCCGGCCTCAAATCGGAAAGCGCGATTGCTATTGAAGAGTTTCAAAACGAACGTGGCGAGCTTGAGGTCGCTCCGGGCGATTTTGTTCAAGTGGCTATTGAAATGCTTGAAGACGGCTACGGCGCGACGCGTTTATCGCGCGAAAAAGCCAAGCGCATTTCTGCCTGGAATGATCTCGACAAAGCAATGGTCGACGGTACGTTGGTCAAGGGTTTTGTCAGCGGTAAGGTCAAAGGTGGCCTCACGGTCATGGTGAATGGCATTCGTGCCTTTTTGCCGGGTTCGCTGGTAGATACCCGCCCCGTCAAGGACACCACGCCTTATGAAGGCAAGGAATTCGAATTCAAGGTCATCAAGCTCGATCGCAAGCGTAACAACGTGGTGGTTTCCCGCCGTGCGGTGATGGAAGCAACCATGGGTGAAGACCGTCAACAACTGCTGGAAGTGCTCAAGGAAGGCACGATCGTCAAGGGCATCGTCAAGAACATCACGGATTACGGTGCGTTTGTGGACCTCGGCGGGATTGATGGTCTGCTGCACATCACTGACCTGGCTTGGCGTCGCGTGCGTCACCCGAGCGAAGTGATCAATGTCGGTGATGAAGTCACCGCCAAGGTGCTCAAGTTTGACCAAGAAAAAAATCGTGTGAGCCTGGGCATGAAGCAATTGGGTGAAGATCCATGGGTGGGCATCGCACGGCGTTACCCCGCTGGAACGCGTCTGTTTGGTAATGTCACCAATCTGACTGATTACGGCGCGTTTGTTGAAATTGAACAGGGCATCGAAGGCTTGGTTCACGTTTCGGAAATGGACTGGACCAACAAGAATATTCATCCGACCAAGGTTGTCCAATTGGGTGATGAAGTTGAAGTCATGATTCTTGAAATTGATGAAGAGCGTCGCCGCATCTCATTGGGCATGAAGCAGTGCATTCCCAACCCATGGGAAGATTTTGAGATGAATCACAAGAAGGGCGATAAAGTCAAAGGCCTGATCAAGTCGATCACCGATTTTGGCGTGTTTATCGGTCTGCCCGGCGGTATTGATGGTTTGATTCATCTCTCCGACCTATCCTGGTCGACGCCTGGTGAAGAAGCCAAGCAAAACTTCAAGAAGGGTGATGAGCTCGAGGCATTGGTGCTGGCGATTGATGTTGAAAAAGAGCGTATTTCTCTGGGCGTTAAACAGCTTGATGGCGATCCATTCACCAGCTTCGTCGCGACTCACGACAAGAGCAGCATGGTGACCGGCCCGGTGAAAAGTGTTGATGCACGCGGTGCGGTGATTGACCTGGGTGATGATGTCGAAGGCTATCTGCGGGTGTCCGAGTTTTCGCGTGAGCGGACAGAAGACATGACACAGCATCTGAAAGTAGGCGATGTGGTAGAGGCAATGATCATTAACGTGGATCGCAAAACGCGTTCTATCAATCTATCCATCAAGGCCAAGGATCAGGCTGAGCAGTCTTCTGCAATTCAGAAGCTGGCTTCAGAGAGTGCAGGTAATGCTGGCACGACAAGCTTGGGTGCTTTGCTTAAAGCCAAGCTCAAGCAGCAATAATTCGCTGCCATCATGACTAAATCGGAACTTATCAACCGGTTGGCAGAGCGTTTTCCGCAATTAGGGCCGAAAGATGCCGATTACGCGGTAAAAGTCTTGCTCGATGCACTCTCTGCGGCCCTGGTCAGTGGAGATCGCATTGAAGTCCGTGGGTTTGGTAGTTTTTCATTGAACTATCGCCCGCCACGGATTGGTCGTAACCCTAAATCGGGTGAGAAGGTTAACGTGCCTGAAAAGTACGTACCCCACTTCAAAGCCGGTAAAGAGTTGCGGGAGCGGGTTGATCTTGGGCTAACAAAGCCGTGAATGTCACAGTAACGTTGTATAAAAGCGGTACCTGTTACTAGGTGCCGCTTTTTTCATTCTGCTGCTTGCATACTGCCTGACTGATTATGATGCCGACCTTATTCCGATTTTTCCTGTGGGTGATTCGCGCCCTCCTTTTTTTTGCTCTGCTGGGTTTGGCGATCAAAAATAGCGGCACGATGCTGTTGCGGTTTTTTTTCGGTCAAGAATGGACAGCGCCTATTTCGTTCGTCATTCTGACTGTTTTTACACTCGGTGTCGCTGTCGGATTAACTGCGGCGATCAGCTTCTCGCGCCGCCGCAAGGCTAAAGACAATGCGTGAATGCTTAAGCGCGTAAGCGCCAAATAAAACAATGGAAATTGAGCTTTGGTGGTTACTCGCCATACCCGGATTTTTTGTGCTCGGCTGGATTGCTGCGCGTATTGATATTAAGCAGCTGGTCAATGAGTCACGGGCTTTGCCCCACTCTTACTTCAAAGGGCTGAATTTTCTTCTCAACGAACAACCCGACCAAGCGATCGAAGCCTTTATCGAAGCGGCACGGGTTGATCCGGAAACAATTGAACTGCACTTTACATTAGGCAGTTTGTTCCGCCGCCGTGGCGAGACGGATCGCGCCATTCGCATGCATCAGCATCTGATTGATCGCGATGCACTGGATCCGGTACAGAGATTACATGCACTATCTGAACTTGGGCAGGATTATCTCAAAGCGGGTTTGCTGGATCGTGCCGAAGAAATTTTTCTCAAGTTGCGTGGCACAGAGCGCGATGAAGACGCTCTTAAAAATTTGCTGGAAATTTATCAGCAAGAAAAAGAATGGAAGAAAGCCATTGAAATCGCCGAAGCCTTGCCTGACCATGCAGATCATCTGTGGCAAAAGGCTGTTGCAGAGTTTCACTGTGAGATGGCTGCCAATGCCTTGTTGAGCGGGCAGGTGGATGAAGCCCGGGAGCTTCTACAGACTGCGCTGACGCGTAACCGGAAATGTGTTCGTGCACTTTTGTTGTTAGGCGATTGCGAAGTAAAAGTCGGTGCTGGCAACACGCCGCAAAGTCAGTACTCCTGGGGTGCGGCGATTGACTATTGGAAACGCATTGAGCAATACAACCCGATGTATGTCGGGTTGGTGGCTGACCGCTTGATGACAGCGTACACCCAGCTGGGGCGCAAGATCGAGGGTGTTGAATTGCTGCGTGCCTGGCAAGAACGTCACCCCTCGCTTGATTTACTCGAGGTTGTCTTGCGAGTTGAAATTGAAGAAGGTCATATTGAAGCGGCTTATCAGCTTGCGCGCGATGAGCTGCGCCGCAATCCTACCTTGCTTGGGCTGGAAAAATTTCTGGAAGCGCAGGTGCTGGTTTCGTCCGAAGCCCGTCGCCCTGATCTGGAGCTGGTCAAGCACTTGATTCATAACCACACACGGCGAGTCGCGCGCTATCGTTGCGATGCCTGTGGTTTTAAAGCGCGCCAGTTTTATTGGCGCTGCCCCGGCTGTGGTGGGTGGGAAACTTACCCACCCAAGCGCACAGAAGAATTTGATATCACGATCTAGCGTATAGAAATAGCGTATAGAAATCCTATGAAAATCCACAATTATTCGCAAATCAATCACGCGAAAAAATTTATCCCTAATCAGGGCTGCTTATGAATACCCCATTACCTGACACCTCTGCCGCACGCGTGCTCATTGTGGGAGATGTCATGCTCGACCGTTACTGGTTTGGCGAGGTGTCGCGCATTTCGCCGGAGGCGCCTGTGCCTGTTGTGAAAATTGAAAAAGTCGAAGAGCGACCCGGTGGCGCGGCTAACGTGGCAAGAAATTGTGCAGCCTTGGGCGCCAGGGTTTCTTTGCTCTCAGTTGTCGGTGCCGATGAGGCGGGAAAAACGTTGGCGCAATTGATGTCTGACGCGAACATCGAATCCAGTTTGCATGAAGATGCCGGGCTGAATACCACCGTCAAACTCCGCGTGATTGGGCGGCAACAACAGCTCTTGCGCATTGATTTTGAAAACACGCCAGATCACGAAGTGCTGCGCGCGAAGCTGGCTGATTTCAGCGCACGGCTTGCAGATTGCGATGTCGTGATTTTGTCTGACTACGGTAAAGGCGGCTTGACGCACATCACTGAAATGATACAGCGCGCAAAAGATGCAGGTAAGCCCGTGTTGGTCGACCCCAAAGGTGAAGATTACACTCGCTATGCAGGCGCCACTTTGCTCACGCCCAATCGTGCAGAGCTGCGTGAAGTTACCGGCAAATGGCAAAACGAAGCCGAGCTCGTCGCCAAAGCGCAGCAGTTGCGTGAATCGCTTGGTCTAACCGCCTTGCTGGTCACCCGTAGCGAAGAAGGCATGACCTTGTTCTCAGCCGATGGCGTGCGCAACGAAGCCGCTGTTGCGCGTGAAGTTTATGATGTCAGCGGTGCGGGTGATACCGTAATCGCTACGCTGGCCGTGATGCTGGCGAGTGGCTTGCCGCTTGACCAGGCGCTGTTCCTGGCTAATCGCGCTGCGGGCGTGGTGGTCGGTAAATTGGGCACGGCAACGTGTTCCCTGGATGAACTAAAACAAAGCACTTTGCTTTAGAAGTAACACGCTAACCAAACCATAGAGGTTGCTTATGTATTACATCGTAACGGGTGCATGTGGATTTATCGGGTCTAATCTTGTCAAGGCGCTCAATGAACGTGGCATCACCGAGATTATTGCCGTCGATAACCTTGCCCAAGCAGATAAATTCGGCAATCTCGCTGATTGCGACATTGCCGACTATCTTGATCAGCAAGAGTTTATCGATATGGTCACGCAGGGTCATTTTGATGGGCATCTTGAAGCGATTTTGCACCAAGGTGCTTGTTCAGACACAATGGAAACCGATGGCCGCTACATGATGGCCAATAATTATCGCTACTCGTTGTCTTTGCTGAATCACTGTCAAGAGCAGGAAGTGCCCTTTCTCTATGCCTCTTCCGCCTCTGTCTATGGTGGTGGCAATGTCTTCCGTGAGCAACGTGAGTTTGAAGCGCCACTGAATGTTTACGGGTATTCAAAATTTCTGTTCGATCAAGTCGTGCGTCGTCGGCTAGGGTCGCATGCGGCCAGCGCCGACGCGCAAATTACCGGCTTTCGTTATTTCAATGTGTATGGCCCGCGCGAGCAACATAAAGGGCGTATGGCCTCGGTGGCTTTTCATCACTTCAATCAATACCGCAGCCAAGGCAAAGTCAAACTGTTTGAAGGTTTTGATGGCTATGACAATGGCGAGCAGAAGCGCGATTTTGTGTATGTGGCCGATGTCGTCAAGGTCAATATGGCGTTTCTTGAAAGCGGTGTTTCCGGCATTTATAACCTGGGTAGCGGGCGCGCGCAAAGCTTCAATGAGCTCGCGGTGGCGACAGTGAATGCCTGCCGCAGCTTAGATGGATTGCCCGCTTTGCCACTGGCTGAGCTGGTCGCGCAAGGTGCCATTGAATACATTGTTTTTCCTGAGGCATTAAAGGGTAAATACCAAAGCTTTACCGAGGCGGATCTCACACAGCTACGCCATGCAGGCTACAAAAATGAATTTTTCTCGGTAGCTGACGGTGTGGCTGATTACATTCGCTGCCTGAGTCAATGAGCCATCTGAAAGTATCCCCCATGACGTGGAAAACACTGGAAGATTTTGTTGGCAATACCCCGCTGGTTCAGCTCAAGCGTTTGCCTGGAGCAGAAAATGCTCAACGCAACAATGTGATTCTGGTCAAGCTGGAAGGCAATAATCCTGCCGGGTCAGTTAAAGATCGGCCTGCGCTTTCCATGATTCTGCACGCTGAAGCGCGGGGCGAAATCAAGCCGGGCGACACGCTGATTGAAGCCACGTCAGGCAATACCGGCATTGCCCTGGCCATGGCTGCTGCGATGCGGGGTTATCGCATGGTGCTCATCATGCCCGAGAATCAAAGCATTGAGCGGCGCCAGACCATGAAAGCCTTTGGTGCTGAACTCATTCTGACACCCAAAGCTGGCGGCATGGAATCTGCGCGTGATCTTGCCGAGGAAATGGTACGCGCCGGTCGGGGCCGCGTACTGGATCAATTCGCCAATGTGGATAATCCCCAGTCGCACTTTGAGGGTACCGGGCTAGAAATCTGGCGTGATACAGAAGGCCGCATCACACACTTTGTCTCCAGCATGGGTACCACCGGCACCATCATGGGCTGTTCGCGTTTTTTGAAAGCGAAAAATCCAGCCGTTCGCATTATCGGCTGCCAGCCCGAAGAAGGATCGCAAATTCCCGGCATTCGTAAATGGCCCCAAGCGTATCTACCCAAAATTTTTGATGCCAGCCGTGTCGATCAAGTTGAAAACGTCAGCCAGGCAGAAGCTGAAAACATGACGCGGCGCCTGGCGTGTGAAGAAGGCATTTTTGCGGGCATTTCTTCCGGCGGTGGCGTGCATGTTGCCTTGCGCATTGCGGCTACCGTTGAAAATGCTGTCATCGTCAGCATCATCTGCGACCGGGGTGACCGCTATTTATCTACCGGTGTTTTCCCGGCTTGAGCTTTTTTATCACCAGATGAAAAGCCGGTTTGATTTTTCTCGGGTAGCGGGTGGCCAGAAAGTCGGTTCTGGTGATACGGCAAGCTACCCTCTTCATGGCGTGATTTGTTCATGAATTACACAGCGTTCATCGAAAAACTAGACACGTACGAAAAGCTGATGCGGCTGGATAAGCCGATCGGTACGCTGCTGCTCCTGTGGCCGACGCTCTGGGCCTTGTGGATTGCCACCGGTGGACAGCCACACTGGATGCTGGCGTGGATTTTCGTGCTCGGCACGG
>WOZP01000067.1:0-4736 GCA_011620215.1 Rugosibacter sp.
GCGCTTGCCAATTTAATAAGTAAAACGTATATTTTTTATATTTAGAATTGGTATTTCTTATGAAAATTAGCCTGCGCCAGCTCCAAGTCTTTGCTGCCGTTGCCAGTCATGGTCAGGTAACACGTGCGGCGCAAGCAGTCGCCATGAGCCAGGCGGCGGCCAGCATGGCCCTGGCTGATCTGGAAGGACAACTCGGTACGCCGCTGTTCAATCGCCAGGGGCGACAGTGGCAACTGACTGACAGCGGTCGGGAAATCCTGCCGCTGGCCCGCGAAGTGCTTGATCGGGTGGGCGATATCGAAACCGTCAGCCAGCCCCGCGGGGCGGCTTTTGATATTCATCTCGGCGCCAGTGTGACCATCGGCAATCATCTACTGCCCGAGCTGATCGTCGACCTGAGCCACCGCTATCCAGCCAGTCGTATTCACGTGTCGCGGCACAATACCGAACAGGTTGTGGCGCGTTTGCTGGCTTTTCAGATCGATCTCGGTTTCGTCGAAGGGCCGGTCAATGATCCGCTCGTTGCCTGTTTCCCGTGGCGCCGCGACGAATTGCAGGTCTTCGCGGCGCCCGACCACCCCTTGGTTGGTCGGCAACTAAGCATCGAAGACTTGCGTTCGGTCGGTTGGGTCAGTCGGGAGTCCGGGTCCGGCACGCGCGAGCATTTCGACCGCGCCATGGCCGAGTCCGGTATCGCGCCACGTATCGTGCTCGAACTCGAACAGCCGGAAGCCGTGCGCCAGTGCGTGCGCCTAGGCCTCGGGCTGGGCTGCCTGTCGTCGCTCGAATTGCGCGATGCATTTCAAGCCAGTTGGCTGGTGCCGCTGGCAACGCCATTTCTCAGTCTGTCGCGGCAGTTGCGGATTGTCCTGCATGCCCAGAAACACCGGACCCGCGGTATCCAGGCCGTGCTTGATCGATGCTTGAGCGAGGCATGAATGATTGACCTGCAATTTTTGGCTGGCGCTTTGCTGGCTGCGATGTGCCGTCACGTCGCAGGCGAGAGCAATCTCAAAGAGAATGCTTCTTCCGCGCCGACGACATCGCGGCGTTGAGAAAATCGATGATCATGACTATATGCCGCTCGATTTCCTCGTACTGATCGTGGCTGCCCGGCATCAATAGCAGTTTGACCCATTCGTCGGGTCGCTTGGCGTAGATTTCCCGGGCCTCGCTGACCGGGACCATGGCATCGGCCGCCGTGAGCGAGCAGTATCGGGCAGCCGGCCTGGCCGATGGTTACCCGCGACCACACACCGTTGGCTTCCCACCACGCAAAGCGCACATATACGGAGTGCCAGTTGCCAAATTTCGCCGGTAGATCACGCCAGAGATTACCAATGCGCGCTATGGAAACGCTGATTAAGTCCTTCGACAGGCTCAGGACGAACGGTAAGCTATTGATTCCGTTCATGGTGAGGTTGTCGAATCATAGATAAGTACCACTTGTTCAGCGTTTCCCTATATAGCACCGCTTCAATAAACCACCGGTTATCGGCAGCTCGCCCTCCCTTGTCCGTCGGCTTGCCCGGAAACAACCCCTCTATCCGCAATCACTGTGCATCGCTCAACATTCGCCGATCCATTTCTCACATCCAAATTTCAGGATGCAAACACAAATCAGCTACTGCTGAACAGCCCTTAAGAATTCACGATACTTTCACTTGCAGCCAAAGCAGCTGAAACAACAATATCGCCGTCCCGCCAGCGCCGACTTTTCATGGTGTGCTGCTTTTTCATAGTGCATCGCGCACCCGCCAGTACCGCGGAAAACGAGGGATGCCATTGACGCTCAACTGTTGATAGCGATAGGTAATTGTGGCACCCACGGCGGGAGGATGGCGCCTCGTTGCCTCATTTAGCCCGCTGCCAATGCGGAAGTGTTTTCCTTCTGCATTTTCAACCAGAAGCGCGCCCACCATGCCTGTGTAACGCCCTTTACCGGGGAGATAGCCGATGACCACCGCTTCAGCATCTTCTGCCGGTTTGAGTTTCAGCAGATCATCGCTACGCCCCGTGTGATACAGCGAATCGGCACGATGCAGCATGAGGCCTTCCCCGCCATCGGCTATCACTTCGCGATAGCGCGCCATGAGCTGCGCCGCATTCGCCACCCGAAACTGCGGCACTGCCTGCAACCAGGGAATTTTCGCTTGGTCGACTACCACCCGCATCTGCTCAACGCGCTGGGTAAAACTCCCCGAGGCACCCGGCACTCCCGACAGATCAGGCAGCTCGAAAATCATGTAACGCACCTGACGCCATTCAGCATCTACCGGACTCGCTTTACGCACGATGGCTGAAAGCGCCTCAAATGTGCCCCGTCCCAGCCAAAGTTCGCCATCCAGTGGCTGTGCGGGCAAAGCGGCAGTAAACCAGTCGGGTGCAGGCACAATGCGCCCACTGCGAAAACGCAACTGACGACCATCCCACACCGCACGCACACCATCGAGCTTTTCGCTCACCCAAAACGCTGCCGGGTCGCGGCCATGCTGCCATACCGTGGCTAGCAGCACCTCTGTTTTCTTTGCTGCGTCTACCGATGGCGCGGGAAGTGTTTCTTCCGCTGCAATCGCCGAAACCCGAAAACCGGCCGCACATAAAAAAGCCCAAGAAGCCACTAAAACCATCCGTGAAAGACGATGCATCTTTACCCCCACTCTTTCTCATTCAGAACCAAGGATAGACAGCATAATGTGAAAAACCCTTTTTTGACTGGCTGAACGCTGTACAACCCTCTCATGTCCCCCGCACTCGAAACACTGCATCGCATCTTCGGCTATTCCTCATTCCGCGGCCCGCAAGCTGAAATCATTGATCATCTGATTGCAGGCGGTGATGCCCTGGTTTTAATGCCGACAGGCGGCGGAAAGTCTTTGTGTTATCAAATACCTGCGCTCCTACGCCCAGGCACGGCCGTCATTGTCTCGCCTCTCATTGCGCTAATGCAAAATCAGGTGGATGCTTTATTGCAAGTCGGTGTACGCGCAGCCTATCTGAACTCATCAATGGATTACGCCACCGCCAGTGCCACCGAAAAAAAAGTGCTCAATGGCGAGCTGGATTTGATTTATGTCGCCCCTGAACGTTTGCTCACAGACCGCTTTCTTTCCTTGCTGGACCGCTTGGATAGGGAAGGACGGCTCGCGCTGTTTGCGATTGACGAAGCCCATTGCGTCTCGCAATGGGGGCATGATTTTCGCCCGGAATACATCCAGCTCTCGGCGCTGCATGAACGTTACCCGCACATTCCACGCATTGCGCTCACTGCGACGGCGGATGCGCTCACGCGTCAGGAAATCATCACTCGTCTGGGACTGGATAGCGCACGCATTTTCATTTCCAGCTTTGATCGGCCGAACATTCGCTACCTCGTCGCCGAGCGCGATAATCCTCGCCAGCAGCTGCTTGAATTTCTCGCCGGACACAGCAATGAAGCGGGCATTGTGTATTGCCTGTCGCGCAAAAAAGTCGATGAAACCGCAGCCTGGCTGGGCACTCAAGGCTTCACTGCTTTGCCCTACCACGCCGGGTTAGACGCGGCAACCCGACAAAAAAATCAACAACAGTTTTTACGCGATGAGCCCGTCATCATGGTGGCCACCATTGCCTTTGGCATGGGTATCGACAAGCCCGATGTGCGCTTTGTCGCGCATCTCGATTTGCCTAAAAGTCTGGAAGCGTACTACCAGGAAACCGGCCGCGCCGGGCGTGATGGCGAACCCGCAGAAGCCTGGATGGCTTATGGCTTGAATGACGTCGTGATTCATCGCCAGCGCATTGACGAATCCGTCGCCGGCGAAGAACAAAAGCGCGTTGAACGTGGCAAACTTGATGCGCTGTTGGCCTGGTGCGAAACCACTGAGTGTCGGCGCGTGTTTTTGCTCAACTACTTCAGCGAAGCGGCGGCACCGTGCAATAACTGCGATACCTGCCTGAATCCGCCAGAAATCTGGGACGGCACCGAAGCGGCGCGCAAAGCCCTATCGGCAGCCTTGCGCACCGGCCAGCGATTTGGTGCCGGACATTTAATCGATGTACTGCGTGGCAAAGCCACCGATAAAGTGCAGCAATTCGGACATCAAGAGCTGCCCACTTTTGGCGTCGGCGCTGATCTGGACGATCATGGCTGGCGTGCGGTATTTCGCCAGCTCCTCGCCACCGGCCTGCTGCATGCCGATGCCCAGGCCTATGGCGCATTACAGCTGACCGAATCTGCCCGCCCCTTGCTGCGTGGCGAATGCACGCTATCGCTGCGGCGAGCTGCGGCGCGAACGATTAAAAAATTCCCGCAGGGACGCACAGCGCTGGCGCTGGCGAGACGGCGGCAATCATCCACCACGCCCGCCACGACTAGCCTTTCCAGCAGTGCAATCCATGCACCGATCATCGACGCTCTGCGCGCCTGGCGTTCCGAGCGCGCACGCGAACAAGGCGTACCCGCTTATGTGATTTTGCATGACCGCACCCTGCATGAACTCGCCGCACGGCGGCCGCATTCAACCAATGAGTTGCTTGATGTGCCAGGCATCGGCCAAACCAAGGCCGACCGCTATGGAGAAGCCCTGCTCGGGGTGTTGATAAAGAATTTTTCCCCCGTCCTGTAGGCGCAGACAAGCCAGCCGGGGGATAATACGCATGTAAGATTAGCGTGCGATATTAAGTAGAAGAGTTACACAATTACCAGGCAAGTCTGCTTGCTTTTATGCAACTTTTCACGCTGTGTAATCTGCGCT
>WOZP01000067.1:4836-38117 GCA_011620215.1 Rugosibacter sp.
ATCTGCGCTGTGTAATCTGAATTGTTTAGCCGAATACTCAGAAAATCCGAAGAAAGAACCTGAATGAAACGTGTCGATGATTTTCGCCTGCAATTAGGCTCGCATGAATTGGTGCCCATCATGGTGGGCGGTATGGGCGTGGATATTTCAACCGTCGCGCTCGCCCTTGAAGTGGCTCGCCTGGGCGGAGTGGGCCATATTTCGGACGCCATGGTACCCACGGTGTCTGATCGTCGGTTCAACACCAAGTTCGTCAAAGACAAACTTCAGCTCTACAAGCTCAACGTTGCTAACACCGATAAATCCAGCGTTAAATTTGATTTGGACATGCTTGCTGAAGCCACGGCGCTGCACGTGCGCCATGCTATGGACGCCAAACAAGGCAGCGGCATGATTTTTGTCAATTGCATGGAAAAGCTGACCATGAACGCGCCCAAGGAAACCTTGCGCGTACGCATGAGCGCCGCGATGAATGCCGGAATTGATGGCATTACACTCTCAGCCGGCCTGCACCTGGGCACCTTTGCCCTGATTGAAGACCACCCGCGCTTTCGCGACGTCAAACTCGGCATCATTGTTTCCTCGTTGCGCGCCTTGCAACTGTTCCTCAAGAAAGTCGCGCGCACCAATCGCCTGCCTGATTACATCATTATCGAAGGCCCGTTAGCGGGCGGACATCTGGGCTTTGGCATGGATTGGATGCAGTATGATCTCGCCACGATTTTTGTCGAAATCCGTGACTGGATGGCCGCGCAGCAACTGGACATTCCGCTGATCCCCGCAGGCGGCATTTTTACGGGTTCGGATGCCACGGGTTTTCTTGCCCAGGGTGCAGCGGCGGTGCAGGTAGCGACACGTTTTACCGTGACAAACGAGTGCGGCCTGCCCGATCACGTCAAACAGGAATACTTCAAAGCCAGCGAAGAAGATATCGTAGTCAACACGATTTCACCCACCGGCTATCCCATGCGCATGTTGAAAAACAGCCCCGCCATTGGCGATGGCATTCGCCCCAACTGTGAGGCTTATGGCTACTTGCTGGATGCTAACGGCAATTGCCAATACATCGATGCCTACAATCGCGAAGTGGCGCTGCATCCCGATGCAAAAAAAATCAGGGTGTGGGATAAAACCTGTCTTTGCACGCAAATGCGCAACTTTGATTGCTGGACCTGCGGCCAACAAACCTATCGTCTCAAAGACACCTCTCGTCGCAGCGCAAACGGCGACTACCAACTGCTCACTGCCGAACAGGTTTTTCACGACTACCAATTCAGCATTAACAACGAGATTGCACTTCCTGGCTAATCATTAGCGGTGGTAAAACTCGTTTTTATATTTTTGGCAGCACCCAATACAACCCGCTCACCGCCGCCACATTCGCCAAAGCGATCAGGGCGAATAGCGCAGGAATCGAAACCCCTGCGGCGAGCATAGCGGCGGCACCGAGCGCCCCCACCACCATAAACAGCGCGTTGACAATATTGTTGGCCGCAATCATGCGCGCACGATACGAGGGCTCGCTGGCCTGTTGCAGCAAAGTGTACAGCGGCACGGTAAATAAACCGCCACAGATACCCAGTCCGGTGAGATCAGCTAATACGCGAAAAATAGCGGGTTGATGCAACAGCGCCGTTGCGCTCAATAAAGTGCCTGTGGCTAATGGCGTCACACCAAGGCCAATCGTCTGCGAAGCAAAATAAAGATCCAGGGCAAACAGGCTCAAGCCCAAGCCCCCAACCAAGATCAGCAATTGCATCCGCACACGCTGCTGCCGCGTGAGCCATTCACACAAGAATGAGCCTGCACCGATGCCCACAATAAAAGCAGCCAGGAGCAGCGTGACGCTGCGCTCATTCCCACGCAAAATATCTTTGGCATAGGCTGGGATTTGCACGAGGAAAATCGCGCCATACAACCAGAACCATGAAATGCCCAGCAGCGCGCCAAAGGCGGGACGATTCTGCCGCGCATACGCCAGATTGTGCAAAGTCTCGGCAAACGGATGACGACTCATGCGTAAACTCGGCGCTGGTGGTACGGCTACGGGAATACCGCGAGCAGCAAAATAGCCACCCAGCGCAATGACCCCACCGACGGCAGGAATCCACACAGTGGATCCTTCCACACCAGCCAACAATCCACCCAGTAAAGTGCCCGACAGGATCGCAATAAAAGTGCCCGTTTCAATCAGCGCATTGCCACCCATGAGTTCTGAGGCGGCGAGATGCTGCGGCAAGATCGCATATTTGATGGGACCAAACACCGTCGAATGCAGTCCAAGCAAAAACAGCGCAAGCAATAAAACTGACAGCTGTTGCATTAAAAAGCCCACTCCAGCAATGAGCACAATCATCAGCTCAAACAGCTTCACCCATCGCGTGAGCCAGGCTTTGTCGTACTTATCGGCTAGCTGTCCGGCGCTGGCTGAAAACAGAAAAAACGGCAAAATGAAAATGCCTGCCGCAAGGTTCGCCAGCACGCCGGGCGAGAGCGTTGTCCAGTGGTTTGCCTGAAATGTAAGCAGCACGATCATCGCGTTTTTGATGACGTTATCATTCAAGGCCCCTAAAAACTGGGTGATGAACAGAGGCAAAAACCGCCGCTGGCGCAAAAGATTAAGGGGACTAGGCGAACCAGGTAGAGCAGAAGAATCACTCATGCTTTTAATAACTCCTCGCGCCCGCCCAGCCAGCGGTCGAGATGCGCCTGGGCAATCGCGGGGGTTTCCCGCAGCAAGGTATCCGCCAGTTGCCGTGCCTGTTCAACCAAGGCGGCGTCTTCCAGATCCGCATAGCGCAACAGGGGTAAGCCACTTTGCCGTGCGCCGATAAATTCGCCTGGCCCGCGCAGACGTAAATCTTCCCTGGCGATCTCGAAGCCATCCGTACTTTGAAAAATCACTTTGAGCCGCGCACGCGCTATCTGCCCCAACGGCTGGGCGTAAAGCAGAATGCATACAGATTGCGCCGCCCCGCGCCCGACGCGGCCGCGTAACTGATGCAACTGCGACAGACCAAAGCGTTCCGCGTGTTCAATGATCATCAAGCTGGCATTGGGTACATCGACGCCGACCTCAATCACCGTCGTTGCGACCAGCACATGAATCTGGTTCGCGGCGAAGGCCGCCATGACAGCGGCTTTTTCTTCGCCCTTTAACCGGCCATGCACCAGCCCGATGCGTAGATCGGGTAGGTCAGCCAAAAGCTGCGCGAAAGTGTCTTCAGCGGTTTGCAGCTGCAGAGTTTCGCTTTCGGTAATCAGCGGGCACACCCAATAGGCCTGCCCGCCGACACGGCAGGCCTCACGCACGCGAGCGATAATCTCGGCACGTCGTGTGGCAGAAACCAGCCGGGTGCTCACCGGCGTTCTGCCTGGCGGCAGCTCGTCTAGGACGGAGACATCGAGATCTGCGTAGTAGCTCATCGCCAGCGTGCGCGGAATGGGTGTCGCCGACATGGTGAGCTGGTGTGCAAAGCGGCCTTTTTCTTTCAACGCCAAACGCTGGCGGACGCCGAAGCGATGTTGTTCATCCACAATCGCCAGCCCCAGACGATGGAACATCACGCCTTCTTCAATGAGCGCATGGGTGCCTATCATCAACGCCGTCTCACCAGTGCCGACTTTTTCAAGCACGGCAGCCTTGTCCCGCTTTTTCAGGCTGCCCGTGAGCCAGGCCACCTCAATCCCCAAGGGTGCCAACCAGACAGAAAGTTTACGGTAATGCTGTTCAGCGAGAATTTCTGTCGGTGCCATAAGCGCTGCCTGATAGCCTGCCTCGACAGCATGCAACATGGCCAACGCAGCGACAATGGTTTTACCGCTACCCACGTCGCCCTGCAGCAAGCGTTGCATCGGGTGTGGCTGAGCCAGATCGCCAGCGATCTCATGCCACGCGCGTTGCTGCGCGCCGGTTAACCGGAACGGCAACACGGCGAGTAACTGCTGCGTGAGCGTACCGTTGGCCTCAAGCTGTGGCGCACCGCGGGCACGGCGCGCCGTATAAGCTCGGCGCAAAGATAGTTGCTGAGCCAAAAGCTCATCAAACTGCACGCGTCGCCAGGCTGGGTGATGACGCGATTCAAGTTGCTCAAGTAGACACCCCGGAGGCGGCGCGTGCAACAAACGCACCGCATCGGAAAAAGCGGGCAATCCGAGCTTGGCCAACTCGTCAGCGGGCAAGGTGTCGGTGAGATCGCCCTGTGTCAGAGCGCGGTCGATCAATCGACGCAAGGTAGCCTGCCCCAATCCGGCGGTGGTAGGATAAACCGGCGTTAGACTCGTGGGCAGTGCTGCAGTGCCTGCGTCTGAACTTGCCACAACATGGAACCGGGGGTGGATAATTTCAGCGCCCAAAAAACCATCGCGCAATTCGCCAAAGACCCGCAGGCGCGCGCCGGGTTGCAGCACTTTTTGCTGACTCGGATAAAAGTTCAAAAACCGCAGGGTGAGTGTGCCGCTGTCAAGTGTACCGCTGTCAAGTGTGCCGCTATCATCTTGAACGCGCACCACCAATTGTCGGCGCGGACGAAACACCAGGTCACAACTGACTACCACGACCTCAAACTGCGCGGCCACCCCAGGGAGAGCATCACTCACCGCAGTAATGCGAGTTTCGTCCTCGTAGCGCAGCGGCAAGTGCAACACAAAGTCGACGTCACGGCGCAAACCCAGCCGCGCCAAGCGCCCTGCCAGCGTGTTGCCAGCCGACCCCGCTAATTTTTTTTCGCGACGTTCAGCCAATCACCAGAACCGCATCGGCCTCGACCAATGCATCACGCGGCAAGGCTTTTACACCCACCGCAGCCCGCGCTGGATAGGGCGCTGTGAAATACCGCGCCATGACGTCATTCACTTTGACAAAGTGCGCCAGATCGGTGAGATAAATCGTTACACGCACGGCGTCATTCAGCGTTGCACCAGCGGCTTCACTCACCGCTTTCAGATTTTCAAAAACGCGCACAATCTGCGCATCAATGCCTTCAGCCATTTGCATGGTGGCCGGATCCAAACCAATCTGGCCCGACAAATACACCGTATTACCCGCTTGCACGGCTTGTGAATAAGGACCAATCGCAGCAGGCGCCGCAGAGGTTGCAATGATTTTTCGGCTCATCAATTCATTCTCGGATAGGTTAATAAATAATGACAAAATAACTACTTCAGCATCACCAACACGCTCTCTTCAATGCCCAGCGCCTTGAGCTTGGCACGTGCCTCATCCGCCTCTGCACGCGTAGCAAAAGGGCCCACATGCACCCGGGCTTCAACCACAACAGGTACGCCTTGCGCCTGCATTTTTTGACGCAGCTTTTCTGCATTCGCCACGGTATTGAACACGCCTAACTGCACGCCGAAATGTTGCGCTCCTGAGGATTTTTTCGTCGGGATGAGTGGCTGAGAAACAAATACCTCTGTGGAGTCAGCCGTTGTCATTGCGGGCGGCGTTGCGTGGGCAGCCACAGCAGGCTGTGCTCCGGTAATATGAACAATACCCGCTTGCTGCGGGGTAACCTCTCCGGCACCTGTTACAGGCGAAGCAATCGGGGGTGGCGACTGACCAGCTGGCGTGGCAGGTAAAGGTAGCAAGGGCGATGCTGGCAACGACTGAGATGTCGATGGTAGCTGCGGCAAAGCGCCCTGCGAAACCCACGGTAAGCCGCTGGAGCGTAGCGCACCCCCAATTACCCAGAGGCCAAGCAGGCCCACCGTAATAATGGTGATCGTCGCAATCCGCGTGACGGTGCGATCTTTAATGGCCTCGTCCATCATGTTCGCGGGTTCTTCTTGCGGCTCTATGCCGTCTACCATCGTTATTACCTTTCGCCAACGCTGTATGTAGTAAATACCTTGTGCGTCCACGCTCAATCCAACCGGCCTTGATCATACCGCGTCTGCGATCACATTAAAATGAGATCATCCTGTTCGGGTAAAAATACCTGGCCGTTTAAAATCAGTCTCTGGATAACACGCGAATCAACCATTTTTTACTATCACCTCGCACCAACCCCTGCCAACACCATGAATAACGAACTTTGCATTGGCCTTGTTTCCATTTCTGATCGCGCCACGAACGGCGTGTATGTGGACCAAGGCTTACCCGCCTTAGAAGCCTGGTTTGCCAGCGCGCTCATTTCTCCCTGGCGAATGGTGACGCGGTTGATTGCCGATGAACAAGCCTTGATTGAGCAAACGCTGATTGAATTATGCGACACCGCAGGCTGTCATCTGGTGCTAACTACCGGCGGCACGGGCCCAGCGATGCGCGATGTCACCCCCGAAGCAACGCTGGCTGTGGCGCACAAAATCATGCCGGGTTTTGGGGAACAAATGCGCCAAATATCGCTGCAATTTGTTCCCACCGCCCTGCTCTCGCGCCAAGTCGGTGTCATACGCGGCCAATCGCTTATTCTCAATTTACCTGGCCAGCCAAAGTCAATCAAAGAAATACTGGAAGGGGTAAAAGATGCAGAAGGCAATCAGCAGGTTCCAGGCATCTTTGCCGCAGTGCCTTACTGTATTGACTTAATCGGCGGGCCATACATCGAGACCAATGAGGCTGTGGTCAAGAGCTTTCGACCGAAATCGGCAATCAAGCCAAAGACAACACCGCAGTAAGTCAGAGCACCCTATCCAGCCAGGCGCCAATGTCCGCCACCTCTTGCGGACAAACGGCGTGCCCCATGGCATAGCTTGCCCACTCCACCGGGTAGCCTAGCGCCAGCAGCGCATCGCGTGAGCTTGCAGCCCGGTCAATGCTGATGATCTCGTCTGCTTTTCCATGCGCCATGAATACGGGTAAATCGGCATTCACCAATTGGCGCTCAGCAGCAAGTTTCCCGGCCAGTGGCAGATAGGTTGACAAAGCCATCACGCCAGCGAGCCGTTCGGTATGCCGTAACGCCGTCATCAGGGCGACCGCACCTCCTTGCGAAAAGCCTGCGAGAACAATGCGATCAGCGGCAATGCCACGCGCACGCTCCTTCGCGATCAGTGCTTCAATGTGCTGTTGTGTCGCACGCAAACCCGCCTCATCCTCAACGCCGCCACCCAACGAAAAAATGTCATACCACGCACGCATGGACATACCATTGTTGATTGTCACGGGACGTACCGGCGCATGCGGAAACACAAAACGAACAGCAAGTCGAGATGGCAAATTGAGCGCTGGCACAATGGGTTCAAAATCATGCCCATCCGCCCCCAGACCATGCATCCAGATGACAGCTGCATCGGACGATTTGCCAGCGGTGTTGCCAACTTCTACCTCAACCATTTGTGAAGATTCATTCATGGATAGCACCTTGTTTCGTGGTTCGATATTTTAATCAGCACTGATCACCATCGCTACGCAACTGAGCACGCGCTTCTTTTTTCATGGAATACATTTTTCCATCGGCAATCTGCAATAACTCTTCAATACTCTGGCTCGAACCCGACCCAGTGACGCAACCAACGGACAGCGCAATCGGCCAGCCTTTGTTTTTAAAATCGGTCTTTGCCACTTCAATGATGCGATTGGCCAGCATTGAGCAAGAAGTAGCATCTGTTTCGGGAAATAATAAAGCAAACTCATCCCCACCAAACCGGGAAACCACGTCACCTGCCCTGGAGTTATTCGTAAGAATTACCGATAGCGCTTTGAGCGCCTCATCCCCCGCGTGATGGCCTTGTTCGTCATTCAAAGACTTGAATTGATCGATATCAATGAACAACAAAGAATAAGGCTTGCCTGACCGCTCGCTTCGCGCCTGTTCAATGGAAAATTTTTCAGTGAATTCAAGGCGATTAGCCAAACTCGTCAACATATCCCTGCGTGAAAACTCTCTTTCACGCCACACTTTGGCAATCACGCGACCAATCACAGTAAAAGTGACACTACGCGCAAAGGTGTTCAGTAGCCAGGCATTCCATGGGTAATCCGGATAGACGGCAAGAAACTCGCCTGTCGTCCAGACAATGCCCACAAAAATACCGACGATGGTCGGTATCTGTGTATCCGAGCGTCGCAAGGCACGAATCGAACTCAAACGTGCTGCATGAATAATAGGTATGCAATAGAAAACATCGAACGAGTAATAGGTAGCCGACTCGCGATAAGCGACAAAAGCGATCAGCAACACCTCTGCAACAATAAAAACCAAATTCCAGAAGTTATTAACTATTCTCATCTACCTGTTCCACGGTGAGTGCATCCAATGAGTCGCTACACATTACAATCGTCACACTCGAAAATTTGCTTATCCCGATGATTTAAAAAAATTTTTGGCAATTCTAACATTGCATTCCATGCACCAAGGACTTTACACTGAATTCACTATTGCTCAAGCCATTGAGCTAACAGCATGGCACCCCAGGCCACCCCAAAACCCGTGAGATCACTGGCCACAGCACCCAGACCGCCGGTACAACTGGCGGCGGACAGATCAACATGCAACCAGGCTCGCTTATTGGTGAAGCGCTGAAGAAATAGCGCTGCCAAAATGTGATCCGCCTCGCCATCCAGTGTGCACTGTTTAATATCGGCCACTTTGGATTCAAGCGCAACAGCATAATCTTCCGCCAGAGGAAATACGCAAACCCGTTCGCCACTGGTCACGCCTGCCGCTACAGCCAAATCAACCAGGGGCGCTGCGCTGGCAAAAATGCCGGAATACCTCGTCCCCACGGCAACATGCATTGATCCGGTGAGAGTGGCGAAGTCGACCACGAGATCAGGTTTGTTGCGTGTCGCCAGCGTCAGCGTATCGGCCAGCACCATGCGGCCTTCGGCATCGGTATGCACAACTTCGATGGTCGTGCCATCAAGCGCGGTGATGATGTCGTTCTGTTTATACGCTGTGGCTGAAATATGGTTATGGGCAATCGCCAGCCAGCAGTCAATAGCCACCGGCAACTGCATTTCAGCCGCCGCCAGCGTCAGCGCCAGGGCAACGGCTGATCCATTCATATCTTTGTGCATACCGGCCATATACCGCGCGGGTTTGAGATTGTGGCCACCTGTATCAAAGCAGATGCCTTTGCCCACGAGTGCCACATTTTTTAATTTCTTGCGAGTTTTATTCGCGGGAACCGTCGGCCGATAACTTAGATGCACAATCGCCGCATCATCCTCATGTGAGCCTTGAGCTACGGCACAAAAAGCACCTGCACCCATTTCTTTCAACTGCTTTAAACCATATTCCTCAATACCCAGGCCGTGCTCTTTCGCCAGGCGCCGAATACGTTGGCGATAGGTTGCAGGCGTCAGTTCATTTGGCGCCAAAGCCGTCAATTCACGGGCGAGATTATTTGCCTTGGCCAAAGCAATGACCGGATTAAGATCAGCCGTTTTAAGTGGACTGAATAATTCAATCTTTTCCAGCGCTACAGCAGGTTTTTTCTTGCGGACAGGTAGCGGGAAGCCATTCACCAATGCCGTAAACAAAAGATCCCGCGAAACATCTGCATCCGTTGCCCATAGAGTCAGTGTTTTCGGTGATTCCTCCAACAACAGCATTACCGCTTGTCGCAAACGCGTGAGCTGTTCAAAACGGGGGAGTGTTGTATCACTCATGAGCAGCGCCACACGCTGGCCATCAGGCAAATCAATGGCCAACGGAGTCTTGGCGAGATCTGTCGGCTTCATGCCCTTGCGTTTCAACACTGCCAGCCATTGCGCACGTGCCGACAGCCCGATCGGCAAATCGGTATCTGCGGGAATGGCGATGAGGACATGGCCAGCAGTGTCAGATGCAGAAAAATCATGTACAGGATGTACAGCGATACGGGGGAGTGTCATGTTTTTAATCCATCTCTGAAGATGGTTACGCTTAAGCTGGAGCATGAATTATATGTGCTCGTCACTCGTCACTCGCCAGCTGAAAAATTCAATAGCCAATCTTCGGATAAGCCATGCTCCCCCTCATCTGGATATCAATTCAGTGCATAAGTCTATTGAGTTTACGGCGATTGCCACAATATACAAATCCTGAAATCAATCGAGAGATTCACATGTCTGCAAACATTCGTCCAACCGCTGTTGCTGGTACGTTCTACCCGGCCCACGCCGCGCCATTGCTCGACCAGGTACGGCACTTTCTTGAACGCACGCCCCCTCACAAGCAAGTGCATCCACCCAAGGCCATCATCGTTCCCCACGCCGGCTATATCTACTCGGGCGCCATTGCTGCCAACGCTTATGCGCTATTGCGTCCGCTACGCGACACGATACGTCGTGTCGTGCTGCTGGGTCCTGTGCATCACATGTCGGTGCGTGGCTTGGCTGCCCCCAGCGTGGCGGCATTCGCCAGTCCGCTGGGCACAGTGATGCTAGATCAGGCGGCGCTGGCAACTCTGGCCAACTTGCGACAAGTGATGGTGGATGATCGTTGCCACGCGCGCGAACACTCTCTGGAAGTTCATCTGCCATTCTTACAAAGCATGCTGGAGGATTTCAAACTGGTGCCGCTGGCTGTGGGCGATGCCAGCGCCGCCGACGTAGCAGAAGTGCTGGAGCGGCTATGGGGCGGCGACGAGACGTTGATTGTGGTGAGTTCTGACTTGTCGCACTACCTGACCTACCCTGCCGCGCAACAGAGGGACGCGACGACAGCGCAAGCTGTGCTTGATTTGCGTACCAACATTTCCCACGAACAGGCCTGCGGTGCCACACCGATGAATGGTCTCCTGTTGGCCGCTCGGCATCACGGCCTGCGGCCAGTGCTGCTTGACCTGCGTAATTCCGGGGATACGGCTGGCGACAAGAGCCGTGTCGTGGGTTACGCCGCATTTGCCCTGTATGAGGATAAACCCCATGCTCATTGATAGCGCAAAAAAAACCACTGCGCTCAAAACCAGTCCGAACAACGAAACCGCTAACGCAATGGGCAACGTACTCTTGCCCATTGCGCGTATGGCTATTGCCAACGCACTCGTGCAAACGGGGCAAGTGGATGAATCCTTGTCCAGTGAAGGCTTCCCAGAAACGGGTTCAAACAAAAGTCTTCTTTCGGATACCCCGTGCCTGAATCAGCCGGGGGCAAGCTTCGTCACCCTGACCCAGAAAGGAACGCTACGCGGCTGCATGGGTACATTGGAGGCACACCGCACGTTGCTGGCTGATATCAAAGCCAATGCGTTGGCCGCCGCTTTCCGTGATCCGCGTTTCGCTCCTCTGCAGTTGTCTGAATTAGCGGTCACCCAGGTTGAAGTGTCGCTGCTCTCGGCCATTCAGCCCATTGTGGTTAATAGCGAGCGTGAAGCGCTAGACGTTTTACGCCCCGGCATAGATGGTGTTGTGCTGGAATACCGCCACTATCGCAGCACATTCCTGCCTCAGGTATGGGAACAATTGCCGGAACCCGAATTATTTCTGGCACATTTGAAAAACAAGGCCGGGCTACCGACTGATTTTTGGGCCGAAGGGATTCGCCTGTCAATTTATGGCGTGAGCAAATGGAAGGAGTCTGCGCGATGAAACATGAGCCCATGACAAACACGCCAAGCATGACAACCGAGTCGGATTACCCGGCCCGTTATTGGCATGCCAATGATGATGGCCGCATTCAGTGTGACCTGTGCCCGCGCGACTGCAAGTTGAACGACGGTCAAAGGGGTGCCTGCTTTGTGCGCCAGCGCATAGGCGATCAGATGATTCTGACTACCTATGGCCGCTCCTCCGGATTTTGCATTGACCCCATCGAAAAAAAGCCGCTTAACCACTTTTATCCTGGTAGCAGCGTATTGTCTTTCGGCACGGCAGGCTGCAATCTGGCATGCAAATTTTGCCAGAACTGGGACATCAGCAAATCCAGGGACATGGACAAGCTGATGGATCAAGCCTCGCCCACCGCCATTGCCGATGCGGCCGAGCAATACGGTTGTAAAAGCGTCGCCTTCACCTACAACGATCCCGTGATCTTTGCCGAATATGCGATGGACGTTGCAGACGCATGCCATGCACGAGGCATCAAAACTGTCGCAGTGACAGCCGGCTATATACATGACCAGGCACGGCGCGACTTCTTTGCCAAAATGGATGCCGCCAATGTGGACCTGAAGGCGTTTACCGAAGATTTTTACTTCAAGCTTACCGGCTCGCAACTGCAACCCGTACTGGATACGCTGATCTATCTCAAGCACCATACCGATGTGTGGTTCGAGATCACCACCCTGCTCATCCCCGGTAAAAACGACTCGGACGAGGAACTCGCCGCAATGAGCCAGTGGATCATGCGCGAACTGGGACCCGGCGTACCGTTGCACTTCACGGCCTTTCATCCTGATTACAAGATGCCGGACATACCGGCCACACCAACCGCAACGCTGACCCGTGCCCGCGAGATCGCCCTCAATGTCGGGCTTGACTATGTGTATACCGGCAACGTCCATGACTTGGCAGGCGGCACCACCTCCTGCCCTGCCTGCCAGACGCCGCTTATCATTCGCAACTGGCACCAGATCGTTCAATACCATATCACCCCGGAAGGCCATTGCCCAAATTGCAAAATGCCGTTAGCCGGACGGTTTGAAGCATTCAGCGGAAACTTTGGCCAGCGGCGCATCCCTATCGCCATCGGCGCTACGTACAACCTATGAGAATGTCATCATGACCACACCCAAACTAATGCAACCCGGGCAACTCGCACATATTCCACATGGCGACATATTCATTGAGGGCCTGCTGGAACTGCCGGAGAACCCTGCAGGTATTGTCCTGTTCGCTCATGGCAGCGGCAGTAGCCGCCACAGCCCACGCAACAACTATGTGGCCCGCATATTGCGTGAAGCCGGGATCGGCACACTGCTGATGGACTTGCTCACGCCGGAGGAGGACGATAATTATGAAACCCGCTTTGACATTTCCCTGCTGACTCGGCGCCTGCTCGCCGCCACTGTCTGGGTGAGCAAGCGCATCGACTGCCAACCCTTGCCGCTCGGCTATTTCGGAGCCAGCACGGGTGCTGCTGCTGCACTGCAGGCCGCCGCCAAGCTTGATGGAAAAATCGCCGCCGTGGTGTCGCGTGGTGGGCGCCCAGACCTGGCCGGGGCTGACATCCTGGGCAAGGTAGTTTCCCCCACCCTGTTGCTGGTCGGCGGAGATGACGACGAAGTGATTGACATCAACCACCGCGCCGCAGCATCCATGTGCTGCCACAATGAATTAGTCATCATCCCCGGTGCCACTCACCTGTTTGAGGAACCCGGCACCCTGGAAAGCGTAGCGCACCTGGCAGCGACGTGGTTTGAGCGCTATTTCAAATAAAAAATAGGCAACAGCCGACGACAGTGGCATTGCCTCGCCGCATCAAGCATCACGCAAAACTTCAATGACCTCATCGTCTTCCACCTGCGGAAAATCACGGTAAAACTGCCCTACCGCCTGGAAATTGAAGGGGGTTTGCAAACACACCATCTCGTCGGCATATTGCGCTACTCGTTCCACCGTATCGAGTGGCGCAACCGGCACAGCGCACACCAGTCTGGCCGGTTTCTTTTCGCGCAGGCTGTGCAAGGCTGAAATCATGGTGGCCCCGGTCGCCAGGCCATCATCAACCACAATGACGGTACGCCCGGCTGGATCAATGGGCGGGTGCAGGGGCGTATATTCGGCCCGCCGACGGCGAATGGTTGATAGCTGGCGCTGCTTTTCCTGTTCCAGATATTCCTTAGTCACACCCGCTGCTGCGGCATATTCGGCCACATACATCCAGCCCGACTCATCCACCGAGCCAATGGCGAATTCCGGATTGGCGGGCATCGCCAACTTGCGCACTAAAACCACATCCAACTGTCCTTCCAGTGCATCCGCAATGATTCGTCCCATGGGTACTGCACCCCGCGGAATGGCCAGCACCAGCGGGTTTTTGCCCTGGTAAGCAGCAAGTGCTGCGACTAATTTATGCGCGGCCTGGCTACGATCACGAAAAAGCATGGCAACCTCCTGAAAAAACGATAACGATACGCTTTTTTAATCTTGTCCTGCCGCGTGATGATCTAACGTGCTTTAAAATTCACTATCCTTTCATTCCACAACTCGCTCTATGCGCCAATACCTCGACCTGATGCGCCACGTGCTTGACCACGGCACGGAAAAATCCGACCGCACCGGCACCGGCACACGCTCGGTGTTCGGCTATCAGATGCGCTTCGACCTGGCCGCGGGCTTTCCGCTGCTGACCACCAAGAAACTGCACCTGCGCTCGATCATCCATGAACTACTGTGGTTTTTGCAGGGTGAAACGAACATCCGTTATCTCAAGGAAAATGGCGTCTCGATCTGGGACGACTGGGCCGACGAAAATGGCAATCTGGGTCCCGTGTATGGGCATCAGTGGCGGCACTGGCCAAACCGTTCAGCGCAAAGCCCCGCTGGCGAAATTGACCAGATCGTCCAGTTGATCGATGGCCTGAAAAAAAATCCGGATTCGCGCCGCCATATTGTTTCCGCCTGGAACCCGGCGGACATCCCGCAGATGAAGCTGCCGCCTTGCCATGCGCTGTTCCAGTTTTACGTCGCCGACAACAAGCTTTCCTGCCAGCTCTACCAACGCAGCGCCGATATTTTTCTGGGCGTGCCGTTCAACATCGCCTCGTATGCCCTGCTCACTTTGATGGTGGCGCAGGTATGCCAGATGCAGCCGGGTGATTTTGTATGGACCGGCGGCGACTGCCATCTTTACAGCAACCACCTCGAACAAGCCAAACTGCAACTGACGCGCGAACCACGCCCGCTGCCGCGCATGCGGCTGAATCCGGCAGTGGATGACATTTTCGCTTTCCGTTTCGAGGATTTCACCCTGGAAGCGTATGACCCGCATCCGCACATCGCCGCGCCGGTGGCCGTGTAAGCCCGCAACCGCGGCAGCCAATCACACATGATCCTCGGCGGCGACATTGGCGGCACCAAGGTACTGCTCGGGGTGGCGGAAAATGGCGCGCTGATCGTTGAACGCCGTTACGCCAGCGCCGACTTTTTGAATTTCACCGACCTGCTCGCTGCATTCTTTACCGAGACGCAAATTAACCCGGCCCAGGTGCATGGCGGCTGTCTGGCGCTGGCCGGCCCGATTGCCGATGACGGCTGCTCAGCCCGGCTGACCAATCTGCCCTGGATTATCGACAGCAAGAACCTATCGCGCCGCTTCGGCATACCGACACTACGGCTGGTCAATGATTTCGCCGCCGCGGCGCTCGGCGCGGTCACCACACCCCTTGATCAACGCATAACGCTACAGGCAGGACAACCCCTGCCCGATGCCCCGTGCCTGGTCGTTGGCGCGGGCACTGGTCTGGGCATGGCGATCGTCTTGCCGCAGGTTTATCCAAGCCCAGGCTGGCGCATCCTGCCCGGCGAGGGCGGCCATGTTGCCTTTGCGCCCGCCGATGAAGAACAACTCAAGCTATGGCAATTCCTGCACGCTCGCCATGGCCGGGTGAATTGGGAGCATGTTGTCTCGGGACCAGGGATTACCGCTATCCATGAGTGCCTGACGGGTGAAATTCTGCCGCCGGAAGAAATTTCATCACTGGCCTTGGCCACCACCAATCACGCGGCGCACCGTTCGCTGGCACTGTTTCTTGCTGCTTACGGCGCCTTTGCCGGCGATATGGCATTGGCTTGTCTCGCACGCGGCGGTGTTTTTCTTGCCGGCGGCATCGCCAGCAAACTTTTGCCGCTACTGCCAGGCAGCCCCTTCTTGACGGCTTTCAACGCCAAGGCCGAGCATGCGGCCATTGCCGCCAAGATGCCGATTTATACCCCCATCGACCCGGCACTGGGGCTGAATGGCGCATTGCGCATGGCACAGCAAAGTGGCACCTGACCACTGGGTATTTACTGCTCTCAAACTACTAAGCAGGCATCAGCACCAACAACGCCAGCGGCGGCAAAATCAGCTCCATTGACGCCGGTTGCCCCATCCAGGGCAGCGGCTCGGCGCATACCCGCCCGCCATTGCCCAGATCACTGCCGCCATACAGTGCAGAATCACTGTTTATCCGCTCGACATAATCGGTAGCCTGCGGCACGCCCAGCCGGTAGCCGTAGCGCGGCACCGGCGTAAAGTTGGCGACCACAATGGCATGGCTGCCATCGCGTGCGCGACGCAGCCAGCTCAGTATCGACTGGTCGGCATCATGGCAATCGATCCACGCAAAGCCTTCGCCGGAAAAATCCAGCTCATGCAGCGCCGGGGTGTTCAGATACAAATGATTGAGATCGCGGGACAACCGCTGCACGCCGGCATGCAGGGGATATTGCAGCAGATGCCAGGGCAATTCTTCCGCCGCATGCCATTCCCGGGACTGGCCAATTTCCGCCCCCATGAACAGCAATTTTTTACCGGGTGAAGCCATCTGGTAGGCCAGCAACAAGCGCAGATTGGCGAAGCGCTGCCATTCATCGCCCGGCATTTTCCCCAGCAGCGAACCCTTGCCGTGCACGACCTCATCGTGGGATAAGGGCAGGACGAAATTTTCGGTGTAGGCGTACAACTGGCCAAAGGTGAGCTGATTGTGGTGATACCGCCGATGCACCGGATCCTGCCGCATGTAGTGCAGCGTATCGCTCATCCAGCCCATGTTCCATTTCATCGAAAAACCCAGCCCGCCCAGCCAGACCGGACGCGACACCATGGGCCAGGCCGTGGATTCTTCGGCGATGGTCAAGGCGCCGGGGAACTGGCCATGCACCATTTCATTCAGTTCGCGCAGAAAGGCGATGGCTTCCAGATTTTCACGTCCGCCATGCACATTCGGCGTCCATTCGCCGGGTTTGCGCGAGTAATCGAGATAGATCATCGAAGCCACGGCATCGACGCGCAAGCCATCAATGTGGAATTCGGACAGCCAGTAATGCGCCGAAGACAGCAAAAAGCTCCGCACCTCGTTGCGCCCGTAATTGAACACATGCGTGCCCCAATCAGGATGGATTTTCTGGCGCGGGTCTTCATGCTCGTAGAGCGAAGTCCCGTCGAAATGGGCCAGCGCCCAATCGTCCGCCGGAAAATGCCCGGGCACCCAGTCGAGAATCACGCCGATATTCGCCTGATGCAGCGCGTCGATCAGGAAACGCAAATCATCGGCGCCGCCAAACCGCGAGGTCGGGGCAAAAAACCCGGTGCATTGATAGCCCCAGGACTCATCCAGCGGATGCTCCATCAACGGCATGAATTCGACATGCGTGAAGCCCATCTCCCGCAGATAGGGCACCAGATGGGACGCCAGTTCGCGATAACTGTAGAAACGCCCATCCGGGATATGTCGCCGCCAGCTGCCGGCATGCAGTTCATACACATTCATCGGCGCATGCAGCCAGTCACGCGTCGCGCGCGCGCGCAGCCACTCGGCATCACCCCAGGCATGTACTGGTGAGGCCGTGACGCAACAGGCGGTGGCCGGGCGATACTCAAACGCCCGCGCATACGGGTCGGCCTTGAGGCGCAGCGCGCCACTCCCGCGCACACGAATTTCAAAACGGTACAAGGCGCCAGTCGGCAATTCTGGAATAAACAGTTCCCAGACACCAGAAACACCCAGCGTCGCCATCGGGTGTACACGTCCATCCCAAGCATTAAAGTCGCCGACAACGGAAACCCGTTCGGCATTCGGCGCCCAGACACGAAAGCAGACGCCGGCCACCCCATCGCGTACCACCAAATTGGCACCCAGTGTCCGCCAGGCCTGGTGCAGGCGACCCGCATTGAACAGGAACAGGTCATCCGCCGGTGGCTGTGGCGGGAAAGCATATGCATCATGCTGTTCCACGCCATCAATGCACAGCCGCCACGGACACGGCGGCGGCGTGTCGCCATGCCATTCAAAAAGGCCGCTGCCTATTGCTGTTAACGGTGCCCACTTGCCACCGGCAAGTGCGACGGCAACTGATGCAGACTGCGGACGAAACACGCGCAGGCACCAGCCGATCTCCTCGGCATGCAAGCCGAGCACGGAAAAGGGGTCATATTCGCGCGCCGCCAGCAGCGCAGAACAGGCAGGATGGGAAATCACGTTGTACAGCCTCTCATGGGTATCTTGGCTATCATAGCCGTTAATAATGCTGAAATACCGCGCATGCCAACACTGGCAATGCAACAGGTAAAGCGAAAGTGGTGCGTGGTGGATTGTCACGTTGCAAGGTTTTGACACGGGCTTGCCTTTCACGCAGGCTGCTGCGCCTCATTCAACGCCGTATCGCCAGCGCCGACTTTTTTGTATGCGCTCAAGCAAGCACTCGTATGGGAGGATGCATAAGTCGTACAGTCGGCCAGGCACAATATTCGAGGATAACCCGTTGCGTCATCCTCGAATATTGGACACAGAAAAATGCGTTAATACCTGACCCATAACGGGCAACCTCCGCACGATGCCTTGATTCTGCTAACAATAAAAGATATAACCAAACGCCAACCTTCCCGTCAGATGGGAAATGCAGCCACTTGAGGATACTTGAGGATAGCTGATGGACAAGAAACACGGAGAAGAAGAATCAGCGGTATTATGCGACATGGTCAAAGCACCGCTTGTTGCAGATGTCCCCGGCGTATCGCCTGAATCGCCCACCGACGAACTTCTGCACGAACTCTGGAGGCACCAGATTGAACTGGAGATGCAGAACGAAGAATTGCGACGGACACAGCTGGCTCTCGAGGAATCACGGGATCGTTACCTGAATCTCTACGAATTTGCCCCGGTCGGCTATTTCACCCTGACCGATACAGGCCTGATCACTGAAACGAATCTCACTGCTGCCATACTCCTCGGTCTGGAACGCAAGAAACTGTTACAGCACCGCTTCGATTTTTTCATCCACCCCGAAGACCGCGACCGCTGGTGCCGACTGTTCACGAGCTTGATGCAGCATGCGGGCCGGGAAAGGCTTGATCTGCGGCTAACCTGTGGGGACGGGACCCTCCTGCATGCCCATCTGGATATCTGGCACCATGCATCAGATGGCAAAGCGTCGGGAATACACATCATGTTGACCGACATCACAGGGGACGTGCGCATGGAACAGTCACTCGCACTCAACGAAGCGCGCTTGCGCGGTATCCTCAATTCCGCAATGGACGCCATCATCACTGTCGATGAGGCGCAGAATATTGTGTTCTTCAATGCAGCTGCCGAATCGATTTTTGGCTGGTCCCGCGAGCAAGTGACAGGGTCGCCGCTTGCCCTGTTGCTTCCGGAGCGTTTCCGCACCGTGCATGCTCACTATATCGGACAGTTCGGTGAAGCTGGCAGCATCTCGCACCCGATAGATGGATCCCGTACCATCGCGGCACTGCATCGCAATGGCACCGAATTTATGATCAACGCATCGATCTCGCAGATCAACGAGAATGGCGCCAAGTTCTACACGGTAATTCTGCGCGATGTAACCGGGAAAGTCATGACAGAGAATGCCTTGCATAGATCGCAGGAAGAGTTGCGCAAACTCGCAGCGACAGCGCATTCGATCCGAGAACAAGAGAAACGTCATATCGCACGCGAGCTGCACGATGAACTGGGGCAGTCGTTAACATCGCTGAAAATGGACGTGATGTGGCTCATGGACCGGCCGACCACCGATCAAATAACGCAAGTGAAAAAATTCGAGGATATGCTGTCGATAATCGATGGGCTGACAGCCACTACGCGTCGCATCTCATCCGACCTGCGACCCCTGATGCTTGACGACCTGGGCCTTGTTCCCGCAGCCGAGTGGCTAGTACAAAATTTCATGGAACACACGGGCATACGTTGTGAGCTTACGATTACAATGCCTGAGCATGCGCTTCAGGAACCCTATGCCACAGCTATGTTCCGCATACTGCAAGAAGCGCTCACCAATGCCGCCCGGCATGCGCATGCCACTCTGATAAAAATAATTCTTGCGCAAACTGATGGGGATATCTACCTGTCGGTACGCGACAACGGCTGCGGATTCATCACATCAACTCTACGCAACCAGTCATATGGACTGATAGGAATGCGCGAGCGCGTCTACTTGCTTGATGGCGCAATCAAGATAGATAGCGAACCAGGCCGGGGAACAACGATTGATGTGCGTATCCCAATTCCGCTCATCCGCCCCGAGGCATCAGCATGATCCGAATTGTCATCGCCGACGACCATAGCATCATTCGCGAAGGCATAAAGCAGATACTTTCCTCAGCGGTAGACCTGACGATTATTGGCGAAGCGCAGAATGGACATGAAGTGATGGAACATGTGCGTGCATCGAACTTTGATGTATTACTGCTCGACCTTTCCATGCCTGGCAGAAGTGGTATTGAACTAATCAAACAGGTACATGGTGAAAAGCCAAAACTGCGCATCCTCGTGTTCAGCATGCATCAGGAACACCAATATGCGGTGCGGGCCATCAAGTCCGGCGCATCAGGCTACCTGACCAAGGACAGCAACTCGGCTCAGTTGCTGGCAGCCATTCGCAAAGTTGCCGGTGGCGGCGCATTCATCAGCCTCGATGTCGCAGAACAGTTTGCCCTGGGTGCCATGCCCGAGGCTGACCAGCCACCGCACAAAACGCTTTCTGACCGCGAATTTCAGGTTCTGCACCAGCTGGTATCCGGCAACACCGTCTCGGACATCGCCAGGCAACTGAGTCTTTCAGTCAAGACGGTGAGTACGCACAAGACACGACTCATGCAGAAAATGAACATGCACAACCAGACAGAGCTGATCCACTACGCCATCAGCCACCAGCTGATCGACAACCCCGAGTAGCCCGACTGAGCCTGTAGGACAATTCCTACACGCTGTCCTACTGCGTCCTACATCGCTATCAGGACTTCACTGACAGTCATATTAAGCCACCGCCGATAGCAGGCGACTTTGCAGCCAGCGATACTGGCTGCATGCAGCAATCAAACCTACACCAAGACACTGGAATTTTCATTGTCGACGACTCGCCCCTCATCCGGGAACGTCTGGTGAGGATGCTTGGAGAACTCGATGGTATTTCTGTAGTCGGTGAAGCCGAAAGTTCAGCAGAGGCTATCGTGGGCATCATCCGCACTTGTCCGGACGTCGTCACGCTTGACATCAATTTGCGCAATGGTAGTGGCCTTGATGTGCTGCGTGCACTGCGCGGATTGCAGTCCAACATGTTCGGGATCGTTTTTATTGTGTTGACCAATTTCCCGACTTCATATTACCGAAAAGTCTATATGGAAGCAGGGGCCAGTCATTTCCTCGATAAGCATGCCGAGTTTAAAAAAGCCGCGAACATCATTATTGCGCTGAGGCCAACCACCCATTAGCGGCCTGCTTCGCAAATCAAGGAACACAATGAAAACGGGAAAACAAAGGATTGCCGCAAAGGACAAGAAACGAAACAAATCATAGTGATAACCAAAAATAATTGAGGAGCTAGCCATGTATAGAGCGGATTTACCGAATGAAAAAGAAAGCATTCAGTATTCGAGTCAGTTCTACCAGAATTGCCTGGCTCGATTTGGTGATACAGGTAAAAACCCTGCCATGGTGCTTGATGACACTGGCAAAGTGCTTTTTTGCAGTCAGCAAGCCGCAGATATTTTGGGTAATGAGATCAATGATCTGCTGGAGCGACCTATCAAAGACTATGTTCCTGATATGCCCTTCAACTCCAATGCACCTGGCAGCAATGTCGTCAATGCCGCCTATGCGGGCCGACAAAACCAGTGGCGGGAATATGGCATTTTCAACAATTCCGGGAAGGAAACCTTTTCGGTTGAATTGCTTTTCGATGTATTCGAGGTAGATATCCGTTACCTGATTCTCCTTTGGGTACGCATCCCGGCGGCGCGGTTTATGCGGAAGAACACAGATAGGCATAGCGCTGCAAAAACGCCAACAGGCACTGTACGGTTCCTGCGCGAGGGTATGGAAATGGCTGAGAAACCAGACATCAGCTAAAGCGCTACTGACGCCGAGACAATATTTATCAACCACCACAGTGGAGGTACACAATGGAAGCAGCTTCAACCCCAGCAAGTACAAGCAAGAAGCGCGCCAAGAAATCAGCCGGATTTTTGGCGAACAGCGATTTGTCCTCCATCGATCCCGACCTGCGCAACCAGATGATTGCAACGGCCGCCTACTACCGCGCCGAGCGACGCGGATTTAACGGTGGCGACCCGAGTATCGACTGGTACGAAGCGGAAATGGAAGTCGACCAGATATTGCGGGGTTCCGCCCCGGATGACAGGAATATGGCGCAGCTGGAAGCACTACTGGTCGAGTGGGATGCCCAGTTTGAAGAACTCAAGAACAAGATTGTCAAGGCAAAAGCCAAAACCCGCACCGAATACCAGAAGCAACTGCAATTGATAGCGGACAAGCGAGCCGTCATCAGCGGAAAGCTCAAGGATTTGCGGCGGCACACGGGTGAAGTCTGGGACGATCTCAAGAGCGCTATCGAGAATGCGTGGGATGAAATGCGTCAGGAGACAGAGCACATCACATCGCGTTTCATGCAGGAAGAGGCCCCCACTGCGGGCAAGAAAAAGAGGGGGCCGCAATGAACCGTCTGCGAACGCTGGTACTAGTTGGTGTTGTGATTGGCCTTGCGGCATGCAACAAAAAAGATGAATACACCCTGCCCAAAACCGGGACAGGAGAAGCCGAGATAAAAGGCCCCGCCGCCACGAGCGCAAACAATCTTGAGCGCGAGCATTTTCTGTCCAGTGCGCAGCAGGAAGTGGCTGAATTAGGTGCCAAGATTGAAACATTAAGGAAACAGGCCCAACAACGGGCAACCGCCGAACTTCAGCCCAAGATCCTGGCGCTTGACCAGGAAATGAAAAACCTGCAAACCAAGCTGACTGAGCTCAAAGCAACAACGACCGACCAATGGAAGACTATCAAAGTCGATGTCGAGTCCGCGATAGACCATCTCAGGAATGCAATCGACAAGGCAGGTGAAAAATAGAGATCAAGTCAGAATCCATCAACCGCAACACCGCAACATCATCCCAAAAGGAGAACCAGCATGGCAAATATCACCCGTTTCAATCCATTCAACGAACTTGCCCGTATCGATCCGTTCGCTGATGTAGGCGATTTTTTCAACGGATTCACCTTGCGGCCCATCCTGCGCGATTTTGAGGTTGAACCGCAAATCAAGCTCGAAGTATCGGAAGAAGACAAAGCCTACCGGGTCAAAGCGGAAATCCCGGGCGTAAAAAAAGAGGATATCCACGTCACTGTCGACGGCAGGCAGGTCTCTATCAGCGCCGAAGTAAAAAAGGAAAAGGAAGAAAAAGAGGGCGAGAAGGTGATTCGCAGCGAACGCTATTACGGCAAGGTTTCGCGCAGCTTTTCTCTTGAACAGGAAGTTGACGAAAGTGGCACGCAGGCCAAATATACCGATGGCGTACTGGAACTGACACTGCCCAAAAAATCGGGAACTGTCTCCAGGAAGATCACCGTCGCCTAGCAGCCGGGATACGCCCCGCCTGCTAGGCATCACTTGCTGCGGACGGGGGGGCGTCAGCCAGACCGGTGCTGGCGCAAGACATGCTGGTTGCGATTGGGGATAGGCAGGATGGCCGCCATTGACCGAGGAGTTTCCCGTGCCGATAAAACAGGTGCTGTTTCATGATGCTGCACGCAGCAAGATCGTCAAAGGTGTCAATATCCTGGCGGACGCAGTCAAGGTGACCCTCGGCCCGAGTGGCCGCAACGTTATTCTGGAGCGGGCCTATGGACCGCCCGTAGTGGCCAATTCCGGCGTGGTGGTGGCCAGAAGCATTGAGCTTGAAGACAAGTTCGAAAACATGGGTGCGCAAATGTTGCAGGAGGTCGCCAGCAAGACATCCTCAGTGGCGGGCGACGGCACGACGACCGCCACGGTGCTGGCGCAGGCCATTGTGCAGGAAGGCATGAAATACGTGGCCGCTGGCATGAATCCGATGGACCTCAAGCGCGGCATCGACAAGGCCGTGGTTGCCATCATTGAGGAATTAAAGAAACAGTCCAAACCCTGCACCACGAACAAGGAAATTGCCCAGGTGGGCACCATTTCCGCCAGTTCCGACTTATCCGTTGGCGATACCATTGCCCAGGCCATGGAAAAGGTGGGCAGTGATGGCGTCATCACGGTGGAGGATGGCTCCGGTTTGCACAACGAGCTGGAGATCGTCGAAGGCATGCAGTTTGAACATGGCTATCTCTCGCCCTATTTCATCACCAGCGCCGATAGGCAAACCACCGTGCTCGAAGACCCGTATATCCTCTTGTGCGACAAGAAAATTTCCAGCATTCATGATCTGCTGCCCGTGCTGGAGAAAATTGCGCAGACCGGCAAACCGCTGCTGATCATCGCGGAGGATGTCGACGGTGAAGCTCTGGCTACGCTGGTGGTCAATCATTTGCGTGGCATTCTCAAGTGTTGCGCCGTCAAGGCTCCCGATTTCGGTGACCGACGCAAGGCGATGCTGGAAGATATTGCGGTGATCACCGGCGGCACGGTAATTACCGAGGTGCTCGGCTTGTCTTTGGAAAAAGCCGCCATTGAAGACCTGGGCACGGCAAAACGCATTGAAGCCACGAAAGAAGACACCACCATTATCGGCGGCGGCGGAAAGCCCACAGATATCCACAACCGCATCAAGCAAATCCGCGAGCAGGTCAAGGATGGCGTCAGCGATTACGACAAGGAAAAGTTGCAAGAGCGCGCCGCCAAGCTCGCCGGTGGCGTCGCGGTGATCAAGGTCGGCGCCGCCACCGAAACAGGGATGAAAGAGAAGAAGAGCCGTATCGAAGATGCGCTGCACGCGGCCCGTGCTGCGATCCAGGAAGGCATCCTGCCCGGCGGTGGCCTGGCGCTGCTGCGTTCGCGTCAAGCGCTCGCGGCACTTGGCGGAGACAATCACGATCAGGACTGCGGCATCGGGATTGTGCGACGCGCACTGGAAGAACCGCTGCGTCAGATTGTCGCCAATACAGGCGGTGATCCCTCGGTAGTGCTCGACAAGGTGCTCGCGGGGATCGGCGATTTCGGCTACAACGCGGCGACTGGCGTTTATGGTGATCTCATCGAGATGGGTATCCTCGACCCGACCAAGGTGACGCGCTGCGCCTTGCAGAATGCCGCTTCCATCGCCAGCCTTATTCTCACCACCGACGTCATGATTGCAGACCTGCCACCAGGGGTAACAGAGTCTGGTGCGACTGATGGAATGGGGCTGGAGTGACGATGATGAGACAGTACGCAATGTTCAATAGCGCATCAACCACATTGATGTAGCATTTTTTCGTATGCAGTAATGCAAGTCAGGTTGTCGGCCTACAGGTCATGGTGCAGAAACTTGTCCAGGACTTGAGCAAATCGGGAGAAAACCATGAATTTCACCGCAAGTCTTGTGTCACCAACCCCGGATAAATCCGGCCATGCCGATGCGGCGATGCGTATCCTCAAACGCTTGTTACGCCACTTTCACAGTTCTGCTGCGTTGCGCCTGTGGAATGACACAACCCATCACATCGGCCACGCCCCACCCGCTTTTACCCTGGTGATACGGGATCCCGCCATCCTGCGCAAACTGGTGTTGCAACCCAGTGCGCTGGTGCTCGCCGATGCCTATTTTCGCGGGCTGCTCGATGTTGAGGGTGACTTGTACTCCGTACTGCGTCTGAAGGGATACTTCCAGACGCTGGTTCTTCCGCTACGCGAACGCAGCGCTTTGTTGCTGGATGCCTTGCGGCTACCGAGAAAACCTCTGACGGCGATTCCGCCAGCATCTTCTTCTGCTGCCTTGCTTGAGGGGGAAAGGTTCTCTCATGACCATTCCAGGCAAAGCGATCACGCCGCCATTTCCTTTCATTACGATGTATCCAATCAGTTTTACAAGTTATGGCTGGATGAGCAAATGGTGTATTCGTGCGCCTACTTCGAGACGCCCGACAGCACGCTGGAACAGGCGCAGCGCCACAAGCTCGATCACATCTGCCGCAAGTTGCGCTTGAAACCTGGCGAGCGCTTCCTCGACATCGGCTGCGGCTGGGGTGCGCTGGTATGCTGGGCGGCGCAGCATTATGGGGTAAAAGCCCATGGCATCACGCTGAGCCAGCAGCAGCATGACTATGCGCAGCGGCGCATTGCCGCCGCAGGACTGCATGATCTGGTGACTGTGGAACTGCGCGACTATCGCGACCTGCAAGGTGAGGCGGTCTTTGATAAGGCCGCCAGTGTCGGCATGTTCGAACATGTCGGGCTGGCCAACCTGCCCGTTTATAACGCCACCGTTCACCGGGTATTGCGGCCGGGCGGTTTATTCCTGAACCACGGCATTACCCATGATGAAGAGGGCTGGCACCCGAACATCGATACGGAGTTCATCAACCGCTATGTCTTCCCTGATGGCGAGCTCGACACGGTGAGCAATATCCAGCGCGGCATGGAGCATGCCGGTTTTGAGATTCACGATGTGGAAGGCCTGCGCCCGCACTACGCACTGACCCTCCGCCACTGGGTGCAGCGGCTGGAGGCGGCGCATGACGAGGCCTTGCAGCATGTCAGCGAAACGGCCTATCGCGTCTGGCGGCTTTATATGGCAGCCTGTGCCGTGGAATTTGAAGCCGGCGGCACCGGGGTCTACCAAATCCTGGCGTCACGCCGGGGCACAACGGAACCAGCCTTGCCACTGACACGGCGCGACTTGTATGCCTGAACATATCGCATACGCTTGGCGCATAAGATGACAGGCGCCAGCCTGCAACACTTTTCAAAATAGTCGTGGATAATTGGATTACCTGCGGTTAACTGCTGATCAGTCAGGACATTTATTGGACACGCATGAATCCCTTATCAGTCATTCACAAAACATCTGCCGACCTGCGGGTCGAACCGAACCTGCTCGATTACGAAAAGACGCGCAAGACATTCACCTGGGAAGCCGCACAAGCGGAACTTGCCGGACTCCCCGGCGGCGGCCTTAACATCGCCTGGGAAGCGGTGGAACGGCATGCGGCCGGGGTCTTGCGGGATAAGGTCGCCTTGCGTTTTTTGAGTGCCACGGCGCCACCCCGCAATCTCAACTACGGGGATTTGTCCCGCCTGACCAACCGCTTTGCCAACGTCCTGAAAAAACTCGGTGTCGCCAAAGGTGAGCGCCTGTTCATTCTGGCCGGACGTATCCCTGAGCTTTACATCGCACTGCTGGGCAGCTTGAAAAATGGCACTATCGTCTCCCCGCTATTTTCCGCCTTCGGCCCGGAACCCATTGCTACGCGCGTGAACCTCGGGCAATGCAAGGTGCTGGTCACCACGGATTTTCTCTACCAGCGCAAGATTGAAAAATGGCGCGAGACCATGCCTTCGCTGCAGCATGTACTCCTCGTCGCGGAAGACGGCGGGCAGACGAACATTCCTGGCACGCTGGATTTCGCCAGCCTGATGGCGGAGGCCAGTGACGCCTTCGAGATCGAGCGCACCACGGCGGAAGACGCTTCGCTCCTGCATTTCACCAGCGGCACCACCGGCATGCCCAAAGGCGCCATTCACGTACACGCAGCGGTGGCGACGCACTATGCCACCGGCAAATACGCGCTCGACCTGCATGCGGATGACATTTACTGGTGCACCGCGGATCCCGGCTGGGTAACCGGCACCTCCTACGGCATTATTGCGCCGCTGCTGCATGGGGTGACTTCGATTATTGACTGTGAGGAGTTCGATGCCGAGCGCTGGTACCGCATCCTGCAGGACGAAAAAGTCGGCGTTTGGTACACGGCGCCGACGGCCATCCGCATGCTGATGAAGGCCGGCGCCGAGGTCGCGCGGAAATACAGCCATCCGCAACTGCGTTTTATCGCCAGTGTCGGCGAGCCGCTCAATCCGGAGGCGGTGTGGTGGGGCAAGCAAGTACTGGGCTTGCCCATCCACGACAACTGGTGGCAGACGGAAACCGGCGGCATCATGATCGCCAACACACCCGCCTTCGACATCAAGCCCGGCTCCATGGGCCGCCCCCTGCCCGGGGTTGAAGCCTGCATCGTGCGGCGCCATGAGGCGACGGGAGAGGTTGAGGTGATCGAAGAACCGGATACGGACGGCGAACTGGCGCTGCGTCGCGGCTGGCCTTCGATGTTCCGCGGCTATCTCAATAACGAGGAACGCTACCGCAAATGCTTTGCCGGTGAGCTTTATCTGACGGGCGATCTGGCCCGGCGCGATGCGGATGGTTACTTCTGGTTCATCGGCCGCGCCGACGACATCATCAAATCGGCAGGCCACCTGATCGGCCCCTTCGAGGTGGAGAGCGCACTCATGGAACATCCTGCGGTTGCAGAAGCTGGCGTCATCGGCAAGCCCGACCCGATGCTTGGCGAAATGGTGAAAGCCTTCGTTTCGCTCAACAAGGGTTACACCGAGAGCGAGGCACTGCGCAGCGAATTGCTCGGCCACGCCAGGAAGCGCCTTGGCGCTGCTGTAGCGCCAAAGGAAATCACCTTTCTGCCCACGCTGCCGCGCACGCGCAGCGGCAAGATCATGCGCCGTCTGCTGAAAGCCCGCGAACTCGGGCTGCCTGAAGGTGACACCAGCACACTGGAAAGCGGAGGCTCGGCATGATCGCGCCCCCCCCCAGCGGCCCCGTGCCTTACGCGCGGGATTTCGCCCGGCAACTGCTGACTGACATGCTGCGCATCCGGCGCATGGAAGAAAAATCGGCGGAACTCTACGGCGCGGGCAAGATACGCGGCTTTTTGCATCTCTACATCGGCGAAGAAGCCGTTGCCGTTGGTGCATTGCATGCGCTGCAAGCCGAGGACAATCTGGTGACCACCTATCGCGAGCATGCGCACGCGCTGGTACGCGGCATGCCCATGGACGTCATCATGGCCGAAATGTATGGCAAGCGCGAAGGTTGCTCTTTGGGGCGTGGCGGATCGATGCACCTGTTCGACAAGCGCACACGGTTATTCGGCGGTAACGCGATTGTCGCCGGGGGCTTGCCGGTGGCAGCCGGGCTTGCACTGGCGGACAAAATGCAGAAAACGGATCGCATCACGGCCTGCTTCTTCGGCGATGGCGCGGTGGCGGAAGGCGCATTTCACGAAACAATGAACTTGGCGGCGCTGTGGCAACTGCCGGTGCTGTTCTGCTGTGAAAACAACCGCTATGCCATGGGCACGGCGCTGGAACGTTCCGAATCGCAGACCGACCTGTGCGCCAAGGCGGCCTCCTACAAGATGCCGACGATCAAAACGGATGGCATGGATGTCGTCGCCGTACACGAAGCGACCCGCGAGGCACAGGCGCAGGTGCGCTCTGGCGCCGGACCACTGTTTATTGAATATCAGACCTACCGCTTTCGCGCCCACTCGATGTTCGATGCCGAGCTCTACCGCAGCAAGGCGGAGGTGGAGGAATGGAAGACGCGCGGCCCGATTCACACCTTTAGCGCACGGCTCAAGCAAGAAGGCAAACTCAGCGAGGAGGAGTTTCTTGCCCTTGATGCAGAAGTCAATGCCGAGGTAGCGGCGGCCGTGACTTTCGCCGAAGCCGGCACATGGGAACCGCTGGAACATATGCTGGCCGATGTTTATACCCCCGCAGGAGGCCAGCTGTGATCGATAACACTAACAAAAAACGCATCAGCTACCGCGACGCCTTGCATGACGGCTTGCGCGAAGCACTGCAGCAGGATCCGCGCGTCTTCCTGCTCGGCGAGGATGTCGGCCGCTACGGTGGCACCTATGCCGTATCGAAAAACCTGCTCGACGAATTCGGCCCAGAGCGCATTCGCGACACGCCGCTCTCGGAGCTGGCCTTTGTCGGCATGGGCATCGGTGCGGCACTGGGCGGCATGCGCCCCATCGTCGAAGTGATGACGGTGAATTTCAGCCTGCTGGCGCTGGACCAGATCATCAACACGGCGGCGATCTATCACCACATGTCCGGCGGCCAGTTTTCGGTGCCGCTGGTGATCCGCATGTCCACGGGTGCGGGCCGGCAGGTGGCAGCGCAACATTCCAACAGTTTTGAAGGCTGGTTTGCGCACATTCCCGGTATCAAGATTCTGGCCCCGGCAACGATTGACGACGCCCGCCACATGCTCGCCGCCGCGCTGGCGGATCCTGATCCGGTCCTCCTCTTCGAGCACGCAGCGCTCTACAACATGGAAGGCGAATTGCCTGCCGACGGTTCGGTAGACATCAAGTCAGCCAAAGTGCGCCGCGCAGGCACGGACGTGGCGCTGATCACCTATGGCGGCTCCCTGCCCAAGGCGCTGCAGGCAGCCGAGGCATTAGCGCAGGAAAACATCAGCGCCGAAGTGCTCGACCTGCGCGTACTGCGCCCGCTGGATACCGGGGCCATCGTGGCGTCGGTGCGCAAATGCCATCGCGCGGTGGTGATTGACGAGGGCTGGCGCAGCGGCAGCCTCTCCGCCGAGGTCATGGCGCGCATCATGGAGCAGGCTTTTTTTGACTTGGACGCACCCGTGGCACGTGTCTGCGCGGAAGAAGTGCCCATCCCCTACGCCCGTCATCTGGAAGAAGCCGCCCTGCCCCAGCCGGAAAAAATCATCACGGCGGTAAAAGCCTTGCTCGGAGAATCCGCATGATCGAATTCAAGCTACCCTCGCTAGGCGCCGACATGGACGAAGGCACGTTGCTGGAGTGGCTGGTGCATCCCGGCGACAAGGTGAAAAAGGGACAGATCGTCGCGGTTGTGGATACCTCCAAAACTGCCGTGGATGTGGAATGCTGGCAGGAAGGCACGGTGGCCGATCTGCTGGTGGAACCGCAACAGAAGGTGCCGGTGGGCACTGTGCTGGCCTTGCTGCTCGAAGCCGGCGAAAGCGCTGCTGACGCGGAGAAGTACAAGCGAGAAAATCTTGCCCCACCGATAGCGGCTGCGCCGGTCGTTGCTACGCCCCCTGCGCCTGCGCCGACCATCAGCGCTCCAATGAAAAAGTCGGCGCTGGCGGGACGGCGGCCCATCACGCCGATCGCCCGTCGGCGTGCGCAGGAACTGACCGTAGACCTCGACACAGTCACAGGCAGTGGCCCCGACGGCGCCGTCACGCTGGAAGACGTGGAACAAGCCGCAGCAAGACGTGCCCAGGGCGCGGCCGCATCCAATGACAAACAGGCAAACAAGCCGACGGACAGGCAGGCCGAGATGCGCAAAGCCATTGCCGCCGCCATGAGCCGCTCCAAACGCGAGATTCCGCATTACTACCTGGCCGAACCCATTCCCATGGCGCGCGCCCTGGCCTGGCTGGCGCAAGAGAATATCCAGCGTCCCATGGCGGAACGGCTGCTGCCCGCCGTGCTGTTACTCAAGGCTGTGGCCAAGACCCTGCACGAATATCCCGAACTTAACGGCTTTTATCGCGATGGCGCTTTCCAGCAGGCCATGCGCGTGAATCCCGGCGTCGCCGTTGCCATGCGTCAGGGCGGCCTCCTGGCGCCGGCCCTGCTGGACGCCGACCAGAAAAACCTCACTACCCTGATGCAAGAGTTGAGCGATCTGGTCAAACGCACCCGCGCAGGCTCGCTCAAGAGTTCCGAACTATCGGAAGCCACCATCACCGTGACCAATCTCGGTGACCAAGGCGTGGAATCAGTGTTTGGTGTTATCTACCCACCGCAGGTCGCCCTGGTGGGTTTTGGCCGCATCATTGACAAAGCCTGGGTTGAAGGCGGACAAGTCAAGGTGCAGCCGATCGTTGTGGCCAGCCTGGCCGCAGACCATCGCGTATCGGATGGACATCGCGGCGCCTTGTTCCTCACCAGCTTGCGGGAACATTTGCAGCAGCCGGAAACACTGGATACAACTCAAGAAAGTGAACCATCATGACTGAAAATGAAGTGAAACAGGTCGCGTTGTCGGTGCTGGTCTCCATCGCGCCGGAAGTCGCCGACGCAGAATTGCAGGCGGACAAACCATTGCGCCGGCAGGTGGACCTGGATTCAATGGACTGGCTCAACTTCCTGCTCGGCCTGAACGAAAAACTGCACGTCGAGATTCCTGAAGCCGACTATGCCAGACTGGTGACTCTCAACGATGTCGTGAAGTATCTGGTCGCCAAACTGCCATGAAAATGAGCCAGCCCCGTCCTGCCGTTCAGGAGCCACCGGCATGCTAGTCACCATACGTCAGATGGTGCTCACGTTGTCGCGGGCAGTCGATCTGGTCGGCGTGAACGATGTCTTTCACGGCAGGCGGGTAGGCATGATCGCAGTGGAATGCGCCAAGGCGCTCGGCTGTGACGCAGCCACCCAGCATTTGTTATTCGATGCCGGGCTCCTGCATGACTGTGGCGTGTCATCCACCAAAGAGCATCACGTGCTCATCAATGAGTTCGATTGGGAGGGCATGAGCCTTCACTGCGAGAAAGGTTATGCGCTGCTGCACAGCTTTGCGCCACTGGCCCATCTGGCGCCGCTGGTGCGCTACCACCATACCCACTGGGAGTCCATGCCAGGACTGCAAATCGATCCGCTCATTGCCCGCCACGCAAACATCATTCAACTCGCAGACAGGGTGGATGCGCTGGCGGCGAAATACTACCAGGACGGACCGCTGCTGCTGCACGTCGGCGAGATCCGCGACTTGATCCATCACTATCGCGGGCAGTTTTTCGCGCCCGCCCTGGTTGACGCCTTTCTCGAGGCCTCCGCGCCGGAAGCCTTCTGGCTGCAACTGGATCCAGCCTACATTCCGCAATACATCAACGAGATGGGGCTGTTCAGCGAAACCCGCGCCAGCACGCTCGCCGAACTCAAACAGTTTGCCTTCCTCATTGCGCATATTGTGGACGCAAAATCCCACTTCACGGCCGAGCATTCGATAGGTGTCGCAAGGCTTTCCCGCTTCCTTGGACAACTGGCCGGATTTTCCGGGGAGCATCTCGACAAGCTGGAAATCGCAGCGCTCTTGCATGACATCGGCAAGCTTCAAGTACCCGATGAAATACTGGAAAGCCATACCGCACTCACCCCTGCCGAATTCGCCGTGATGAAAAAGCACAGCTTTGCGACTTACCAGATTCTGCGCCAGGTAGGCGGTTTTGAAGAGCTGGCCGTGTGGGCAGCCCAGCATCATGAATCGCCCAATGGCAGCGGCTACCCCTTCCATCTCAAGGGGGACGCGATTTCCATTGAAGCGCGCATCATCAAGATTGCCGACATCTACCAGGCGCTTGCCCAACAACGTCCTTACCGGCAATCAACACCTGCCGCAGAGGTACTCGAACTACTGCGCAAAATGCAGGCAGGCGGCGAAGTAGATGGCGCTCTGGTCGATAAGCTGGCGTTGCATCTGGATGAGTGCCACAGCGTGGCAAAGGGAGAAACCGCAG
>WOZP01000029.1 GCA_011620215.1 Rugosibacter sp.
GTCGAACTGGACGGCCCCCGGGCGGGCGAGGTGCTGGTCGAAATCAAGGCCTCCGGCGTATGCCATACCGATGCCTTCACTTTATCGGGCGACGACCCCGAAGGTATTTTTCCGGCGATTCTCGGCCATGAAGGCGCGGGTGTCGTGGTTGAAGTTGGCGCGGGTGTGACCAGCGTCAAGCCTGGCGACCATGTGATTCCGCTGTACACGCCGGAATGCCGCCAGTGCGAATACTGCCTGTCGCAAAAGACCAACCTGTGCCAGGCGATACGCACAACACAGGGCCAGGGACTGATGCCCGACGGCACCAGCCGCTTCAGCCTGCATGGCAAACCCATATTTCATTACATGGGCACGTCGACGTTTGCGCAATACACGGTGATGCCTGAAATCGCCGTCGCCAAAATCCGCGAGGATGCGCCCTTTGACAAGGTTTGCTATATCGGCTGCGGCGTGACCACCGGCGTCGGCGCGGTGATCAATACCGCCAAGGTGCGGCCCGGCGACCGCGTGGTGGTATTCGGCTTGGGCGGCATCGGGCTGAATGTGATCCAGGGTGCGCGCATGGTGGGTGCGAGCATGATAGTCGGCGTGGATATCAACCCGTCGCGCCAGGCGCTGGCCGAAAAATTCGGCATGACGCATTTTGTGAACCCCAAGGAAGTCGAAGGTGATCTGGTCCCCTATCTCGTCAGCCTGACCAAGGGCGGCGCCGACCACAGCTTTGAATGCGTCGGCAATGTCGATCTGATGCGCCAGGCGCTGGAGTGCTGCCACAAAGGCTGGGGCGTGAGCACCATCGTCGGCGTGGCCGGCGCGGGCAAGGAAATTTCCACCCGTCCGTTCCAACTGGTCACCGGCCGCGTCTGGCAAGGCTCGGCTTTTGGCGGCGCGAGAGGCCGCACGGACGTGCCGAAAATCGTGGATTGGTATATGGAGGGCAAGATCAACATCGACGATCTGATTACCCATGTGCTGCCGATCGAGCAGATCAACGAGGCCTTCGATTTGATGCATGAAGGCAAGTCGATTCGTTCAGTGGTGACGTTTTAATTCAAGAAAACTTAAAAAAGCCTCCCGCCCAGTTAGCTCAGCGAGAGGCCTTTTTTAGTTTCCTGTGATTATTTCCAGTCTTCAGCGACCATCTGCGCACCACGCCAGGCAATGGCCATCGTGGCGGCATGCGTGTGCGCCGAGACAACCATCGGCATAATCGACGCATCAATCACCCGCAATCCCTGAGTGCCACGCACGCGCAAGCGCTCATCAACGACTGCGTCCGCACCCTGCCCCATCTTGCAGCTGCCTACCGGGTGATACACCGAGCCACCGTAGTCAAGGTAATATTTTTTCGCATCCTCTTCTGACTTGACCGTATCTGCTGGATAAGTCTCAAAAGAAATCAAATCAGCGATAGGCTTGGTTGCTGCCACTTGGCGGATGGCCTTGACCAGTTTCGGACCATAAGCCAAGTCTTCCGGATGCGTGAGCGTATTGGGGCGTATCGTGGGCTTGTCTTTCGGGTCAGCGGAACTGATCATGATCTCGCCACGGCTTTTCGGCCGCAGCTGATAGCCTAAAAACATGATGCCATGTTCGTTTTCGACATCCATGCTGACTTTGCCGGGTTTGGTTGAAAGCGGTGCCATCATGATTTCAATATCCGGCCGATCCAGTGCTGGATCCGTTTTCAGGAAGGAGACAACATCGTGCGAACCGGTGGACATGATGCCTTTGGAGGTGAATACGTAGTACAGCAGGCTCTTGAGCAAGCCAAGACCTTTTAGCATAGGATTAATGCTGATTGGTTTATTGATGCGATATTGCACAGCCAGCATGCGATGGTCATGCAGATTCTGCCCCACACCGGGCAAATCAGATACCACCGGGATGTTGAATTTTTGTAAATGGTTCTTTGGACCTACGCCAGACAGTTGCAGTAATTTGGGGGATTCCAGCGTACCCGCGCTCACGATCAGTTCTTTGCGAACCTTGATCTCGTAAGTGCCTTTAGTATCTTTAACCAATACGCCGATAGCCTTGTTGCCCTCAAATAGAATCTTAAGCGCTTCTGTTTCTGAGCAAACCTTGAAGTTTGGGCGCCCCTTGATGGGATTAATGAAGGCTGTTGCCGCATCCATGCGCTTGCCGTCTTTGATGGTGTAAGAGGCATAACCTACCCCTTCGTTATCAGGACGGTTCGTGTCCTCACGACGTGGCAGCCCCATATTCACCATGCTGTCGATCACGGCGTTACATACCGGATGGTGGTTATGATGTTTGGCGATGTGCATCGGGCCACCGACGCCACGCACCTCATCCTCGCCCATTTCGTGGTCTTCCATGGACTTAAAACAGGGGGCCAAATATTTCCAGCCCCAACCGGAATTACCCATGTTCTCCCAGTCATCGAAGTCTTTGGCCTGGCCGCGTGTGTAAAACAAACCATTCACCGAGCTGCAACCACCCATCAGCTTGCCCCGCCCCCAGGAGTCTGAAACACCGGCTGTGCCAGGCTCTGGAATAGTCTCGAAGCGAGACACATATTTATCATCAAACATCAGCTGCCCAAAGCCTTTAGGCATGCGCAACAGAAAATTATGCAGGTCTAAACCGCTTTCGATAATAACGACTTGATCCGTACTTTTTTCACTGAGCCGGTTAGCCAGCACGCAACCCGCCGAGCCAGCACCAACAATCAGAAAATCACATTCCATCGTGCGTCGGGTATCCATATCTTGTCCTCTTTTTTATGTGTGCAATATTTCAAACGCATTGATTCTATAGCTATTGGCAAACAAATAGTGGCGGCAAAAAGCTTAATCTTGATATCAACGGCATGAGTTAAGGAATCGCTGGTTAAGTCCTGGAGGCGCCTCGCAAACTCCCATGGTTACATGGGTAGTTCGCGAAAACGGTACTTGTTCAGTGATTCCTTAAGTACTAGTGCTGAAAATTATTGCTTCCAATCCTCGGCAATCATCTGCGAAGCCCGCCAGGCAATAGCCATTGTCGCAGCATGGGTGTGGGCTGAAACAATAGTTGGCATAATTGAAGCATCAATCACACGCAAACCTTCCGTCCCGCGTACACGAAGGCGCTCATCCACGACCGCGTCTTCGCTTTGCCCCATCATGCAAGTACCCACGGGGTGATACACCGTGCTGCCATATTCGCGATAGTAATTTTCGGCATCGGTATCGGTTTTAACTTTATCTGCCGGAAAAGTCTCAAACGAGATCGTGTCAGCAATAGGTTTTGTCGCACAAATCTTGCGGATGGCCTTGATGAGTTTTGATCCGTAAGCAATATCGTCAGGATGGGTCAGCGCATTGGGGCGAATAATCGGCTTATCTTTCGCATCAGCTGAACGAATCATGATTTCTCCGCGACTTTTTGGACGCAACTGATAGCCGACAAACATGATGCCATGCTCGTTTTCAACATCCATGCTCATTTTTCCCGGCTTGGTCGACATCGCACCCATGATGATTTCCATATCGGGACGATCTAACGCAGGATCGGACTTGAGAAAGGCGATGACATCATGTGAGCCGGTGGACATAATGCCTTTGGATGTCAGCATGTAGTACAGCAGGTTTTTGACCAGGCCCAGCCCTTTCAAGCCAGGGTTAATGCTAATCGGTTTATTCACTCGGTACTGGACACACAATAGGCGATGGTCATGCAAGTTTTGGCCAACCCCGGGCAGATCAACAACCACCGGGATATCAAGTTTTTGCAGATAGGCTTTAGGGCCCACGCCGGAGAGTTGCAATAATTTAGGCGATTCGAGCGTTCCAGCGCTGACAATCAGCTCTTTACGCACTTTGATTTCATAAGTGCCGGAAGCGTCTTTCACTAGTAAACCAGTGGCTTTATTACCTGTGAACAGAATTTTTAGCGCTTCGGTTTGGTCAAAAACCCTCAAGTTCGGGCGCTGTTTAATGGGCTTGATAAATGCCGTTGCTGCATCCATGCGTTTGCCATCTTTGGCTGTGTAAGAAACATAGCCTATGCCTTCTTGTTCTGGGCGGTTTGTATCCGCACGACGAGGCAGCCCGGTATTTACAGCACTCTCCATCACTGCTTCACACAGCGGATGCGGCGTTGTGTGTCGGCTGATGTTCATTGGGCCACCCACGCCGCGTACGTCATCTTCGCCTAACTCATGGTTTTCGAGCGACTTAAAGCAAGGCGCAATGTGCTTCCAACCCCAGCCCGGATTACCCAAGGCTTCCCAGTCATTAAAATCCTCTGGCTGGCCGCGGGTGTAAAACAAACCATTCACGGCACTGCAACCACCCATCAGCTTGCCACGCGGCCAGGAGTCGGCAATCCCGCCCGTACCTGCTTCTGGTTCCGTCTCAAAGCGTGCCACATACTTGGTATCAAACATCAATTGGCCAAAACCCTTGGGCATGCGCAACAGCAAGTTATCCATGGCTTTACCGCTTTCAAGCAGCACGACTTCATCCGTGCTTTTTGCACTGAGGCGATTTGCCAATACACAACCGGCCGAGCCTGCGCCGATAATCAAAAAATCACATTCGATGGTGCGTTTATTTTCCATAACCTGATCCTCGTGTGTAGTTTTTTTAGAGCGCTTATTTTACAGCGGCTGAAGATCGATTTTTTGTAGTTCCTACAAAAGGTCGGCGCTGGTGATACGCCTCGCATCTAAATCCTCCTCGGGAACAGCGCACAGCCAGTTTTTGGCATCCAATGAAACCCGATCATGTGGCTGATAAGCCAATAATTACAGCTAAGTACCACATAACCGCGTAAGATGATGGCCTTCCCGCGTACGCTGCGTTATCTGTGCTGCATTATTCTTTGCTGCCTCTTGTTTTTGCTACCCCTTTGTTATGACCGAGACTCTCACTACCCATCTTGCCCATGCGTTTGCCGCCCGTGAAACGCTCATGGCACAATTGCTTGCCGAAAAAACCGACGCTTATAGGCTGTTTCACGGCACCGTTGAAGGTCACCCAGGCCTCACTGTGGATCGTTACGGCGATTTGCTGTTGGTACAATGCTTTCACAGCCCGCTCACGCCAGAATTATTGGCGGAACTCACCGCGTTTTATGCTGAAAAGCTGCCTGCATTAGCGTTGGTATACAACGATCGCAGCCAAGCCAACTCACGTATCGCCAATGCACTGACCGCCGAGCAACTCGATATCGCCAGCGCGCCACGCGAAGCGCACGAGATGGGCGTGACATATCGTATTCAAGGACGTCACGCTGGACAAGACCCTTGGTTGTTTCTCGATCTGCGCGCCGCACGGCGGCGGGTGATGCAAGAAATTGCGGGTAAATCACTGCTCAACCTGTTCGCTTATACCTGTGGCGTCGGCATTGCCGCAGCCAAAGCGGGGGCACGGTTTGTGGTGAATGTTGATTTTTCAGATTCCAGCTTGAAAATCGGCAAGGAAAATGCACGATATAACACCTTAGCCGTCCGCCCGCGCTTCATCAAAAGTGACGCCTTTGCTGCCATGCGCCAGCTTTCAGGGCTGGGTCAAGCCGAGTTCGTGCGTGGTAAACGCATGCCGCCTTTCCCTAAACTCGAAGCGCAAACCTTTGACTTCGTGTTCCTTGACCCACCGAGTTATGCCAAAAGCCCTTTTGGCGTGGTGGATCTCGTCAATGATTACGCCTCAGTCTTCAAGCCCGCGCTGTTGTGCACGAATGAAGGTGGTACGCTAATTTGTACCAACCATGTCGCGAGCGTCTCTCGAGACATTTGGCTTGATCAACTGCAGCGTAGTGCTACTAAAGCGGGCCGGCCGATTCGTGAATTCGAATGGATTTTGCCGGAAACGGATTTTCCCAGCATGGATGGCGAGCCCCCCCTTAAAATGGTATTTTTACACGTTTAAATTGCACGATCATGGCTTAAACGTGCCGTTAATATAGGGTAACCCCAAGCTAATCTCTATGATTTAGCTTGGAAATCTGCGATAATGCGGGCCGAATTAGCTGCACACCGTGGCTATACGTTGCTTTTTCCTGATTTACACTGCTTTACTTCGGCTTCATCGCCTCTTCTGCCTTACTCTGCGCTACGCAGGATCACCATGACAACTACTACTGACACTCCCATCGGGTTCGCCCAACTCGGGTTGAAACCCGCTTTACTCTCCGCTTTGGCTGAAGTCGGCTACGAGACTCCCTCGCCTATTCAAGCCGCCTGCATTCCTCCATTGCTGGCAGGGTTGGATGTGCTCGGTGAAGCGCAAACCGGCACTGGCAAAACAGCCGCCTTTGCCCTGCCCTTGCTGCAAAAAATTGATGTATCAATAGCTAAACCACAAGCGTTGATTCTGACGCCGACGCGCGAACTGGCTATCCAGGTGTCCGAGGCATTGCAGCGCTATGCCAAACACATCCCCGGTTTTCACGTTTTGCCGGTATACGGTGGTCAGAGCATGGTGGTGCAGTTGCGTCAGCTCTCGCGCGGCGCGCATGTCATCGTCGGCACGCCTGGCCGAGTGATGGATCACCTTGAGCGCAAGAGCCTTGTCCTCGACAAGCTCAGTTTTATGGTGCTGGATGAAGCGGATGAGATGTTGCGCATGGGCTTTATTGACGATGTGAAATGGATTCTCGAACACACTCCCGCCTCACGGCAAACGGCGCTGTTTTCTGCCACCATGCCCGACGTGATTCGCCGCGTGGCACATCAGCATTTACGTGATCCCAAAGAAATAAAAATCCGTTCGGCGACCAGCACTGTGGTCACCACACAACAGTTTTATTGCCAGACCCACGGTGGGCAAAAGATCGAAGCATTGACGCGTATTCTGGAAGTTGAAGCTGACTTTGACGCCGCAATTATTTTTGTGCGTACCAAAATCGCTACCGTTGAATTGGCTGACAAGCTCGAAGCCCGCGGCTATGCCGTGGCAGCGCTAAATGGCGATATGACGCAGGGCTTGCGCGAGCAAGTCATCGAGCGTCTGAAAAGCGGCAGCCTCGATATTGTGGTGGCTACGGATGTTGCCGCGCGCGGCATCGACGTCTCGCGCATCAGCCACGTCATCAACTATGACGTGCCCAACGACACCGAAGCCTACGTGCACCGCATCGGCCGCACGGGTCGCGCAGGCCGCACAGGCCGGGCGATCCTGTTCATCACCCCGCGCGAAATGCACATGTTGAAAGTGATCGAACGCGCCACGCGGCAAAAGATCGAACAACTCACGATGCCTACGCCAAGCCAGATTGCCAATCGCCGTGTCGAGCAATTCACGCAACAGATTCTGGATACGCTCAAGAATGAAAAACTGGATTTCTTTTTTGATGTGATTCGCAACATGGAAACCGACCATAACATCGGTGCCCGTGAAATTGCCACCGCACTGGCCTGGCTTCTTCAACGCGAACGGCCACTGCAACTGGTCGGCGCAGCCGCAGTTGATTTAACGCCGCCGCCAGCACGCAATGAGCGCTCGGGTGAGCGCTCATTTGATCGACCTGAGCGCTCGTCAAGTCGCACCGACCGTTCAAGCGAACGATCGAGTGAAAGACCCGCGCGCGAAAATCGTGAGCAGACATCTGCATCACAGCATACCTATGCCGCAGGCGCTCTCGCCCGTTACCGTATCGAAATCGGCCGCAATCAAGGCGTATTGCCCAAAGAAATTGTCGGCGCCATTGCCAACGAAGGCGGTATCGACGGCAAACAAATTGGTCAGATCAACCTGTTCGACGACTTCAGTACCGTCGAACTGCCAGCCGACCTGCCAG
>WOZP01000001.1 GCA_011620215.1 Rugosibacter sp.
TTGCCGTGTCACCAGCGCCGACTTTTCAGACTGCACGATCATGTCGCCGCGCGAGATGTCGATTTCGTCGTCAAGCAACAGCGTGATGGATTGCTCGGCATAGGCGCACGGGAATGAGTTGTCCAGCACGCGAATATCCTTGACGCGGGTTTGTTTGCCTGAAGGCAGCACGGTTACTGCATCGCCGATACTGATTCTGCCCGATTCAACGCGACCCATGAAGCCGCGAAAATCATGTAGTTTTGCGTCATCTGATTTATGTGGGCGGCAGACAAACTGCACCGGGAAGCGGAAGGGTTCATCCATTTCGCTATGGGCTGTTGGTGCTGTCTCCAGCACGTCAAGCAAGGTCGGGCCGGAATACCAGTTCATCTGTTCACTGCGGTCAACTACCATGTCGCCTTTTAGCGCAGACATCGGGATGAAGTGAATGTCCTGGATACCGAGCTGCGTGGCGAAAACCAGATATTCGGTGCGGATGCGCTCGAAGACCGCTTGGTCGTAATCCACGAGGTCCATCTTGTTGATGGCAACCACAATGTGTGGAATGCCCATCAGGTGCGCAAGATACGAATGGCGGCGCGTTTGCGTGAGGATGCCCTTGCGCGCGTCAATCAAGATGATTGCAAGATTGGCCGTTGACGCCGCGGTGACCATGTTGCGTGTGTACTGCTCATGGCCTGGCGCATCGGCGATGATGTACTTGCGCGTGCCGGTGCTGAAATAGCGATAGGCGACATCGATGGTGATGCCTTGCTCGCGCTCGGCCTGCAAGCCATCGGTCAGCAGCGACAGATCGATCGCCTCCAGGCCGCGCCGGTGCGAAGTGCGCTCGATCGCGGAGAGTGTGTCGGCGAGGATGGTCTTGGTGTCGAACAACAGCCGCCCGATCAGCGTGCTCTTGCCATCATCGACGCTGCCGCAGGTGAGAAAGCGCAGCAGGCCGGCATTGGTTTCCGGCAGGGAATCGATTGTGCCCATCAGAAATATCCTTCCTTCTTGCGTTGTTCCATCGAGGCTTCCGAGGTCTGGTCGTCAAGCCGCGTCGCGCCGCGTTCGGTGATCGTCGTGCTTGCCGTTTCCAGGATGATTTTTTCCAGCGTGTCGGCATCCGACTCGACAGGCGCGGTGCAGGTCACATCGCCCAGCGTGCGGAAGCGCACCATCATCTGCTCGATGGCCTCGCCCGGGTTCGCGGGCGTCAGTTCCGTTACTGGCTGCAACAGGCCGCTGCGCCGCACGATGGGACGTTGATGCGAAAAGTAGATGGACGGTATTTCAAGCTGCTCGCGGCCGATATATTGCCAGACATCCAGCTCTGTCCAGTTGGAAATCGGGAAGGCGCGGATGTTTTCGCCCTTGTGCACGCGGGCGTTGAATAAATCCCACAACTCCGGGCGCTGGTTTTTCGGGTCCCACTGGCCAAATTCATCACGGAAAGAAAAAATTCGTTCTTTGGCGCGCGCCTTCTCTTCGTCGCGCCGTGCGCCACCGATGCAGCAATCAAAACCGAATTCTTCAATCGCTTCCAGCAGAGTGACTGATTGATGCTTGTTGCGCAATTCATCGGGCGACTTCAAAACCACCGTGCCGCGCCGCATCGAATCTTCGACCGAGCGCACAATCAGGCGCTCGCCAAGCTGTGCTGCACGATAGTCGCGAAATGCCAGCACTTCCGGATAGTTGTGTCCGGTATCAATGTTCAGCAAGGGAAAGGGGAAGCGGCCGGGACGGAAGGCTTTCTCCGCCAGGCGCAGCAATACGATGGAATCCTTGCCGCCCGAAAACAGCAGCGCAGGATTGGCGCATTGCCCGGCTACTTCGCGCAGGATGTAAATGGATTCGGACTCAAGCCAGTCCAGATGCGAAAGCGTGTGTTTGGGTAATTGAGCCAAATTGCTCATGGTGCAGTTCCTTCTTTGACGATGCGTTGCAGGCGGCCATCCACCATATGCAGGCCGCATTCCTTGGTTTGCGGGTTTTCCCACCACCAGCGTCCGGCGCGAATGTCTTCACCCGGCTGGATGGCTCGTGTGCAGGGCGCGCAGCCTATGCTCGGATAGCCTTGGTCATGCAAAGCGTTATAAGGCACGTTGTTGGTGCGGATGTAAGCCCAGACTTCTTCCTCGCTCCAGTCGGCCAATGGGCTGATTTTGACCAGCCCATTGGCATCGTCCGGCGCAATGGGTTCCACATTGACGCGCGTGGTCGATTGCGCTGCGCGCAGGCCGGTAACCCAGGCGCCTTTGCCGGCCAGCACGCGCTGCAAGGGTTCCACCTTGCGCGCGTGGCAGCAGGCCTTGCGGGCTTCAATGCTGTCATAGAAACCGTTGATGCCATACTGTTGCACAAAGCCTTCGACAGACTCAGGCCGCGGAAAAATCAGTTCGATGCGCTGGCCATAGTGTTTTTCCGCCGTGGCGATCAAGGCATAGGTTTCGGCCGGCAGGCGGCCGGTATCCAGTGAAAAAATGTCGATAGCGATGCGCTCGCGCCAGATCAGGTCGGTGAGCAGCATATCTTCGGCGCCCAGGCTGTTGGCGAAAACGACTGGCGCATAGCGGCTGGCGGCCTCGCGCAGCAGACTGACGGCGGTGGCCGCCTTGGCGGCAACAGGGGCGGGAAGTTCAGGCAGGGTCGGCATGATGGTTATGCAGTACGGCGACGAAACAGTGGCAAGGGCTGATCGACTGCGCCCTGATATACCTCGGGGAAGTCATTCAGTGATTGCAGCGCGGCTGCGGCATCCTGCCCTGGCGGGATAAGGAAAGCATCAAAGCCCACGCGCTTGAGATAAAACAGTTGGTCGCGGCCGATATTGCCCACGGCGCGCAATTCGCCGCGATAAGCATAGCGTTCGCGCAACAGGCGCGCGGTGGAATAGCCACGGCCATCGATGAATTTGGGAAACTCAACCGCGATCATCGCAAACCGTTGCACGTCTTGCGCAATGTCCTCGACGCGAAAAGTCGGCGCTAGCGAGACGGCGATATCGCCCGCATCGGCGCGGGAGCACAGCGCATCGCGCTGGGCCAGCCACACCGGCGCAGGGATAATCACTTGGCCGGCAGGAATCGGCAGCGCGGCGGCATCTCCGTCCGTGGCCCCATCAGCCAGCGCCAGCGCTTGCCAGCGATCATCAACTAACTGGCCATGCTTGATGAGTTGCTTAGCCATGGACCGGTTCTCCTGTAGGTTCATTCTTGCGGTATGCCGCTTCGCGGAAGGGTGGCAGGCCGATGCGCGCCACGGTGTCCTTGAAGGATTCATCCGCATGGCGCTGGGCAAGATAGGTTTCAATCATGCGCTCGATGACATCGGGAATTTCAGCCGCCGCAAACGAGCGGCCGATCACTTCGCCGATGCGCGCAGCATTGCCTTGCGCCCCGCCGAGCGTAATTTGATACCACTCTTCACCATGCTTATCCACACCCAGGATGCCAATCGCGCCGAGGTGATGATGGCCGCAGGAATTCATGCAGCCGGAAATGTTCAACTCCAGATCGCCAATGTCGAACAGGTAATCCAGATCGGCAAAGCGTTCATGGATGGCCGCCGCGATGGGCAGCGATTTGGCGTTCGCCAGCGAGCAGAAATCCCCGCCGGGGCAGACGATCATGTCGGCCAACAGGCCGATGTTGGCGCTCGCCAGCCCGGACGCTTTTGCGCGCTGCCAGACGGCATGCAAATCCTTGTGCGGCACATCGGCAAGCACCAGATTCTGTTCGTGGGTAACGCGCAGTTCGCCAAAACTGAATTCATCGGCCAGTGCCGCTGCCGCTTCCATCTGCGCAACCGTCGCATCACCGGGCGCAGCGCCCGGTGTTTTCAGCGACAAGGTGACCGCCGCATAGCCGGGCACTTTGTGCGCGTGCACGTTGCGCTCCAGCCAGCGGCTGAAGGCCTTGTCATTGTGTTGCGCAGCGATGCTGGCCAATGTACTGGTACTGGCCGGGTATGCGGCATAAGCCGGTGGTGCAAACTGGTTCGCCACGCGCGCGACTTCTTCCGCCGTTAGCGTGTTCGGCCCATCCTTGATATGCAGCCACTCTTCTTCCACTTGGCGGGCGAATTCTTCGCTGCCGATGGCCTTGACCAGAATCTTGATGCGCGCCTTGTACGGGTTGTCGCGCCGTCCGTAACGGTTGTAAACCCGCACCAGCGCTTCGCTGTAGGTCAGCAGATGCTGCCAGGGCAGGAAGTCGATCATCTTTTGCCCGATGAGTGGCGTACGCCCCAAGCCACCGCCGGCATATACCGTGAAGCCGATTTCCCCTGCGTCATTTTTTACCAATTGCAGGCCCATGTCATGCACCCGAATGGCCGCGCGATCATCAAGTGAACCACTGATGGCCACCTTGAATTTGCGCGGCAGGTAGGCGAACTCCGGATGAAACGTTGACCACTGGCGCAACACTTCGGCCCACGGCCGCGGGTCGGCGATTTCATCTTCCGCAATGCCAGCGAACTGATCGGTGGTGATGTTGCGGATGCAATTGCCGGAAGTCTGGATAGCGTGCATTTCTACGCTGGCCAGTTGTTCCAGGATGTCCGGCACCTTGGGCAATTCGATCCAGTTGAGTTGCAGATTCTGCCGCGTGGTGAAATGCCCCGTGCCGCGATCGTAACGCCCAGTGATGTCGGCCAGAGTGCGCAGCTGGGTGGATGAGAGCAGGCCATACGGAATCGCAATGCGCAGCATCGGCGCATGGCGCTGGATGTACAGCCCGTTTTGCAAGCGTAGCGGACGAAAATCGTCTTCGCTCAGTTGCCCGGCAAGAAAACGTTCGGTCTGGCCACGGAACTGCCTGACCCGTGCCTGCACGATGGCTTTATCGGTTGCGTCGTAGTGGTACATGGTGTTTTCGTCGAAAATTCAGGCGAGGATGAGTTTACCGCCGACCAGGAGCAGCACGGCGGCGAGGAGTGAGCGCAAGCCCCGTTCGGGCACCCGCGCGGCAAAATGGCTGCCCAGCGCAATGCCGGGCAAGGAGCCTATCAACAGGTTCAGCAATAGTGGCAGGTCCACGCTGCCCAGATACCAGTGTCCGATGCCGGCAACCAGCGTGAGTGGCACGGCGTGCGCAATGTCGGCGCCGACAATACGGATGGTGGGCAGGCGCGGGTATAAAAACAGCAGCGCCGTGACACCCAGCGCCCCCGCACCAACCGAAGTCCAGGCGACAAGTGTACCCACAATCGCGCCGACCAGGATGGTGAGCCGTGCGGTTTGCCGTTCGTTCAATGACTGTCCGATATGGCGCTGCGCGAATGCCAGCAGGCGCTGGCGAAACAGCAACGATCCCGCAGTGAGGACCAAAGCCACACCCAGCGCGCTGGTAATTAAATGGGCGGTACTGTGGTTATCGATGCCCAGACTGGCAATGATCCATAGTGATATGGCCGCTGCCGGCACACTGCCCAAAGCCATGCGGCGGGTAATGCGCCAGTCGATATGGCCGTGGCGATGATGCACCCAGCTGCCGCCGCTCTTGGTGATCGCCGCGTAGAGCAAGTCAGTGCCCACTGCGGTGGCCGGCTTGAAGCCGAAAAGCAGGACGAGAATCGGCGTCATCAGCGAGCCGCCGCCAACGCCCGTCAGGCCGACCAGCAAGCCGACCATCAGGCCGGAAAGGGAGAGCGCGGGGGTAAATGTGAAATCCATAGTGGGATGGATGCTAACGCCATTCGATAGGTTAGGAAAATACTTACAAGGTATTTGAATAGAACAAAAAAATCTATAATAAATATATGAAGCTCCAACAACTGCGCTATCTGGTGGAAGTCGAGCGGCAGAACCTGAATGTGTCTGCCGCCGCCGATGCCCTGGCCACCTCGCAACCCGGCGTATCAAAGCAAATCCGCCTGCTGGAAGAAGAGCTTGGCGTGACGATTTTCGAGCGCAGCGGCAAGCGTTTGGTCAGTATTACTGCCCCCGGACGCATCGTGCTGGATATGGCCGGCCGTATTTTACGCGACACGCAAAATCTCGCCCGCGTGGGCCAGGATTTCTCTGCCGAGAGCAACGGCGCACTTTCCATTGCCACGACGCACACGCAGGCGCGTTACACCCTGCCGCCGGTAATCCAGCGTTTTGTGCAGCGGCATCCGGCGATCCGGCTGCATCTGCAACAGGGCAGCCCGGCGCAAGTCGCGCAGTGGCTGGTCGATGGCGTGGCCGATCTCGGCATCGCTACTGAAGCGCTGGATCAGCACGCCGAACTGCTGACTCTGCCTTGCTACCAGTGGTCGCATCTGGTGATCGCGCCCAAGGGGCATCCGCTCATCACACAAGGCGCGCCGACGCTGGCCACATTGGCGGCTTATCCGCTGATTACTTACGACGCCACCTTTACCGGCCGCTCGCATATCGATCGCGCCTTCGAGCGCCAGGGCCTGCAGCCTAACGTCATGCTCACCGCCATCGATTCCGATGTCATCAAGACCTATGTCAGTCTGGGTTTGGGCTTGGGCATCATTGCCGAAATGGCGTTTGACCCGTTGCGCGACGACACGCTGGCTGCCCTGCCTGTGTCGCATCTGTTTGAAGCGAATACCACGCGCCTGGGCTTTCGCCGTGATGTCTGGCTGCGCAGCTATGAATACGATTTCATCGAATTGCTCGCACCGCAACTGACAAAGCAGGTAGTTGCTGCCGCACTCAAGGGTGGCGGCCTGGATGCCGGTTTGTGAGCAACCCCCAAGTCGTACCCCAGGTTGTGCACTGGCTGGAACAAGGCGAGCCGCATTCAGCGCTGTGGCGTGCGGAAAGCGGTGCCGCACCCGACAACATCCTGGTGGCCGATGACCGGATGACCGCCGATGCGGCCTATCGGCTCGCCCGTACAGGCACGGCGCTGCTCTGGCGTGGCGACTTTCAGAATGCGCGCCAATTGCTGCAAGCCCTCGCGCGCCGCGCCGATCGCCAGCGCCGCAACACGCGTGAAGCGCCCAGCGCAGGCGTCGCGTTTCAACAACATCGCCAAACGCAGGGGCGACGGGCGGACATCCTCAACAAGCTGCTGCTGCCGCTGAACGCCGACTACAGTGTGCCTTTGCGCCGTGCGCCCGACGTGCGCCAGGCATGCAGCGAAGCCTATGGCCCCGCTAACGCCAGCACTGCACCATCTCTCATTTCGCTGCGCGAATTGCAGGGCATGATCGGCGCGCACGAGTGGCGCAAAAAAGGCGTGCCGGTCGCCGCGTTGAATGCGCGCATCCATCCGCATTACGGCGTGTTCGCTCCGGTGCGCGGCGAATATGTCGGGCTGGTCAATGAGGCGCCATTGCCCGCTGCTTTAGGCGCGGATTCCCTCGCTTTCGACATCGGCACCGGCACCGGTGTGCTGGCCGCTGTGCTGGCAAAACGCGGCATTGCGCGCATCATCGCCACTGACCAAAATCCGCGCGCGCTCATCTGCGCCCGTGAAAATCTCGTACGGCTCGGGCTGGCGGACCAGGTTACCGTCGTCCAGGCCGATCTTTTCCCCGCCGGACGCGTACCGCTCATCGTCTGCAATCCGCCATGGGTTCCCGCACAACCCCATTCAGCGCTGGACGAAGCCATCTATGACCCCGATAGCCGCATGCTGCGCGGCTTTCTGGCCGGCCTCGCCGCACATTTAACGCCGGACGGCGAAGGCTGGCTGGTACTCTCCGATATTGCCGAACATCTGGGTTTGCGCACGCGAGACGAGTTGCTGGCGATGATTGCAACAGCCGGTTTAACCGTCGCTGGTCGGCTGGA
>WOZP01000217.1 GCA_011620215.1 Rugosibacter sp.
ATACAACACCGAGGGATACCAATGCATCGGCGGCCATGTGCACAAACGCGCCGCGAATGTTGATGTCATGCTCGCGCCCGGCCATGAAGAGTGCGGCGGTAACGCCATTGATCACGACACCGATGGCAGCCACCACGATTACCGTCATCCCCTCGACAGGCACCGGTGAATGCAAGCGATGCGCCGCCTCCCACATGAGCAACCCCATGGCGACCAGCAATAAAACGGCATTGGTAAATGCCGCGAGAATGGATGCGCGTTGCCACCCATACGTGTGTCGCGCATCGGGCTCTCGTCTGCCAGCGGCCAGAGCGCCCCAGGCCAGCAACAGACCGGCGACATCTGAAAGATTATGTCCGGCATCTGCCAGCAAGGCCAGTGATCCGGCATGCCAGCCGTAGAAGACTTCGATAATGACAAACACAACATTCAGCGTTATGCCAATAATGAAAGCGCGATTGACCGATGCTGCGCCATGGGCATGCCCACGGCCATGGCTGCTTTCAGAGTGATCATGGGTGTCGCGCATAGAATAAATCAAGTCAAAGCAGGGCGAAAATTTCGCTTCGAAAATGCTTTTTTGAATGCAGCATGAATTGATCTTCTTTAAACCTCGGCGATCACCGGCGCATGATCCGATGGGCGTTCCAGCTTGCGTGGCGCTTTGTCAATCACACAGGTGCGACACAAGCCTGCCAGCGCTGGAGTAAGCAAAATATGATCGATGCGCAAACCTCGGTTGAGCCGAAAACCCATCTGCCGGTAATCCCACCAGGAATATATTTTCTCGGGCTGATCAAACAACCGAAACGCATCAGCCAACCCCAGCGCTTGCAACTCACGCAGTGCTGCGCGCTCTGGCTCGCTGCATAAAATCTGGTCTTTCCAGGCGACGGGGTCATGCACGTCGCGATCTTCCGGTGCGATATTAAAGTCGCCCAGCAAGGCTAATCGCGGGTGCTGCGCAATCTCTTGCTGGAGCCAGCGCGTCAAGGCTGCATACCATTGCAATTTGTAGGCATATTTTTCCGAGCCAACGGCTTGCCCATTAGGCATATAGCCGCAAACAATGCGCACACCGTCGACCGTCGCTGCAATCACGCGCTTTTGCGTGTCGTCAAACTCAGGAATATCAAACGCTACATCAGTCATTTCACTGCGCGACAGAATGGCAACCCCGTTGTAGGTTTTCTGTCCGTTATGGACAGCGTGATACCCGGCAGCCAAAAGTTCGGCATAGGGAAATGCTTTGTCTTCCATTTTGGTTTCCTGCACACACAGGACATCCACCTGCGTTGCGGCGAGCCAGTCCAGCACATGCGGCAGACGCACTTTCAAAGAATTCACATTCCAGGTAGCAATCTTCATGGTATTGGTGACCATTTAAAATTCAGGTTCATGGCAGCGGGATCAGCTATTTTTTAGCGCATTGGCCAAGCGCACATACTCACCTACGCCAAGCTCTTCTGCACGTGCTGTAGGCGAGATGCCCAGTGCGGTTAAGCCGGCTTCATCAATAAACCCACGCAAGGTGTTGCGCAGCATTTTGCGCCGCTGACCAAAAGCGGCTGCGACGATGCGTGCGAAGAGTGCTTCGTCTTTTGCCGTGTCATTTTCAGCATCCTGCGCGACATCCTGCGCCGTGTCACCAGCGCGCCCCGTAGGCTTGAGTCCGTCTCTGGAAAGTACCCTTGGGGTGCCGACTTTTTTCTTATCTCTTGGAATCAAGCGCACAATGGCCGACATCACTTTAGGTGGCGGCTCAAACGCATCCGGTGGCACGGTGAACAAGCATTCCATGTGATAGTGATATTGCAACATGACCGATAAGCGACCAAAGTCGCTACTGCCGGGTTCTGCCACCATGCGATCCACTACTTCCTTTTGCAGCATGAAGTGCATGTCATGCACCACCGCTGCGCTCTCGCTCAGGTGAAACAACAGGGGGCTGGAAATGTTGTACGGCAAATTGCCCACGATTTTCAAAGGCCCGACGCTCTTGAGCGCAGAAAAATCAAAGGCCAGCGCATCCCCTTCGTGCACGGTGAGACGCTCGGCAGGCCAGCGTTGGCGCAGGCGCGCAATCAGATCACGGTCAATTTCCACCACCTGCAGATGATCGATGCGCGCAAGCAAGGGCTCGGTCAACGCCCCCAGCCCGGGGCCAATTTCAACTATCGTTTCACCCGCGCGTGGCGCAATGGCATCGACAATTTCCTGAATGATCGCGGTGGACACCAGAAAATTCTGGCCGAATCGTTTGCGCGCAACATGGCCGCGCAATTGGCTTGAGGATTGACTTGTTTTTTTATTTGCAGGATTAGCCATGTCAGATGCGTCGCTCAGCCATGTCTATGGCAGCTTCCACGGCAGCAAACAAACTGTTCGCTGACGCTTTGCCTGTTCCCGCCAGACCAAAGGCTGTCCCGTGGTCAACCGAGGTGCGAATAATCGGCAGCCCCAGGGTGACATTGATGCCTTCGTCAAAGGCGGCGTACTTGAGCACGGCCAAGCCTTGATCGTGATACATCGCGAGTTGCGCGTCAGACCCGGCAAGTACATTTTTGGTAAATAAGGTATCCGCCGGCAATGGGCCTGCGAGCTGCATGCCTTCTGCACGCAGCCGATTCAGCACCGGGATAATGACATCGATTTCTTCACGTCCCATATGCCCGTTTTCACCCGCATGCGGGTTGAGCCCGGCAACCAGAATGCGCGGCTCGGCGATGCCGAATTTGCCCTGTAGATCATGATGCAAAATGCGCAATGTTGATTCCAGACTGGCTTGTGTAATGGCCGCTGGGACATCTTTGAGCGCCAAATGCGTCGTTGCCAATGCCACGCGCAACCCGGCACCCGCCAATAGCATCACAACACGTGGGGTGCCTGTGTGTTTGGCCAGATATTCTGTATGCCCGGTAAACGCAATCCCTGCATCGTTGATGATGCCCTTATGTACGGGAGCCGTCACCATGGCCGAAAATTCGCCCGCAACGCAACCCGCCAGTGCCCTGTCCAGCAGTTGCAGCACATAGTGGGCATTGGCCACATTCGGCTGCCCGGCAATGGCTGGGGCGACCAGTGGCAGATGCAGAATATTCAGGCCCCCAACAATATCCATATCCCGCCCGAGCATGCGCGCACGACTGGCTAATAAATCCCGATCGCCGAGCACCACCAAGGGCACAGGCCATGCACGCATGGTCAACTGGAGGCAGAGCTCCGGCCCGATACCGGCGGGCTCGCCCGAGGTAACGACAATCGGCTTAAAGGTCTTCGAGACGGTCTTCAACATAGGCACGGTCTCGCAGTTGCCGAACCCAATCTTGATACACCTCGTCGGCTTTACGCTCGCGCAACACTTGACGCGCAATCATGCGCTGACGCTCGATGCTCACTTCGCCTGTGCGCCGCTCCAGCACCTGAATCAGGTGAAAGCCAAAGGGGGACTTTACGGGCACACTGATCTGATTAATTTTCAGGGCATCCATGGCCGCTTCAAATTCGGGAACAGTATCTCCAGCGTATAACCAACCCAAATCGCCGCCTTTGGAAGCAGATAAATCATTTGAATACTGACGCGCCAGCTCAGCAAAATCAGCACCGTTATCCAACCGCTCTTTAAGCATTGCTACTGTGTGCTCAGCCTCTGCCACAGACACTAGCTCATTCACCTTGATCAAAATATGTCGGGCATGTGTTTGTTTAGCGGCAACGGCCAACGGGTTGGTTTCGCCACTGCGTTTTTCCGTTAATTTAATAATATGAAAACCTGCGGGGCTGCGTAGAACTTCACTCACATCACCCGGCTGTAATTTTTTTACGGTCTCTGCATAAAGCTCGGGCAGACGATCCAGCGGGCGCAGGCCTAGGGAGCCGCCTTTTAGTCCATCAGGTGCTTCCGAAAAACTGGCGGCAACCTTGGCAAAATCTTCGCCGCGATGAATCTGATCCAACGCCGATTGCGCACGCGTACCAATGCGCATCAACTGATCCGGCGTAGGATTTTCCGGGAGGCGCAACACGATGTGTGAAATATTGACCTCAACGTTGTCACCTTTAGCACCACTGTCGGGGTTGTTGATGTAGTTCTCGATTTCACCATCCGATATCGAAGCACGGCGGCTAACCTCTCGTTCGCGCAGGCGTGCCAGCGTGATTTCGCTGCGGATCTCCTCATGAAACTTGCTCCAACTCACGCCATCTCTTTCAAGTGCCGCACGAAAAGCAGGCAACGTTAATTTATTGCTTTCAGCAATACGCTGGATCGAGTCTTCCAACTCACCATCTGTCACTCTAAGCCCGCTTTCCTTAGCATCTTGCAACTGCACCCGATCAGAAATCATGCGGTCCAGCATCTGTCGCTCAATCACATTTTTCGGGGGCAACGGCACATTCTGTTCACGCATCTGGCGCTCAATACTGGCCAGACGGCTCTGCAGCTCTTGCATGGTAATGACTTCATCATTGACCACCGCCACAATGCGATCGACTTCCACCGGAGTGGTTGATCGCGCATGAGCAAATACAGGCAGCTGTAGCGCAGTAATGAAGATGAGAAAAACTGCGAATGGGGAACGAATGTTCATAGAAATAAAAGTACTCACTATCTAGGTTCAGGGAGCAAAGGAATCCTCAACCGAATCCGTGTTTCGATTGAGGACACCATAACCAGGCACCGCGCGTTTGAGCAATTCCAGTGGGTTAGAGCCAAGACGTGCAAAACCGTTCAATTCGAGTTGGAAAAAGAGCGACGAATTCACCCGCTGTGTTTGGGTTGCCAGCCGTTGCACAACCACCCGACCAACCCAGCAACCGCCGTCATACTCTAGCCCGGCAACAGCTTCTACCAACCGCTTTTCTCTGGTCGAATAGTTATAGCGGCCCACGCCATGCCAGCCGCCACTGATCGGCCACTGGCCGGAAATATCAAATTGGCCGAGTTGATCACGCGTATAGCGATAGCCTGTATTCAACAGTTTGCCCGGTTCAGGTTGATAACGGCCACTGATATTGAATCGCTCCATTTGGCCTAGTCGTGTGTTGTATTGCACACCGGTATCAACATAAGTCTTGGGCAGCACACGTCCGGAAAATGCACCCAGCAGATCCGTCTGCCGGTCGTCACGCAAAACCTCACCAGGCAAGCCTACATGCTGCGTGGTGAAGTAAAGCCGCTGCCCAAAAGACGCACGCAGAATTTCAGCACCATTATCCGGATCAAGCAAGCGCGAAGTTAGCATGCCTGTTAACTGATTGGCATCATTGATTCTGTCCCCGCCAACATAACGATTTTCCGAAAAAATCTGTGCAAAATTAAAATCTGACAACCCGCTATCAAACACTGGAATCTGGCTTTGATCTCGCTCAGGAATATATAAATAAAACAGCCGGGGTTCTAGCGTTTGCGTTAGTGCTGTGCCAAACCAATCCAGTGGCCGCTCAAATGTCACCCCACTATCGATACTGGCAATGGGTATAGTGCGCGTTATATTGTCTGGTACCCCCAACGCTTGTTTATCCAAACGATATCGGGTTGAGTGCACACCAATTTTGGGCGTAACAAAAACCGCTGCGGTTTGCAGGGGCCATGAAATTTGTGGGTACAGCGTAAAGCGTCGGCCTTCGGTCAGAGTAGGGTGACTAAAGTTCACATTCTCGCCGGCAAAGGCAAAGCTCATGCCCAGTGGTAAATCACTGCGGTTGGCATTCACGTTAATTTGCGGCAGCCGTTTATAAGGCGTGACCACGGGCGGCAAAGCCGGGTCTTGCAGCGTTTGATAGCTTTGCGCGAGCACACTGGCTGACCACCAGCTCGCACCATAGCTCAAGGTGCCCTGACGCAACAAATTGGTTTGCGCAATAATGGCCGAGCTATTGGCCAGATCACTAAAGTAAGTGCCGTCAGATGCCCCATTCAGATTCAGTGAACCACTCACGCCATAGCCAAAATATTGATTATGCGTGACCGAATAGGCGCTGCGGCGCTTGTCTTCCAGCCTGTCATTGGGCAGCAGCTGGCCTAACAAGGTACCACTGTAGGTAGGCTCAAGATAACGATACTCGCCGTTCCATAACACCCCGCGCTTAGCGATAATACGTGGCGCAATGGTAGCGTCCCTATTGGGTGCGATGTTCCAGTAAAACGGCTGGGTATACTCCAAACCACCTCGTGTGGTAGAACCCATCGTTGGCGTAAGTAACCCGCTTTTCCGCTCATTATTGAGTGAGAAACTCAGCCACGGCGAATACAAAATAGGGACGCCTTTGAAAAGCAACGTGGCATCTCTTGCCACACCTTCTTGCTCGGTATAGTCAAGCCGCAAACTGGAAGTCCGCGCAAACCAATCGGGGTCGCTGCCTGCCGCTGGCGTGCAGGTGCTGTACGTGGCATCCGTCAAGCGGTACTTTCCCTTGCCTTCAAAATCCATGCGTGAAGCAACCCCCTGGCCGGTAGTCAGTTGCCCGGCAGGCTCTTCACCGGCCGCCCACAATATCGGTGGCGTGCCGGTTTGCGGACGCCGTATCTGGTATTCCGGTTGCTCGAAGAAGCCTGTGTTGTCACCCAGCTTCATGCGCAACTTGGGTCCGCGAATACGATCCCCTTCGTTGGTCAAATCCACATGGCCTTCGGCCTCCACCTCGTCGGTTGCTTGCCAGTGCGTCAGACGATCACTTTTTAGCACTGCCCCGCGGCGACGCAATTCAACATTGCCTTCGGCAACCATTTTTTCATCCGTTTGGCCAGTCATGTTGTCCGCCGTGATGAAGGTAGGCAACAGCTCATCCGGCTCTGTGGCATGCGCCAAAAGGCGGGCAGTTGTTTTAAGACTCGGCCCTGGCAACACGCCAGCTGCCACGTGCGCCGAATACGTTGGCGTTAAATCGGGCTGCGCGGCCACCAGAGGCGGCTCACGCAAGGTAGGTGATGGCACAGCCAAAAGCGTGGCCTCGCGACCGCCCAACAACGCAGGATCAACGAGCAAAGGGGGCAAGGATTTGGCTGTGGCGACTGGGGTAGCTGCAACTTTAGCAACCTCAACTTTTGCAACCTCTTTACGCGCAGGAGCCGCCACGACGATGGCTCGTGGCGTAGCCACTACAGCAGGAACTGGAGTTGTAGCTGGAACTGGGGTTGTAGCGGGGGTTGTGGCTGGAATTGCCATTCCCACTGGCGCTTCTGTTGCCGTGACCGCCGGGGTTGACGCTCCCCCGCCCAACAGTGCCGGATCAACCTGCAGCTTCGGTAACGACTCTGCCGCACGTGCGCTCGAGGCTGCACCCAAAAGGCTCGCGCCCAGTGACAGCAAGGCAATAAGGTGTCGTCGATGGAATGGTTCGCGCTTGCAAAAAAGCATGCCGTGTCTTTTATCAAAATGTAGCGGCACAGCAGTGCTCAATAAACACTTTGCTGACCGATGCTAGAATTTTGGATTCTAACACTGCGCCCCTGTCGAAGGACTTCGCCACGGGTTTTTGCGCAAGTTTCCGCGCGCTTACATCACCGCCACATAAAATCCCCGCCCGCTATGGAACGTCAGCAACAGATTATCGATTGGCTCACGGCGCTTTGGCCGGGGCGTCAATTCTCCCTGCTTCCCGCATCGGCCGACGCCAGTTTTCGCCGCTATTTTCGCGTCACGCTGAATGACGGCGCCACGCTGATTG
>WOZP01000165.1:0-4342 GCA_011620215.1 Rugosibacter sp.
CGAACGTCGAGCAACAGGCGGCCCAATTCTTTTTTGACTACGGCATAGCACTCGCACGTATTTTTTTCCAACCCTAGGCGGTCAAGCACTGTAATGTGTCCGCGACGGTAGCTGATAAAACCCATGCGCTGCAAGTTTCCTGCGGCTTCTGTAATGCCCTCTCGGCGCACGCCGAGCATATTGGCAATCAGCTCCTGCGTCATGGTCAGCTCATTTGACGGCAAGCGATCAAGCGTCAGCAACAACCAGCGGCACAATTGCTGCTCTACCGTATGATGCCGATTGCAGGCCGCCGTCTGTGCCATCTGCGTTAACAGCGCTTGGGTATAGCGCAGCAACAGGCGTTGCATCAATCCGGCGCGATTAAATTCTTGCATCAGCAAGCGACGATCCATCCGGTAAGCGTGCCCGGCCGTTTGCACTACGGCCGAGCTTGACGTAGTGGCTCCACCAAGGAACAGTGAGGTACCAACAACCCCTTCATTGCCCACACCTGCCGCTTCGGAGGCTGCGCCAGATGACATGACATAGTGCAGCGAGACAATAGCGGTGGTGGGAAAATAAGCGTGCTGTAATTGTTCACCAGGCTCGTAAAGCATTTTCCCGAGCGGTAGCGCGACCAGCTCCAGATGCGCTATCAAATGCGCTAAATCCGCTGCAGACAAGGCAGCGAGGAGATAATTTTGTTTCGGGCTATGAGGCAAAGGCATCGCTAATTACAAAGTCATACAACCTATTTTTTTGCCGTTTGTTCAATGCCGATTCCACGATAACCAATAAACTGGCTGGATCGATTGAACATTGGCTCTCCGCTCACTCGAAATGTTTGGTGCGAACCATCCGCTTTAACACGAGTAAAGATGAAATCCAAAAACGGCTGTCGGGCTGCAATAGTCGACCGAAGTAGCTTGCGCTCCTCCTCATTCCAATCAGATGCTGAATTTGACGACGGAGTATTGCTTGCATCCTCGGCAAAGGAATCCATCTGGATTCCAAGCATCTCTAAGACCGGACCGGAAACCTTGGTGAAGTTCATGTTCTCGTCCTGCTCCCAATACCAGTCCGAGGCGAGCTCGGTCAGGCTGCGATAACGGGCTTCGCTTTCGCGCAGTTCTGCAGTCCGTTCCTCGACTACCTGCTCCAGCGCCTTGTTGTGATTCTCGAGTTTTTTATACAGCAGGCGCACTTCCAGCATGTTGTGGATACGCGTTTTGACTTCGACCAGCTCGAAGGGTTTGCTGATGAAATCCTTCGCACCGGCTTGTAACGCGCGCAACTTGTGGCTGGGTTGAGCGGTGATCACAAGCACCGGAAGATAGCTGTCCGTAGCGTTGGTCTTGAGGCCTTCCATCACCTGGAATCCGTCCATGTCAGGCATTTGCAGATCGAGCAGGATCAAATCGTAACCGTTCTTGCGATGCAGCGCGCAAACCTCGCGCGGATTCATGGTCGAGGTAACGCAGGCATAACCGGCCCCACTCAGCACTTGCTCAAGCAGACTGACATTCGACTCCTGATCGTCAACAATCAAAATGCTGGCGTTAAGAATCTCGGACTCTGTAACCATCATGGTTAATCCTTTTGAGCGGCGATCGCCGCTTCGGTTTTCGCAAACTTTAGCGCCACGTCCAGCGTTTCCATGAACTCGGTGACCTTGATGGGTTTGGTGAGATAACGAAAAAATCCTGCCTCCAGACCTTTCTCGATATCGCGGGGCATGGCATTAGCACTGAGCGCCACCACCGGGATGTGTGCTGTTGCCGGGTCTTCCGCCAGGATTTTCAGCGCATGGATACCGCTGATGCCTGGCAGATTGATGTCCATCAGGATGACATCCGGCCGGGAAGCGCGCGCAATCTCGACGCCGCGGTTGCCGTCCCGCGCACTCAGTAAACGAATATCGGGGCGACGTGCGATGAGATCCTCGACCAGCATCAGATTGGCCGGGTTATCCTCGACATAGAGCAGGGTGTGCAACTGCGCATCAGCTGGGAGTTTCACCTCGTCAATAGCCAAGGGTTCGGCGGCGCCAATAGCAACATATGTTGCAGCCGTCAGGTTCAATTCGATCCAGAACACACTGCCCTTGCCAACGGTGCTTTCCACGCCTATGCCACCCCCCATCAGTTCGACCAGCTGTTTGGTCACCACTAGGCCGATGCCTGTGCCTTCCTCCGTACTGGTCTCCTTGCCGAGACGATTGAACGGCTGGAAAAGCTGCGCAAGCTGTTCCGGAGTCAATCCTTCGCCGGTATCCTCGACACGAATACGAATGCGTCCCGGGGTGCTGGCGATGCAATCCACGACGACTGATCCACCCACCATGTTGTATTTAATCGCGTTGGAAAGAAGATTGATGAGAGCCTGCTTTACCCGTGTCTGATCAGCGCTGACAAAGCAGGGAGTTTCAAACGGAGTAAAGGCCATGCTGATGCCGCGCGCTTGCGCCTGCGGTTCTATCATGGTCCGACATTCGTACAGGACTTCGGCCAGCGATACCGGTTCCAGCGACAGCGACAGCCTGCCGGACTCGATCGCCGCGAGATCGAGGATTTCGTTGATCAACTCCAGCAGATACCACCCAGCCTTGAGAATCTGATCGATGCTGCGCTTCTGGGATGGCGTCGGTGGTGGCGAGCCGGATTCCATGACTTGGGCAAAACCGAGAATCGCACTGAGCGGCGTGCGCAACTCATGGCTCATGCTGGAAAGAAAATCCGATTTCGCGAGATTGGCTCTTTCCGCCGCGAACTTGGCGCTCTCCAGCTCGGCGTTCTTGTCAAGCAGTATCTGATCGAGCCGAGACCGCTCTGCTTCGACCTGTTTGCGCGCGGTGATGTCCCGCAAAATACCCGTGAAGTAACGCTGGCCACCCAGCCACATTTCGCTGACTGCCATCTCCAACGGGAATAAGCTGTCATCTTTGCGCCGACCGACGACCTCGCGTCCGAGACCGCTAGCGCGCGCCTCAGCGCTCGCACTGTAATACTCGAGGGAACCATTACCATTATGCTGGTCTTGATCAAGCTCGGGTATCAGCCTGCTGAAGCTTTTCCCGCTGATTTCTGCTGCGGTATAGCCAAACATTCGTTCAGCGGCCGGGTTGACTGTCTCGACGATGCTGCCATAGGCATGGAGAGTGATGATGCCGTCCACCACAGTATTGAAAATCGCCTGTATCTGCGCGGCACTGTCGCGCAAAGCCTGCTGCGTTGCATATTCCCCGGTGACATCGCGAAACACCAGCACGGCCCCGATGACTTGATTATCACGGTCGCGAATCGGCGCGCAACTGTCGGCAATATCGCACTCGCTACCGTCGCGTGCAATCAGCACAGTATGGTTAGCCAGGCCCTGTATCGTGCCATGCGCCAGGGTTTCCATTACGGGAATCGCGGCGGGCAGTCGGGTTTCTTTGTTGATAATGGGGAAAATCTCGTCCACCAGGTGGCCGATAGCTTCTGCCTGCGTCCAACCGGTAAGCTTTTCTGCAAGGGGATTCAAGAGCGTCACCCGCGCGCTGGCATCGGTGGCTATTACTGCATCGCCAATTGAGTTGAGTGTTACCGAAAGCTTTTCCTCGCTGTCCCGCAAGGTACCGTTGGCCCGCTGTAGTTGTTTATTCGTCTCTTCCTGAATCTCGAGCAAATGCTGCCGCTCTGCTTCGACCTGCTTGCGCGCGGTGTTGTCAGTACCGATCAGCAGGTAGCCAATGATGATATTTTGCGCGTCACGCAACGCCGTAACTGACACCACCGCCGGGAAGCGGCTGCCATCCTTGCGGATATAGGTCAGCTCGTAGATGTCCTCGATGCCGCGTGATGCCTTGAACACCAAGGCTTCGAAGCCCGGCGTAATCTGGGTGCCAAGCTCGAGACTGAGTGCTTCGGCACGCGTTATCACTTCCTGCGGATCGGAAATGTCGGCCGGGGTGATCTTGTTCATCACGTCGGCAGCCGCATAGCCCAGCATGCGCTCGGCGCCAACGTTGAATATCTGAATCACACCATTTTCATCCGTGGCGATACTCGAGAAGTTGGCGCTGTTGAATATCGCGTTCTGCAAGGCGCCTGTTTTAAGCAAGGATTTTTGGCGCCGCAATTCGATGGAATTGTTTTCTGTTTCAGACATGGTCGATTACCGTGAAAACTGTACAAAACCCCAAAGGGGAAGTTTGGCTTGTCGGGCCGACAACAGAAGATCACAAACTTCCACCGTAAAATAAAAACGGTTGTTCTCTCAATGAGAATATAAATAATCACAGTTTTTCCGGCGGACGTCTGTTTGCTAACGCACGTAGACCAATTAATAGTACTCCCATTCACCTAGGGAAACGCTGAAT
>WOZP01000165.1:4442-7601 GCA_011620215.1 Rugosibacter sp.
CGCTGAATGTGCGATAGCCCTTGCATCCCGAACCATTTGCCCGCAATTGCTGTCTTGCCCCGGACCAGCGTCAATCAACGGCATCAGTGTAAGCAATGGATTGACCATGCCCAGCGCGAGCGCACTGAACGCGCGCGCGGCAACACGCCCCTTGTCAACGCCGATATCGGGTTTAGCAAAGCTGCCACGAAGGGTGATTGGACTGCGCAAAGCCAGAGGACTGGTGTTCTTGGTTTTTTGATTGAGCGTCAGATTCAGCTTTTCCTGCGCTAGATCGATACTACCTGTACCAATAATTGTGGTGATTTCTGTATCGAATATTAGCGCGTCGGCGTCCATCACTCCCTCTTTGACACCAAAATCCGCGGCCGCACAATGCAAATTGACAAGCCTGTCGCCGACAATTTTCAGCTCAAGTATTTCCCAGAGGTGCAGACCGACTTTTTCCATCATCAACTTGCTGATCTTGCCACCAGCAACGACGAGTGCCACCTTGCCGTACGAGTTCGAGAGCATGCGCCCTACCGAGTTGCCTTTACCAGTCAAGTCGAAGTCGCCGTTAATCTGGCCGATGCTGGTCTTGGCCAGTTCAGCAGTCGGGAACAGTTTAGACAACAGAATTTTTCTCGCCTGCACCTTGGCGTGCGCTTGAATTGGATCTTTCCGTCCATCCAGTGAAATCACGGCATTGAGCTGGCCGCCAGCCAACCCGAAATTGAGCGGATCGAGTATCAGTACTGAATCGCGCAAACTCAAATGCGCAACGAGGTCTTCCAGCGGTAGTTCCCTGACGTGCCGGATGGCTTTTGCCTTCAGTGTCACCTCCGCATCAACGCTGTCCCAGCGATCGGTCTTGAACGGCATATCGGGCAGCACGCGCGCTTGCACGGTCATGGGGACGATTCGGGAAGGCGGTAGTGCGGCCCGTTTGGCGGCGTTTACACTGCCCGGCCGGGCGCCTATCAATGGGCCGAGATCCGTGATATCAAGGACATTCGAAACCAGATTCGCTTTCATTACCGGACGCTTGCCCTCAATGTCAATCTGAACCGTGCCTGCAATATCACTGCCCCCGACTCGGCCTGAGAATTTTTCGTAGCGCCATGTATCCGCGCTATGCAGCAGACGTCCTTCGGTCGCATAAGCACGCGTCTCTGGCAAGGCGATGCCAAACAGGGGGAAAAGCTGTGCCAAGCTCTCCCCGCGCAGGGCGACGCGCATGTCAACCGCAGAAAACTTGAGCAGGCTGGTAATGGTGCCTGCGGCTTTCACACCGGTGTGGCCCACACTGAACTCGGCTTGCAGAAGATAGGGTGTGCTTTCGTCGCGCAATCCAAGCACCGGCCCGCCGCTGCCCTGTGCCTTGAAGGGCAGGCCCTTGTAGTGCCCTAGCGCGGTAAAGCTGACCCCGGCAACAACAGACTCGGTGTTCGAAGTCGAGAATTCCGACCGGATACTGGTCTTCTGCACCGCATCGTCATAGCCGATTATTCCATGATCGAGTACCAGGCGATCAACTTGGATACGCGCTCCTTCATCTTGCTGGCTACGATCCAGCAGCCAGTTTTTTCGACCGTCGATGCCTTGCTCAAAAAAGACTACAGGCCGCTCAAGCCGCATCTCAGGAAAAACGATGTTTTGGCGGAACAATTGTGGCAAATCGATTGTAATTTCCACCACGTCGGCGGCGATCATCTGTTTTTCCGTGGCCCAATCCGGATTCGCAAATGTCACTGCGTTAGCGTGAATCCGAGGCAAAGACCAGCCGAACTCCACCTTGAGTTCGCCATTGATAGAGAGTACCCGCCCGGTTTTCTCCGCTGTCATGCGCTCTATCGGGCCGCGCAGCCAGTTCCAGCCGAAAATCATGGCGAAAAGAACCGCCACCGCAATAAATACAAGAAAAAATCCGGCAACCCATTTGAGCACACGAGGCAATATCATGACGGCATGCTCAAACCACCTCCGGCAAAACCCAAGCTACTTTATGCAAGTGACTGTTTTGCCTTCCAATTGCGACAACAAATACAATTTGATCAATGCATGTAACACCGTCTATGGCGCTAAACCTTCCATCCTCTCCACAGCCTCGTCGTGTGCAGTCAAACACAGCGTCGCGCCCTGGGGTTCGTACAAACTTGCTACAGAGGTGCTTGTACCTCCTTACCCAGCGCATGCACCGAGTATGCGATATAGCCGACCCAAAGTCCGCTGACGATTGATTGCCTGCGAGAGCCTCTGATGATTCAGGAGTTGCGATGACAGCCAGAAATGCTCACCATTAGGAATACAACGCTCTGTGTAACAGTCTTACCGCCTTGGCAACACCATGATCATGGTGTTGAATCCCCGCAGGTTATTTGGATCTCACTCCGAGAATGACCTGCGGGTAACCATCGGTTACTTGACCCGCATATCGTTCTTGACTGAACTCACACCGCGAACACCACGCGCTACTTCGACTGCCTTGTTGATATCGGCTTGAGAATTGACGAAGCCGCTCAGTTGCACCACACCCTTGAAAGTTTCCACATTGATCTCGGCAACCTTGAGTGTCGGCTCATCGAGTATTGCTGCCTTCACCTTGGTGGTAATAACGCTGTCATCAATGTATTCGCCGGTTCCCTCTTGTTTCGAGGTGGATGCGCAACCCATAACAGTTATTAAAGTAAGTGCGAGCACAAATGCAGAAAAGTATTTGGTAATTTGTTTCATGATGTATGTCTCCAAGTTAGATAAAAAAAGACCAACGTTACAATTACAAAAAATGCAGAAAAATACTCAGTCATTTTTTTCATAAAAAATCTCCATACCAAATGAATGAACCGAATCTAAAAGATTCAATCCTTGTTCATTTCTTCAAAACTCTTGATTTGCTTTTCAGTTTCATCTTTCGTGATGCCGTAAGCTTCTTGAATCTTGCCGGCCAACTCAACGCGCTTGCCGGCAATCACATCCAAGTGGTCATCCGTCAGTTTGCCCCACTGCGCTTTGACATTGCCTCGAAATTGCTTCCAGTTTCCTTCAACGGTATCCCAGTTCATATCAAACTCCTTTGTTTAAATTCCGATTGATAAAATTACCAAGTCGGCAGTCTTGCCACAGTCAGCTCCCAGTTATTTGCACGGTCTACACAATGAGAAATCGCGAAGAACAATC
>WOZP01000193.1 GCA_011620215.1 Rugosibacter sp.
GCGGCTGGGCATCGCGCTGCGCGCGCCACATTGTTTCGCCAAGACAATCCAGCACCACATGCAGCGCGGCGTGCCGGTCGCCGAGGCGCGCCAGCAATTGCATGAAGACGGCAGCGATGCCATTGGGTTGGTCGATGGCAAGCTGCTCTTCAATCGCCAGATGCAATGACAAATGCAGGAAGGGGTTGGTTTCACCATCTGCCGGCGTCCATTCGCGCGTCAGTGCATCATCGGCTTCAAGCAGGGCGTGATATTCGGGGTGCAAATCAATCAGGTCTGCGGCGAGTAATTCCATTTCCGTTGCGGGCATCGCCTGGCGGCGCTTGTGCCAGGCGTCGATGAGGAATTGGCGCGCCTGGTCGCGGCTGGGGTTAAACACGGGTTTTTTCCTTGTATGCGCACAAGTCGCGCACGATGCAGTTGGGGCAGTCCGGCGTGCGCGCCTTGCAGGTGTAGCGGCCATGCAGAATCAGCCAGTGGTGCGCATGCAGGCGGAATTCTTTGGGCACGGCTTTCATCAGCTTTTGCTCGACGGCCTCGGGGGTTTTTCCGGTGGCCAGCCCCGTGCGGTTGCCGACGCGAAAAATGTGCGTGTCGACAGCGATGGTCGGTTCGCCGAAGACGATGTTGAGCACCACGTTGGCGGTCTTGCGGCCGACGCCGGGCAGGGCTTCGAGCGCGGCGCGGTCGTGCGGCACTTCGCCGCCGTGGCGTTCGAGCAATAGCTGGGTGAGCGCGGCAACATTTTTGGCTTTGGTCGGATACAGGCCGATGGTCTGAATGTAATCGGCAATTTGCTCGACGCTGAGCTTGGCCATCGCCTGCGGTGTCGGGTAGTCCTTGAACAGCGGGCCGGTGGCGCGGTTCACGCCCTTGTCGGTGGCCTGCGCGGAGAGCACGACGGCGACCAGCAACTGGTAGGGCGTGGCGTAGTTGAGCTCGGTTTTCGGCGCAGGATCAAGCGCTGCCAGGCGCGTGAAAAACTCGCGGGCTTTGGCTGGTGTCATGCGGTAAACGGGGGCATGTTTTCAGCGGGTTTATCCCCCGGATGTTCAGCTTGTTTGAGCTGATTCAACCGCCGCTGATTCGCCCGCGCTTCACTCCAGTTACGCCCGGCGATCAGCAGGCCAAGCGTAAAGAATGCGCCCGGTGGCAGCATCATGATCAAAAAGCCGGGGTAATCGGCAGGCAATACCTGGATGCCGGAGAGTGCAGGGAAAATCATCTCGATGCCCGAGAACAGCGTGCCCTGACCGATCAGCTCGCGCAGGCCGCCGATCAGCGCGATAACCCACAGGAAGCCGACGCCCATCATCACGCCATCCAGCGTGGCAGCGGCCAGCCCGTTCTTGGCGGCGAAGGCCTCGACGCGCGCCAGCACGATGCAGTTGGTGACAATCAACGGAATGAAAATGCCGAGCACGAGATACAGGTCGTGCAAAAAGGCGTTGAAGGATAAATCGACCACCGTGACCAGCGCGGCGATGATGAGCACAAACACCGGAATGCGGATTTCATAAGGGATCAGGGCGCGCAGGCTGGCCACGGCGAAATTGGCCAGCAGCATGACGAGGATGGTCGCCAGGCCGAGGCTGACGGCATTCACCAGCGAGGTGCTGATGGCCAGCAAGGGGCACAGGCCGAGCAGTTGCACCAGCAGCGGGTTTTGTTTCCAGAAGCCGTTTTTGGCGATGTTGCTTAGGTTATTTAGAGCGCTCATGGCTTACTCCTGATAAAGGCTGTTTGCGGGCAGGGCAAACAGTTTGTCGTGATTTTTGTTTACCCAGGCCAGGGCGCGGCCGCTGGCGTTGGTGACGGCGCGTGCCGAAATGGTGGCGCCGGCCATCTGGTCAAAATGGCCGCCGTCTTTTTTCACGTGCCATTGTTCCGGCGGCACGCTGTCAAAGCCGATGTTGGCAAACTGGCTGATCCATGGGCGCACCTTGTTGCGGTCTTTTTTCGGGTCGATGTAATCGCCCAGCCCCGGCGTTTCTTTATGTTGTGTAACGCGCAGGGCGAGGAGTTGCCCTGTGCTGGAGACTGCCAGCAGCAGGCCGATTTTGCCGGAATAGCCATCCGGCGCGATGGCTTCAAAAACCAGCGCCACGGGTTGCCCGTTTTTGCGCGCGCGGTACAGGCGGGTATTTTCGCTGGTGCCCAGTGCGCTGTTCGGCGGCAGGGTGATGGCGTCCTTCAGCAAGTCGTTGTCGTGAAAACTCGGCGCTAGCACCACGGCGAGCAGGCGCAGTTTCTCAACCTGTGCGCTGGCCGCGACGCGCGGCGCCGTGAGGTAATAGGCACCGGCCATCAGCGCGGTGAACACCAGCGTGAAGGCGAGCAGGATGGCGGCCGTGCGCAGCGCGATGTACAGCGCACTGCGCTGGGGTAGGCTAAGCTGTGGCATGTTTTCTGTGGCGTCGGACGATTCATCCATGGTGATTGCTGCCGTTTTTCTTGTGCCCAAAAACCCGTGGCTGGGTGGCCATGTCGATCAGCGGCACGGCAATGTTCATCAATAACACGGCGAAGGCAATGCCATCCGGGTAGGCGCCAAAGCTGCGGATAATCCACGTGAGCAGCGCCACACCTGCGGCAAAAATGAGTTTGCCATAAGGCGTGGTGGCGGCAGATACGGGGTCGGTGACGATGAAGAAAGCCGCCAGCATCGCCCCGCCGCCGAACAGGTGGAACAATGGCCCGGCGAATTCACTCGGGTTAATAGTGCTGGCCAGGCCGGCGAGCAGGAACAGGGTGGCGAGAAAGGCCGTGGGCAGATGCCAGGTGATGATGCGCTGCTGCACCAGCCACAGCCCGCCGATGAGATGGCCTGCGGCAATCCACTCCCAGCCACGGCCTGCCATCAGGCCGATGGCGGGGTTGTGCGCGAGGGCGCTGGCGACGGTAACCGTTGTTGCATTCGTGCTGTGCAAGGCCGTGCGCAGCGCATCCAGCGGCGTGGCCATGGTCAGCGCATCCAGCGCCTGGTTTGCATGCAGGCCGAAAATGATCTGCCATTGTGTGGCGAAGTCGATGGCATCGGTACCCGGCCAGCGCGACATGAATTGCGGATAGGCCACGATCATCAACGCAAAGGCAACCATCGCCGGGTTGAACGGGTTTTGCCCAAGGCCGCCATACAGATGCTTGGCCACAATGATGGCGATCATTGTGGCCAGCACCACCAGCCACCACGGCGCGAGGGGTGGAAATGACAAGGCAATAAGCCAGGCGGTGACCAGCGCCGAGCCATCGGTCAGAAAGATCGCCAGCGGCTTGCCGCGCAGGTGTAGCACCAGCGCCTCGGCGGCGAGCGCGGTGAGTGAGGCGAGCACGATCTGCAGCACAATTGCCGCGCCAAAAAACCAGACATAGGCAGCGATGCCGGGCAGCAAGGCGAACAGCACGCGCAACATGACGGATTGCACGCTGGTGGCTTGGCGCAGATAGGGCGAGTTGTTCATGTGGCGTGAATGTTAATCATCCGGCGGCAGATGCGGGTGAGCCTGGGTGCGGATTTGGGCGCGGCGCGCTTCGATGGCGGCAATTTCGGCTTGCTGTTCCGGCGTCAGATTCGTCGTATTTGCCGGCTGCACCTGCTGCGCGCGGGCGCGTTCGAGCGCGGCGGCAATCAGCGCGGCTTGTGGCGAAGGCGTTTGGGCAGGTTCGGTCACCGGTGTGGCGGCTGATGTGACCGCTGATGCGGCGGCCGATGTGGCGGCTGGTGCGGTGACCGGTGCCATGGCCAATGCGTTAGTGGCCGCCGCGCGGCCGGCTGCTGTCCTCGCGGCGAGGCGCGCGGCTTTTTCCTGCGCTTCGCGCGCTTCACGAAGCTGGCGGAATTCATATTGCTCGCGCGCCTGGTCGGCTGCCGCCTTCTCGCTTTCATTCGCCCAGATTTCGCTTTTCGCGAAGCGGTAATAATCCACCAGCGGAATGTGCGACGGGCAGACGTAGGCACAGCAACCGCACTCGATGCAATCGAAGAGGTGATATTCCTGCGCCTTGCCGAAAATCTTCGCGCGCGAGAACCAGTACAACTCGAACGGCTGCAAATCCGCCGGGCAGGCTTTTGCGCATTCGCCGCAACGGATGCAGGGCATTTCCGGCGGCGGCGGCGGAAACAACCTGGGTGAGCCGACCAGAATGCAGTTGGTGGCCTTGACCACCGGCACCTCATCGCCCGGCAGGGTGATGCCCATCATCGGTCCGCCCATGATCAGCCGGTCGGTATCGGGCAAGGGTTGGCTGTTGGCCAGCAGCGTGTGCAGCGGTGTGCCGATCAGTGCTGCGTAATTGCGCGGCGCGGCGACATTGCCGGCAACGGTGACAATGCGTGAAATCAGCGGCTGGCCGAGGTTGATCGCTTCATGAATCGCATAGGCGGTGCCGACGTTGAAACATTGCACGCCGTAATCGGTGGAGCGCTTGCCGTGCGGCACTTCGATGCCGGTCAGGACGCGGATGAGTTGCTTGGCGCCGCCCGCTGGATAACGCGTGGGCACGGCAACCACGGCCATGTCTTGATGTCCGCCCGCCTGCACAGCCGCTGTCATGGCGGCGAGCGCTTGCGGTTTGTTGTCTTCGATGCCGATCAGCGCACGCCCTGCGGCGAGCAGGTCGCGCAGGATGACCACGCCCTGGATGATGGCCTCTGCGCGTTCGCGCATCAGCAGGTCGTCGCAGGTGATAAACGGTTCGCATTCGGCGCCGTTGATGATCAGCGTATCGAGCTTGCCCCCTTTGCCGGGGGATATTTTCAGGTGTGTCGGAAACACCGCGCCACCGAGGCCGACGACGCCCGCATCGCGCAGGTAATCGCGGGTTTCTGCGGCGGTGTGTTGGTGATAGTCAAACGGCTGGCGGGCTATCCATTCGTCGCGGCCATCGGCTTCGATGACGACGCACAAGGCAGACAGCCCCGACGGATGCGGCATGCGGCGCATCTCGACGGCAACCACCTGGCCGGATGTCGAGGCATGGACGGCGGAAGACATGTCACCATCGGCGGCGCCGATACGCTGCCCCTTGAGCACGCGGTCGCCCGCGCTGACCAGCGGACGCGGTGTGCCGCCGATGCTTTGGTGCAATGGAATCACTAAAAAATTCTTGAGTCCGTTTCTGGACGGCGCTGGTGACACGGCGATAGGTGATTGCGTCGAGGCCTCTTTGTGATATTCCGGCGTCACCCCGCCATTGAAATCGAACAGCTGCATGATCACTGTGTGGTGACGGGTTTGATGGCCACGACCGGATATTTCCATTTCCACGTGGTGATGTTTTCCGCAACCGGCACCATATCGATGCAATCCACCGGGCAGACCGGCACGCAGAGCTCACACCCGGTGCACTGGGCGGCGATCACCGTATGCATTTGTTTGGCCGCGCCCACGATGGCATCGACCGGGCAGGCCTGGATGCACAGCGTGCAGCCGATGCAGCGCTGCTCGTCGATGACGGCGAGCGCCTTGGGTTTTTCCACGCCATGCTCGGCGGAGAGCGGCTTGTATTCACGCCCCAACAAATCAGCCAGCTTGCGTATGCCTTCATCGCCACCCGGCGGGCACTGGTTGATATCCGCTTCGCCTTTGGCCATGGCGGCAGCATAAGGCTTGCAGCCGGGATAACCGCACTGGCCGCACTGGGTTTGCGGCAGGATCGCATCGATTTTTTCAGTCAGCGGGTCGCCTTCCACGCGAAACTTGACCGCCGCGAACCCCAGCGCCGCACCGAGAACGACAGCGCCCAGCGCCATGACCAGAAGCGCGGCGAGCATTATTTGTATTTGTCCAGACCGGCGAAGCCCATGAAGGCCAGGCTCATCAGGCCGGCGGTAATCATCGCGATGGCCGTGCCGCGAAAATGCACCGGCACATCCGCGCCCTCCAGCCGTTCGCGGATGCCGGCGAACAAAATCATGGCCAGCGTAAAGCCGACCGCGCCGCCAAAACCGAACAACAGCGATTCCACCAGATTGTGCTGCATGCCGATATTCAACAGCGGCACACCCAGCACCGCGCAATTGGTGGTGATCAGCGGCAGGTAGATGCCCAGCACCTGATGCAGCATGGGGCTGGTTTTCTGGATCACCAGCTCGGTGAGCTGAACAATCGCCGCGATGGTGACGATGAACGACAGTGTGCGCAGATACTCAAGCTGATTCGGCATCAGCAGCCAGCGATCAATCAGGTAGCTCGTGCCGCACGCCATGGTGAGCACGAACGTGGTGGCCGCGCCCATGCCAATCGCCGTCTCCAGCTTCTTCGACACGCCCATGAACGGGCACAAACCGAGGATGCGGACGAAGACAACGTTATTGACAAGAACAGCGCCGAGTACGATGAAGAGATAGCTAGTCATGACGCAAGCAAACCACGTAGTTGTCCTGTAAGTGCATAAAAGCTCGATTATCCTGCTTTTGCAGGCGGTTCGGCAATGGCGGCAAAGGCGTTAAATATCCAGCGGATAGTCTTTTGTGGCAGCAATACATTCTTTCACGAGTGCCGGGCCATGGTAAATCAGGCCGCTATAGACCTGAACCAGGGCTGCGCCAGCCTCTAGCTTGGCGCGCGCCCGTGCGCCCGTAGTCACACCACCTGCGGCAATGATAGGAATTTCCCCTCCTAGTGCGTCTGCAAGTGCGCGGACAATAGCGGTGGATTTTTCAAACAAGGGGCTGCCCGATAAGCCGCCTGCTTCAGCGGCAAAGGGCGATGTTTCAACCCCCTCACGGCCGAGCGTGGTGTTGGTTGCAATAACTGCATCAATGCGGTGGCGACGCAACATGTCAGCAATCCCGGTGATTTGGCTGGTATCAAGATCGGGCGCGATTTTTAGTGCCAAGGGAACAAAGCGCCCGTGACGATCGGCAAGCAGGGTTTGTCGCTGTTTTAAGCTTCCCAACAGGGTATTTAGCTCGGATTGACCTTGTAATTGACGCAGATTTTGAGTATTCGGTGAGGAAATGTTGATCGCTACATAACTGGCCTGCGCATAAGCTTTATCCAGGCCGATAAGATAATCGTCTACTGCGCGTTCTATTGGTGTGTCGAAGTTTTTGCCAATATTGATACCGAGAATGCCTTTGTATCGCGTATGCTTTAGCTTAGCCAACAAAGCATCTATTCCTGCATTATTAAACCCCATGCGGTTGATGATGGCTTCCTGGGCGGTCAGGCGAAACATCCGGGGCGCAGGGTTTCCTGGTTGTGGTCGTGGGGTCACTGTGCCCACTTCAATAAAGCCAAAGCCGAGACGGCTTAGCGCATCCACTGCGATGCCATTTTTATCCAGCCCTGCGGCCAGTCCAATTCGATTAGGAAAGTGCAGGCCCATGACTTCGATGGATTGAGATGTATGCCGCAGGGGCCGTGGCAGGCCCAGTTGATCTAGCGATGCAATGCCATGCAATGTCAATTCGTGCACCCGCTCAGCCTCAAAGGTAAAAAGAAGAGGACGCAATAAAGGATAAAGGTTCATTTGGTTCCATCTGTCTGCATATATATAGTGGCGGGATTGTAATTCGTACCCGCAAAAAAAAATCTGTAAAGAAAAGTTCAAAAATGCTTTACAAGGATCAGAAGTGCACCT
>WOZP01000202.1 GCA_011620215.1 Rugosibacter sp.
GTTGCCTCACCCAATCGCCCGGCACTCACGCGAATCAAGTAAACAAAACCGCAAACAGGTTGGTGCCCTCGAGCAGAATCGAACTGCTGACCTACCGCTTAGGAGGCGGTCGCTCTATCCACTGAGCTACGAAGGCGCGCCGCGAATTCTAACCGTTCACCTATGATTTCGCAGCTTTCGCTGCACATTCAGGTCACACTTTCTTCATACTCACTTCATGTTTAAAAAAATCTTATGCCTTTAATTACCATTGATCGCGCTTGTCTTGCCTATGGCCATGTGGCCCTGCTGGATCGGGCTGCAATGCAGCTTGATCCCGGCGAGCGGGTGGGGTTGATTGGCCGTAACGGGACAGGCAAATCCAGCTTGCTCAAAGCGCTGGCCGATTTGGGTTCGCTGGATGATGGGGTCATCTGGCGTCAACCGGGCCTGAGCATTGCCTATGTGGCGCAAGAGCCCGAGTTTGCTGATGAAACCAGCGTGTTTGATGCTGTTGCTTCTGGGCTGGGAGATATCGCTGCGGTCGTTGCCGAATATCATCAGGTCATGCAAAAAGTCGGCGCTGGTGACACGGCGGCGATGGATCGGATGCATGATCTACAAACCGCGTTAGAGGCGGGTGATGGCTGGCGCTTGAGTTCGCGTGTTGAGCAGGCGGTGTCACGCTTAGGTCTGGATGGCGATGCGCGTGTTGCGGCGCTCTCTGGTGGTGGAAAAAAGCGCGTGGCTCTGGCACGTGCACTGGTGGCCGAGCCTGATTTGTTGCTGCTTGACGAGCCAACCAATCATCTCGACGTTGAAGGGATTCTGTGGCTGGAGGAGTTGCTCCGAGCCTATCCCGGCGCGGTGATGTTTGTCACCCATGACCGGGCGTTTCTGGATAGCGTCGTGACTCGTATCATCGAGCTGGATCGCGGCAATCTGGTGAGTTTCCCAGGTAGTTTTGCTTCGTATCAGCAACGCAAAGAACTGCTGCTGCATGAAGAGTCTCTTGCCAATGCGCGTGCAGACAAGCTCCTGGCGCAAGAAGAAGTCTGGATACGCAAAGGGGTGGAAGCGCGTCGCACGCGCAGTGTGGGCCGTATCCATCGGCTTGAGTTGCTGCGCAGTGATCGGGCCAGCCGCCGTTCGCAACAGGGCAAGGTTGATTTTCAACTGGTGCGCGGAGATGAATCCGGCAAGCTGGTTGCCGAGCTGGATCATGTTTCCAAAAAGTTTGGCGAGCGCCTTGTGGTGGATGATTTTTCCTGCCGCATTCAGCGCGGCGACAAGATTGGGCTGATCGGCCCCAATGGCGCAGGTAAAACCACGTTGCTGCGTCTGCTGCTGGGCGAAATCGAGCCCGATGCGGGCAATGTGCGCATGGGTAGCCGTGTTGAAGTGGCTTACTTCGATCAGTTTCGTACGCAGCTTGATCCTGAGGCCGCGTTAGTCGAAGTGATCAGTCCCGGCTCGGATTATGTCGAAATCGGGCAGACGAAAAAGCACGTTATCGGCTACCTGGAAGATTTCTTATTTGCCCCCGCACGTGCCCGCTCACCGGTTAAATCACTCTCTGGCGGCGAACGTAATCGCCTGCTGCTGGCGCGGCTTTTCGCCCGGCCCGCCAATGTACTGGTGCTGGATGAACCCACGAATGACCTGGATATTGAAACGCTGGAATTGCTCGAAGCGCTTTTGCAGGATTACGTCGGCACGGTTTTTCTGGTGAGCCATGATCGCGAATTTCTGGATAATGTGGTCACGCAAACCATCGCCAGCGAAGGGCAGGGGCGCTGGAAAGAGTATATCGGGGGCTATAGTGATTGGCTGCAACAGCGGCCGACAGCCAATGGCGCTAAAGCTTCAAGCGATTCCAGCAGTGCAGCACCCGTGAAAAAAAACAACGCTAGCAAATCGTCAGAGCCCGTTTTGGAACGAAAAAAAACGAGTTTCAAGACACAGCAAGCCATTGATCAGTTACTTGCGCAAGTCGCAGCGTTGGAGTCTCGGCAGGCTCTGTTGCATGGGCAAATTGCCGAGCCGAATTTTTATCAGCAAGAGGCTGACAAGCAAAAGAAAATCCATCAAGAGCTTGCTGAAATAGAAGCCGCAATCGCCACCGCCCTGGCGCAGTGGGAAGCGCTGGAAGAAAAAATATAATGGTGATTAAAAAGTAATAATTGATGCCGCTGATAAATGTATTATTTATTGATTAGGGACCTATAAATTCATGAACCTGTTAACCCACATTGTTGCTGCCGAAGAAGATGAAGTGGTTGCCATTGGCGAATCATTGCGGCCGACTGACGAATGGAGTGGCATTGAGCGACGTGGCATTGATTCCGCCAAGATTGTCACGCTGCACACCTTGCTGACCCATGATGATTTTGATGTAGCGTGCGCTCTGTATGAGCCACTGTATATCGGCAGCGAAGGGGCTGTGGTGTTAAAGCTGGCCGATTCAGTGACAGAAAAGCTAGCTGAGCTGGATGAAGAAGCGCTAGAGCAGGTGGCTGAAGAACTCGCTGCGACAGCCGAATTTGAAATGGAAGGATGGCCTGAGGAAGACATCCACGCCATGATCATGGACATGGCGGATCTGGCACGGCTGGCCTCAGCTCAAGAGCAGGCACTGTTTGTCTGGATGCATCCTTTGCTCACCTGACATCTCGCTGAACTTGTGGTAACCCCGCGCTAAACCATCGTGGCTGAGGATAGAAGCTGGTTTGTTTACTTGATTGAATGCACCGACGGCAGCATTTACACCGGCATTGCCGTGGATGTAAAAGCCCGGTTTGATGCGCACTGCGCGGGCAAAGGTGCGCGCTACACCCGCTCACATCCGCCGCTGCGCCTGTTGGCCAGCGCCGCCTATCCTGACCGATCCACCGCCTCACAAGAGGAATATCGCATCAAGCAGCTCACCCCGGCGGTGAAGCGTGCTTATGCTGATATGCTCATTGCGCGTCAAATTTCACACTCGTGCCAAACCATCGCCGCTCAGGCCCCCTAAATGAAACGTATCTCATTTAAGGGAGGCTATGGCAACTGCGGGGCACACGAAAAACTCGGCGCTGGCAACACGGCGACAAGAGAATGTACACGAGCAACAACGACGAAAACTGGAAGATCGCCGCATGAAGAAGCTGATTTCAATACTGATGTTTTTGTTGGTTGATATCGGATAGCAGTCAATTTTTTTCAATCAATTCAATTTTGTAACCGTCAGGATCTTCGACAAACGCAATGACGGTGCTGCCGCCTTTCATGGGGCCTGCTTCGCGAGTAATGCTGCCGCCACGCTGGCGTATGGCCTCGCAGGTGGCAGCGGCGTCTGGCACGGCGATGGCGATATGGCCGTAGGCGGTGCCGATGTCGTAGTGATCAACGCCCCAGTTGTAGGTGAGTTCTATCACCGCGCTATTTTCTTCATCATCAAAGCCGACAAAGGCGAGGGTGAATTTGCCAGCGGGAAAATCGGCACGGCGCAGTAATCGCATGCCCAGAATTTCGGTGTAAAAGTGCAACGAGCGATCAAGGTCGCCTACACGCAGCATGGTATGTAAAATTTTCATGGCATTCCTTTCATAGAATAGGCAGGGAAGCTGCGCAGGTTTTGAGTTCGTCGCGTGCGGCTTTCCAGTCGGGATAGAGGGTGCTTACGATACGCCAAAAATTCGCGCTGTGATTCATTTCGAGCAAGTGCGCTACTTCGTGTGCGACGACGTAATCGCCCAGGTGCGGCGCGAGATGAATCAGCCGCCAATTGATGCGGATACCGCTATTGCGGCTGCAACTTCCCCACCGAGTGCGGGCGGCGGAAAGCCCCAGCGGAGGGGGGGCGAGATTGATCTGCGCGGTGTAATGTGTCAGTCGTTCGCCAAAGTGAGTCAGCGCGTGTGCTTTTAAGGCGCGGGTGACGAGCCCGCCGAGATCGGCATCGGGGCGGGCTTCCAGCACGAGCGTTTGGGCAATCCAGCGGAAGCGGTTGGCACCGGGAATCACGCGCACTTCGATGTCCTGACCCAGCAGGGGAAGCGGGGTGCCATCTTTGATGCTGATGTGTCGTGGGCGATAAACACGCGCCAGTTCGTCCAGCTTTTGCAGCACCCAGGCACCGTGGCCAAGCACAAAATGATCGATGTCTGCCAACCGCATGCGGGCGGGGGCGGATAAGCGCAGGCCACGCTCGTCGATGGTCATGCTCAAGTTGCGTGCCCCCGTTTTGATGCGGAAATCGACAATACGCCCGGCGATCACGATTTGCCGGGTTTTAGGCGTCGGCGCGGGTTGCGGCAGAAAAAAAAGCTTGAGCTGCTCAAGCATGCGAGGCAAACAACGGGTGGCTTGGTTGATCAAATGAAAAATAGGGCCGCAGTGCTTGATTCAGCGCGGCGTCAATTATTTCTGGCGATTGTTCGATAAGGCGCCAATAGCAGCGCAGGGTGGCAGGTTCAGGCGCAATGTCAGTAGCCGATGCGGGCGTGGCATCAAGCAGTTCAACCCAATCGCCACGGGTGGCAAAAGAGAGCACGAGACGAGGTTGCCGCCGTATCGCCAGCGCCGACTTTTCAGCGATACAGTGTGTCAGGTAGCGGATGGCGTCTGTGCGCAGCCAGGCTTCAGCACTATCTTGAATCTGCCGTGGCGTGGCATGTGGTGGTAGGGGTAAAAATAGGGTATCCCCTTGACGGCACGTTTGGACATGCTCGTGGCTGAGCCTCAAGCGCAGCGATAAACCCAGGTAGCGAATGAGTGTGCCCTCATGCCAGCGTAATGCAGCATCAGGTGCGGTGGCGTCCAGCCGTAGATCAAGTTGGCGTTTGCGGATTGACCTCATCGGTATTTGTATCTGTAGCGAGATAGAGATCCGGGCTGATGCGACGCATTTCGGCTTCGATCCAAGTCTCTGCCTGCGCCAGAATGTCGGATGCGGTTAAACCCTTGGGATCAATGGCCGGGCCGACACTCACGGTGACGACACCACTTTTTTTGAACAAGGCGTTCTTCCCCCAGAATTCACCTGAGTTCAGCGCCACAGGAACCACAGGCGCGCCGGTGGCTGTGGCTAGAAAGGCACCGCCCCCTTTGTAGCGGTGCTTTCCACCTGGGGGAGCGCGCGTGCCTTCAGGGAAGATGACGACGGTATACCCTTCCTCCAGGCGTGCACGACCGAGTTCGACCAAATGCTTGATCGCTTCTTTACCTGCCCCACGATCAATCGGAATCATAGGCGTGAGCGCCAGTGCCCAGCCGAAAAATGGCAGCTTCTTGATCTCTTTTTTCCAGACGAACACCGTATCTTTGAAGACTTCTTGCAGGACCAATGTTTCCCAAGCGGACTGATGTTTGCAAAACACGATCGCTGATCGCGGCGGGATATTTTCTGCACCGATGAGGCGATAAGGGATGCCCAGGACATGTTTGACCAGCCAGATCGCAAAGCGCACCCAAGGCATGGCCAGCCGGTGGCGCCAGCGCAGCGAGAGTGGAAAGCTGACCAGAATAAACAGCACCATGTAGGGTGGCGTGGTGATGATCAATATGACCAGATAGAGCAAGGAGCGGAGGAATGACAGCATGGCGTTATGCGTGCTCATACGTGCTCATGCGAGCAGGTGGGCGACCGCTGCTGCGAGATCAGGAAAAACGAGTGTGCCCGCAGGCAGTTCCGGATCAGTGGCGGTTTTTTTGCCTTTGCCGGTGAGCACCAGAATGGGTTTGGCACCGACGGTGACAGCGGCTTCCAGATCACGTAGCGCATCGCCTATGGCGGGCACATTGGTTAAATTCGTATTAAAGCGTTTGGAAATTTCGTGCAACATCCCCGGTTTGGGTTTGCGGCAAGCGCAATTGTCAGCACTGGTATGCGGGCAAAAAAAGATAGCATCAATACGCCCACCGACTTGCGCCAGGGCTTTGTTCATTTTTTCGTGAATCGCGTTGAGTGTATCCATCTCGAACAAGCCACGGCCCACGCCGGATTGATTCGTCGCGACTACTACGCGATAGCCCGCTTGATTCAGCCGCGCGATGGCAGCGAGGCTGCCAGGAATGGGCTTCCATTCGTCAGGCGACTTGATGAACTGGGCGGAATCAAAATTGATCACACCATCGCGGTCGAGAATAATCAGCTTCATATCAATGTCAGTTTATGTTTTATGGTGACAGCGGAAGGCGAGGAAAACAGCCTTCTGTCCCGGCTATTCGTCAGGTTTAGCGGGTTTATTTATAGCGGTTTTTTTGCCGCAGCACTATAGCAACTCAATATATCAACTCAATGCCAAAGCGACGTATGGCAAGTGCAAACAGGCCAAAGCAAATGACCGTGATAACGACGCTGGCGAGCAAGGTTAGCCAGAATCCTAAACGCGGCAACAGCAGCGGAAAGGCGAGGAACATGGGTAGTGTGGGTACAACATACCAAAACGTATACCAGGCGTGATTGGCTATTTTGGATTCAGGTTGATTTTCAATCTGCAGCCAGATGAGGGTCAAAATTGTCACCAGCGGCAGCGCGGCGACCAGGCCGCCGAGCTTGTCGCTGCGTTTGGCAAGCTCCGACACCAGCACGACCACGGCGGCGGTAGTGAGATATTTCGTGATGAGCCAGAGCATTTTGGTGCGGTAGCCTTAGCTTGATAAGCGTGAAATATCCGCCACGCAGTTCATCAGCTTGGCCAGCTGTACCAGCAGTGCCAAACGATTAGCGCGCATCGCTGGATCATCTGCATTGACCATCACGCCTTCGAAAAAAGCGTCGACTGCCGGACGCAGGTCAGCGAGTGATTTCAGGGCCGTGGTGTAGTCGCTTTTGGCGAGTTGTGCTTCAATGAGCGGGGTGAGTTTTTGGACTTCGGCAAACAGGTTTTTTTCTGCCGTTTCATGGAGTAGTGCAGGGCTAACTGTTTGGCCCGTCTGCTCGGTCGATTTTTTCAGGATATTGATGATGCGTTTGTTGGCTGCAGCCAGTGCGGCCGCTTCGGGCAGGGTGGCAAAGGCTTTGACAGCGGCCAGGCGTTGCGGCACTTCATCCATGCGCATGGGGTTTTGGGCGAGTACGGCATCCACCGCGTTAGGCTCGTGTCCGGCATCGCGCAGCAAGTGACGTAGCCGTTCACGGAAAAAGTCGGCGCTGGTAATACGGCACTCGGCGGTTAATAACGCCGGAGAAAAGCCTTCAGCAGCGTCTTCAATCAGATCGGCAAGGCTTAACGGCAGCGGCGTTTCCATCAGGATACGCAAAACACCGAGCGCAGCGCGACGCAAACCGAAGGGATCTTTATCGCCCGTCGGGATTTGGCCAATGCCGAAAAAGCCGATCAGGGCATCCATTTTGTCGGCCAGCGCAACAGCGCAAGCTACGGCGCCCTGCGGCAGCGCATCGCCATTGAAGCGCGGGCGGTAGTGTTCTTCAATCGCCGTAGCGACGACCGCCGGTTCGCCATCGGCCAGCGCGTAGTAGCGCCCCATGATGCCTTGCAACTCGGGGAATTCCCCGACCATGT
>WOZP01000133.1 GCA_011620215.1 Rugosibacter sp.
CAACTGAGTGATCCCGATCATTGCAATGCAGGAAAATCGGCTTGGCGACGATGCCGATTTGTGGGATAGGCAGATGATATTCAACATTACCACGCATACCCAGGACGTCGATATAGAAGCGATAAGCTTTATCTGTATCGAATTGACGCAAGATGATATGTCCCAATCCTTGTTGCCCGGTCAAGAAGCGGCCATGCATACCGCGGCCTGGATGGAATGGTTTGTGAAAGTCGATGCGGGGACCATGATAAATTTCTGTTGGGTTGTCACCTGGGTCAAGAAACTTGATCAGATCAAGCACACTACGCTCGGCACATTCGGCTTCCGTGCCGCGGTGGAATTTGACGCCAGCAGCCGTTAACTTGGCCATCATCTGATCAAATTCTTCCGGCCCGGCAACACGCCAGCCAGCATAATCCAGATCGTCCGTACCACTGTTATGCACGGTAATGCGATGGTGCTGGTAATCCATACGGATGTAAAAGCGATCTTTCTCGCCTTCGTCAAAAACTTCCAGCCCCATGACTTTGCTGGCGTATTCACGCCACGCGTCCATATTTGAGACGCCAAAGCCTAAATAACCTAGTTCAGTTACCACTGCCATTTTTATTCCTCCTGAAAATAAAATATCCGAGCTTTTCTAGTCGCTCGGATCCGTTAAAAAATTCTGGATGCAAATACAAAGATGGAATCATAGCGCTAAATTCCAGTGTGCGACCTATTCAAGCTGCTGATTTGTTTCATTGATGCCGTCAATGAGTAATATACAACCCACTATCCAGCTATTTGCTCAATACTTGCTCAACCCAGCGCTTCCATGCGCAGGCGTATCACTTTTTTCTTTATTACTGGCAATGCCTCGATTTTCGCGATAGCGGCATCAATGTTTTTCTCGACTGTCACATGCGTGAGAATAATTATATCTGTTTGCGATTCGCCTTCATTGGGTTCGCGCTGGATCATGGCGTCAATCGAGATGGTTTGGTCAGCCAGAATCCGCGTGATGTCTGCCAGCGCGCCAGATTTGTCTTCCACACGCAGGCGCAGGTAGTAGCCGGTTTCAATTTCAGAGAGTGGTAACACCAAGGTGTCCTGAACGGCACCTGGTTGAAATGCGAGATGAGGCACGCGGTGTTCCGGATCGGCGGTATGCATGCGGGTAACATCCACAAGATCCGCAATGACCGCTGAAGCGGTGGGTTCTGCGCCTGCGCCACGGCCGTAATACAAGGTGGCACCGACGGCATCGCCTTGCACCAAGACGGCATTCATGACGCCTTCGACGTTGGCAATGAGTCGTTTGGCGGGGATGAGTGTTGGATGCACGCGCAACTCCACCCCATTGGGGCGGCGACGGGTCAGGCCCAGTAGTTTGATGCGGTAGCCTAGCTGCTCGGCATAGCGAATATCGTCGGCTTCCAATTGGCTGATGCCTTCAATATGTGCTCGGTCAAACTGCATCGGAATGCCAAAGGCCAGGGCAGAGAGGATAGTGATTTTGTGTGCTGCATCGATGCCTTCGACATCAAACGTGGGGTCCGCTTCGGCATAACCCAGGCGCTTGGCGTCTTCCAACGCCTCGGTAAACGAGAGTCCCTTGTCACGCATTTCAGAGAGAATGAAGTTTGTGGTGCCATTGATGATGCCGGCAATCCACTCGATACGATTCGCTGTTAATCCCTCGCGCACCGCCTTGACTATCGGGATACCACCGGCAACTGCCGCTTCAAAGGCAACAATCACACCACGAGCTTGGGCTGCAGCGAATATCTCATCGCCATGCACGGCCAGCAACGCTTTGTTAGCAGTGACCACATGCTTGCCGTTGGCAATGGCAAGCATGATCAGATCTTTCGCTATACCGTAGCCGCCAATGAGTTCGACGACGATATCGATTTCCGGATTGGAAACTACCGCAAAGGCATCATCGGTGACCGCCACTTTACCGCCGGTGACTTGCTTGGCTAGAGTAGTATTTTTATCCGCTACTTGCGTGATGCGAATCGGCCGCCCGGCGCGGCGGGTAATTTCTGCCTCGTTGCGCGTCAGTACGGTAAATGTGCCGCCACCGACGGTGCCGGTGCCGAGCAGGCCGACATTCATCGGCTGCATGATTTCTTTTACTTTATTCGAGTTATTTGCCATGACGGGTACGATAAGAATCCAGGAAACGTGCGATGCGGCCTATGGCATCGCGGAGATCATCTTCATGCGGTAAAAAGACGAGACGAAAGTGGTCGGGATGTGGCCAGTTGAAGCCCGTGCCTTGTACCAGCAGCACTTTTTCCGCCACCAGAAGTTCGGAGATGAACTCCTGATCATCGGTGATCGGATACATTTTGGGATCCAGACGCGGGAACATGTACAGCGAGGCTTGCGGCTTGACACAGGTGACGCCTGGAATGGCAGTAATCAGCTCATAAGCGATGTCGCGCTGACGACGCATGCGTCCCCCGGGAGCCACCAGATCATCAATGCTTTGATAGCCACCCAATGCCGTTTGGATTCCCCATTGGCCCGGCGCGTTGGCGCACAGGCGCATTGAAGACAGCATGTCAAGTCCCACAATGTAATCCTGTGCTGCTTTTTTATCGCCCGACACGATCATCCAGCCGGCACGATAGCCGCAGGCGCGGTAGTTTTTGGATAGGCTGTTAAAAGTGACGGTGAGCACATCTTCCGATAATGCCGCGATAGAGGTATGCGTTGCATCCTCATAGAGCACACGGTCATAGACTTCATCCGCGTAGATGATCAGATCGTGTGTGCGCGCGATTTCAACGATCTCTTTGAGTAGATCGTCGGGATACAGCGCGCCTGTCGGGTTGTTCGGGTTGATGACCACAATGGCACGCGTACTGGATGTGATTTTTGCACGAATATCATCCAGATCCGGTAGCCAGCCAGTGCCCTCGTCACACAGATAATGCCGTGGCGTGCCGCCCGAAAGACTCACGGCGGCTGTCCACAATGGGTAATCAGGAGCGGGCACGAGGACCTCGTCGCCATTGTTGAGCAGGGCGTTCATAGCCATCACGATCAGTTCGGAAGCACCATTGCCGATGTAGATATCTTCGATGGTGACACCCTTGATGTGCTTTTGCTGGGTGTAATGCATCACTGCCTTGCGCGCCGAGAAAATGCCTTTGGAATCGGTATAACCAGCCGCATTGGGCAGGTTGAGTATCATGTCCTGCTGGATTTCCTCGGGTGCGTCAAAGCCGAACGAGGCCAGATTGCCGATGTTGAGCTTGATAATCTTGTGGCCTTCTTCTTCCATCTGCTTGGCGCGCTCGAGTACAGGCCCGCGAATGTCATAGCAGACGTTGTTGAGCTTGGCGGATTTTGTTACAGGCTGCATGCGCAACCGTCCTTTCTGCAAGAGGCTACCGACTAAGCCGGCAACAGGAAATGTATAATTTTACCCAAAGCGGTTACTGTGCCGCAAATTAAGATTTGCGCACCCTTGATCGTTTTATTCAAGTGCGCCCATTATGACGGATGCTAACGCTGATTTAACCTGACTTCTTTGCCTGATGAAACTCCAATCCGCTGCACCGACTAGTTTGCTGGCCATTACCGCCTACGATGCAACGGGTATTTCTATTGGGGGGCGCAAGTTATCACGCAGTTTCATTCTCACCCCGCAGCGCCTGATTGAAGACTGGTCGCCTGTTTCGCTGGATGCCCTGTGTGCAGAGGATATGGAGATTCTGGCGGGGTTGAATCACTCGATTGTGCTCTTGGGCACCGGGTTGCGCCAGCGATTTCCCGCTCCCGCTCTGTTGCGGCCGTTGATTGAGCGCCGCATCGGTGTTGAAGTCATGGATAGTTTTGCTGCCTGCCGCACCTATAACATTCTGATGGCCGAAGGCCGTGAGGTTGCTGCGGCCATCATTGTGGAAGCTGCATGATTCAGACCTTGCGCCGCCGTTACGGGTTTCTGCTGGGATTGATTTTCGCTGTGTTGTGGTTTGGCAGCATCGAATATCGTCGCCTGATTGACCCTGATGAAGGCCGCTATGCCGAGATCTCGCGTGAAATGGTGGTCAGTGGTGACTGGCTGACGCCGCGCCTGAATGATCTCAAGTATTTTGAAAAGCCCCCCTTGCAGTACTGGGCTACGGCGACTGCTTTTACGTTGTTTGGCGAGCATCAATGGACAGCGCGACTGTGGTCTGCGTTGACTGGGTTCCTCGGTATCCTGTTCACCATTTTTGCGGTGGGCCGGTTGTTCAATCCAGTCACCGGATGGATTGCCGGTGCGGTGCTTGCCGGCAGCTTGTTGTGGAATTTGATCGGCCATATCAACACGCTGGATATGGGCGTAAGCGCTTTTCTTGCGGCGGCAGTTTTTGCGCTTTGTCTGGCGCAGCGTGATGAGGCGACGCCGTTGGAAAGTCGGCGCTGGCAAGACGGCGCCTGGGTTCTGCTGGCGCTGGCGACACTCTCCAAAGGCTTGATCGGCATCGTCTTGCCGGCCGCTACCGTGGTGCTTTACGCTGTGTGGCAGCGTGACTGGGGATTCATTGCCCGCATCCGCCCTTGGCGCGGGCTGGTGATTTTGTTGCTGATTACCGCGCCGTGGTTCATCGCCGTATCGCTGGCCAATCCGGAGTTTGCTCATTTCTTTTTTGTCCATGAGCATCTCCAGCGCTTTCTCACCAAAGTGCATCATCGCTACGAGCCGATGTGGTATTTCATTCCGATCCTGATGATCGGCATGCTGCCCTGGCTGGGTAGTTTGTTGCCAGGCCTGAAAGCCGGATTTTCCAGGAACGTCAGCCAACGCTTTCAGCCGCAGCGCTTTTTACTGGTATGGGCTGTGCTGGTGTTTCTCTTTTTCTCGGTTTCCGATTCCAAGCTGGCGTCCTACATCTTGCCCATTTTCCCTGCGCTGGCCGCGCTGGTCGCCCTGCATTTGGGCAGGTTGACAACAAAACAGCGCCATATCGGTGACGCCTTGTTTTCTGCGGGCGTTGGACTGATGGGCCTGTGTTTCGTGCCCTTGGTTATTTATCGCGCCGCAACGCCGGAAATGGAAGTTATCTATCGGATCTACCAACCCTGGCTGTATGCGGCGACCGCATTATTTTTGGTGGGTGGTGTTGCAGCATTTTTTCTCGCACGCAAACATCCTTTGTCGGCGATAGGGGTGCTTGCTGCCGCCAGTTTTTTCAGCGGGCAAGCGATCATGCTCGGGCATGATGCGTTTGGTGCGGTCAATTCGGCACATGATATCGCTCTGAAAATTCGGTCGCAGGTGCCGCCGAATGTTCCCTTCTACAGCGTGAATACCTATCATCAGAGCTTTCAGTTCTACCTGCAACGTACAACGATTATGGTCGGATACAAGGATGAGCTGGGATTTGGCATTGGTCAGGAGCCGCAAAAATTCATTCCGGACATCAATGGTTTTGTTGCAGCCTGGCGTCAGGCACCTGCTGCCTGGGCGCTGATGCCAGTGAATACTTGGAAGCAACTTGCAGCACAGGGATTGCCAATGATTGAAGTCACGCGCGATTTGCGTCGCGTTATCGTCAGGAAAGACAGCCCACCCCCCAGCCCCCGCCCCACGGGCGGGGGTGACGCGTGTTTCGCCGCAAAAGACGCGGCGTCCGTGGTGTTGAACGGCTCCCACTTGGGGCGGCCCTGCGCGGGAGCTGCGCCATGAACGCCATCAGTTTTGCACTTATTCTCACGGGCGTGCTGCTTAACGCCGCTGCTCAGCTTTTGCTCAAGGCGGGCACCAACGCTGTCGGCCATTTTGAATTTCATGTTAATAACATTCTGCCGATTGGGATGAAACTTGCCTTTCAGCCGTTCATTATGGGCGGCATGGCTTGTTACGTCGTCAGTCTGGTGGTGTGGATCATGGCGCTCTCACGCGTGCCGGTTTCCATTGCCTACCCGATGCTATCCATTGGTTATGTCATCAACGCGTTCGTCGCCTGGCAATGGTTTGGTGAGGCACTGACGGCGCAAAAGTTGTTGGGCATCGGCGTGATTATTGTTGGGGTGATTTTGGTGACGCGGTCATGAATGATTTCTTACCTTTTACCCGGCCAACGATAGACGAAGAAACGATTGCCGCTGTAGCCGATGTGCTGCGTTCTGGCTGGCTGACCAGCGGCCCGCAAGTGCAGGCATTCGAGGCTGCGCTCTCCACCTATTGCGGCGGACGCCCGGTACGCGCCTTTAGTTCCGGCACCGCTGCACTCGAAGTGGCGCTGCGCCTGGCAAAAGTCGGCGCTGGTGATACGGTGATTACCACACCGCTGACGTGGGTTGCTACCGCGAATGTCATCCTCGAAGTGGGCGCCACGCCGGTTTTTGTCGATGTCGATCCGGCAACGCGCAATATCGATCTTGATCAACTGGCTGCGTGCATCACGCCACAGACCAAGGCCATCATTCCAGTCGACCTCGCCGGCTTGCCGGTTGATCGTGACCGACTGTACGCGATTGCCGGAAAACACCCGCTGCGCGTTATCGAAGATGCAGCGCAATCCTTTGGAGCAACCTGGAATGGGCAAAAAATCGGTACCTCGTTTGGCGGTGGGCGTGATTTTGTCGCCTTCAGTTTTCATGCCAATAAAAACATCACTACCGGCGAAGGTGGCGCGCTGGTACTGCCTGAGGATATTGATCCTGCACTATGCGAGCGCCTGCGTTTGCAAGGTTTTCAGCGCTTCGCTGATGGTGGCATGGACGTGGATGTGCTGGGCGGAAAATTCAACCTGACCGACATTGCCGCTGCCATCGGCCTGGGTCAGTTAACGCGGCTGGATGAATTCACCGCCCGTCGTCGGGAGTTGGTGGAACGTTATCTTGCAGGTTTAGACCGTACGTTGGGTCTGCAACTTCCGCTGGCCGATTTTGCCAACAGCAACTGGCACATGTTTCAGGTACTGCTGCCGGACGGCACGGATCGTGGCGCATTCATTGCCGGCATGCGGGAAAAAGGCATTGGCATAGGGGTACATTATCCGGCGCTGCATCTATTTTCGCTTTATCGCGCCATGGGATTTAAACCGGGTGATTTTCCGCAGGCCGAGCGTATCGGCGCATCAATTGTCACGCTGCCATTGTTCCCGACCATGCAGGATGCGGATGTCGATCGCGTTTGCGCCGCATTGATGCAAACGTTGACTCGACCGCTCGCTTGATTTCAAAACACATGATCACGCCCATCCTCTCAGTTGTCATTCCCGTCTATAACGAAGAAGCCGGTTTGCCTGCGCTGTTCGCCCGCCTCTATCCAGCGCTGGATGCCCTGGGTGAAACTTATGAAATTGTTTTTGTGAATGACGGCAGCCGCGACCGCTCGGCGGCCTTGCTGCGCGAACAGTTTGCACGGCGGCCCGATGTCACCCGCGCCATTTTGCTGGCTGCCAATGCCGGACAGCACATGGCCATCA
>WOZP01000004.1 GCA_011620215.1 Rugosibacter sp.
CCGGAGAATATCGATGAACGACCTGCTCCCGGCCACGCTACACACCGTGCTGGAACACCATTGCCACGACGGTACCCGGCTGGTGCAAATCCTCAGGGAAACCCAGGACGCGCTCGGCTGGCTGCCGCCGGAAGCCATCAGCGGCATTGCCCGGGCCATCGGCTGGCCGCGCGCCAAGGTGGAAAGCACGGCCGGCTTCTACAGTTTCTTTCACACCCGGCCGCTGGGCCGCTATCGCGTGCTGTGGAGTGACAACATCACCGACCGCATGCTGGGCAGCACCGATCTGATGCAGGCCATGTGCGAGCAGCTCTGGCTGGAGCCGGGCCGCGTTTCCGAAGACGGGCTGGTCAGCGTCGACACCACCTCTTGTACCGGCATGTGCGACCAGGGTCCAGCACTGCTGGTAAATTACCGCGCCGTCACGCGCATGACGCCGGAGCGCGTTGCGGAAATGAGCGCATTGATCCGCAGGGAAGTCCCGCTTGGCGAATGGCCGATAGCGTGGTTTGCCATCGAAAATAATATCCGCAAGAAAGGCTTGCTGCTCGGCCACAGTCTGGCACCCGGCGAGGCGCTGACGGCGGCGCTGGCACGCGGGCCGGAAAACATGCTCGCCGAAGTCAAGGCCGCCGGGTTGCGCGGCCGTGGTGGCGCAGGCTTCAATACCGGGCTGAAATGGGAAGCCTGCCGCAACGCGACGGGTGACGCGCACTATGTGGTTTGCAATGCCGACGAAGGCGAACCCGGCACCTTCAAGGATCGTGTGCTGCTGACCAGTTACGCAGACCTGGTCTTCGAGGGCATGAGCATTGCCGGCCTGGTGACCGGCGCAAAAAAAGGCCTGCTGTATCTACGGGGCGAGTACCGCTATTTGCTTGATCCCTTAAAGTCGGCGCTGGCGACACGGCGCGCAGCGGGGTTACTGGGCGAAAACATCCTGGGTACGTCCTTCGCGTTCGACATCGAGATTCATCTGGGCGCCGGCGCCTATATCTGCGGTGAAGAGTCCGCCCTGATCGAGTCGCTGGAAGGCAAGCCCGGCAAGCCGCGCATCCGCCCGCCCTTTCCCGTCACCCACGGTTATCTTGGCCAGCCAACCACGGTGAATAATGTGGAAACCCTGGCGGCGGCCTGCCTCATCGCCAAACATGGCGGCGCGTGGTATGCCGGCCACGGCACGGCCAAATCGACGGGCAGCAAGATTCTCTCGGTTTCCGGCGACTGCGCGCGGCCCGGCATTTACGAATATGACTACGGCGTATCCGTGGCGCAGGTGCTGGCTGATTGCGGTGCGGACAATACGCAGGCGGTACAGATTTCCGGCCCCTCCGGGGTCTGCGTGGCGGCTGACGAATTCCAGCGCAAAATCGGTTTCGAGGATCTCGCCACCGCGGGCGCCTTCATGGTGTTCAACAATAGCCGAGACATGTTCGAGGTGGCGCGCAACTTCGCCCATTTCTTTGCCCACGAATCCTGCGGCTTCTGCACGCCCTGCCGCGTCGGCACTGCGGTGGTGGCGCGGCTGATGGACAAGCTGGCCGACAACCACGGCTCGCCCTACGACATCGACGAGATGTTCAAGATGCACCGCCTGATGCAGGAAACCTCGCACTGCGGGTTGGGCCATACGGCCTGCAATCCGCTGTTCGACACGCTGAAAAAATTCCGTCCGGCCTACGAGCGGCGATTGCAATCACTGGACTATGAGCCAGCCTTCGACCTCGATGCCGCCTTGTCACAGGCACGGCAGATGACCGGACGCGATGATGCCGGCGCGCATTTTTAACAGCTGAAGATGACATGAGCGACGATAGCCAAACCGGTACTTTTCTGCTCGATGATGAAGAGATTCCCTTCACCCGGGGCCAGACCGTGATCCAGGCCGCCAGGGCCGCCGGCAAGTACATCCCGCACCTGTGCTGGCATCCCGATTTCAAAGCACATGGCTCGTGCAAACTGTGCACGATTAAAGCCAACGGCCGCCTCGGCGCCGCCTGCACGCTGGAAGCGCAAGACGGTATGGCCGTGGAAAACCGCACGCCGGAACTGGACGACAAGCGCCGCACGCTGCTGCAATTGCTCTTCGTCGAAGGCAACCATTTCTGCCCATCGTGCGAGAAAAGCGGCAACTGCGTGCTGCAGGCCACGGCTTATGACTTGGGCATGATGACGCCCCACTTCGACATGTTTTATCCGGATCGCCCGGTAGATGCCTCGCACCCGGACATGCTGCTCGATTTCAACCGCTGCATCCTGTGCGAACTGTGCGTGCAGGCCAGCCGCGACGTGGATGGCAAGAACGTGTTTGCCCTGTCGGGGCGCGGCATCCAGTCGCACCTGATCGTCAATGCCGAGTCGCGCCGTCTCGCCGACACCGACTTTTCCGCCACCGACCGCGCGGCATCGATCTGCCCCGTGGGCGTGATCCTCAAGAAGCGCGTCGGTTTCGCCATTCCCATCGGCGAACGTACCTATGACGCGGCACCGATCAGCCAGGTCGACATCGCCAAGGAGAATACCTGATGGCGAAACTCAGGGTTGCAACCACCTCGCTTGCCGGTTGTTTCGGCTGCCACATGAGCCTGCTCGACATCGACGAGCGCTTCCTGCAACTGATCGAGCTGGTCGAGTTCAACCGCTCGCCGCTGACCGACATCAAGCACTGTGATCCCTGCGACATCGGCCTGATTGAAGGCGGCGTGTGCAATGCCGAGAACGTACATGTGCTGCGCGAGTTCCGCAAAAACTGCAAGGTTCTTGTCGCACTGGGCGCCTGCGCCGTGAATGGCGGCTTGCCCGCGCAGCGCAACCACCTGGACCTGCACACCATACTCGAAGAGGTTTATCACACCGCCCCTGGCCTCGCTGCCGGCAGCCAGATCCCCGACGATCCCGAGCTGCCGCTGTTGTTGAACAAAGTGCATCCCATCCACGAAGTGGTGAAGATCGACTACTTCCTGCCCGGCTGCCCACCCTCCGGCGACGCGATCTGGAAATTCCTCACCGACCTGATTGCCGGCCGCACGCCGCATCTCGGCCACCAACTCATGCACTACGACTGAACATGACATTCGAACTGGAAACTGCCGCCCAGGCGGATAAGCTGCGCCGCGTCGCCATTGATCCCATTTCTCGCGTCGAGGGCCATGGCAAAGTCACGCTTCTGCTTGACGAGGACAACAAGGTGCATCAGGTGCGCCTGCACATTGTCGAGTTCCGCGGTTTCGAGCGTTTCATCCAGGGCCGGCCCTATTGGGAGGTGCCGGTCATGGTACAGCGCCTGTGCGGTATCTGCCCGGTCTCGCATCATATCGCCGCATCCAAGGCGCTTGACGTCGTCGTCGGCGCCCGACAGCTCACCCCGGCAGCGGAGAAAATCCGCCGCCTGATGCACTACGGCCAGATACTGCAATCCCACGCCTTGCATTTCTACTATCTTTCCACGCCTGACCTGTTGTTCGGCTTTGATTCCGAAGTTGCCAGGCGCAACATCGTTGGCATTGCCGCCGCCTATCCCGACATTGCCAGGCAGGGGATCAGCCTGCGCAAATTCGGCCAGGAGGTGATCCGCGTCACCGCCGGCAAGCGCATTCACGGCACCAGCTCTGTTCCCGGCGGCGTGAATAAGTCGCTGACGCGTGATGAACGGAATTTCCTGCTCAAGGATGTCGACCAGATGATCGCCTGGAGCCACGAGGCAGTGCGCATCATCAAGCAACTGCATCAGTCCAACCCGGCGCTCTACGACCACTTCGGCGCCTTCCGCTCAAACTTCATGAGCATCGTCGCGCCCGATGGCGCCATGGATCTCTACCACGGCGCATTGCGTGCCAGCGATGCCGACGGCCGCATCCTCTTCGACCAGGTGGATTATCAGGACTACGAGCAGCTCATTACCGAAGAAGTGAAGCCCTGGACCTACATGAAATTTCCCTTCCTGCAGCAACTGGGTCCGGAACACGGCTGGTACAAAGTAGGGCCGCTGGCGCGAGTGCAGAACTGCGACCGCATCCCCACCCCGCTGGCCGAAGCCGAGCGCAAGGAGTTCGTCGCTTACGGGCAAGGCAAGCCGCTGCACGCCACGCTGGCTTACCACTGGGCGCGCATGATAGAAATGCTGTTCGCCGCCGAAACCATCAAGGAACTACTCCACGACGATGACCTGCAAGGCACTGATTTGATGCGCACAGGCGAGCGGCGGAAAGAAGGCATCGGCGTCATCGAAGCGCCCCGCGGCACGCTGTTCCACCATTACCGGGTGGGCGACAACGATCTCGTCACCATGGCCAACCTGATCGTCTCCACTACCAACAACAACCAGGCCATGAACACGGCGGTGCGCGAAGTGGCGAAGAAATATCTCTCTGGCCACGAAATCACCGAGGGCCTGCTCAACCACATCGAGGTCGCCATCCGCGCCTTCGACCCCTGCCTCTCCTGCGCCACCCATGCCCTGGGCCAGATGCCCCTCGAAGTCACGCTTGAAGATTGCACCGGCCAGCTGATCGACAAAGTCACCCGGGATACGCATGGCATCTGTCATGCCTAATGCCTAATGCCCTAATGACAGCAAACCGATTAGCGGCGCCGACGCTCATTTTCGGCTGGGGCAATCCCAGCCGTGGCGATGACGCCCTCGGCCCCCTGTTTCTCGAACGCCTCGAAACCCTTGCCGGCGCGCATCCGGAATGGGGTGAAATCGAATGCCTGACCGACTTCCAGCTTCAGGTGGAACATGCGCTTGATCTGCGCGGCCGAGCACGCGTGTTGTTCGTCGATGCCAGCGTCAACACGCCAGCGCCGTTTACCTTCAGCAGGTTGCAAGCTGCCCGGAATGCCAGCTTCACCACCCATGCCATGACGCCGGAGGCAGTGCTTCAGGTCTATCAGGATATTGAAGGCCAGCCACCGCCATCCTGCTGGCTGCTCTCCATCAGCGCTTATCAGTTCGAACTCGGCGATGCGCTCTCCGCCGCAGCGCAGGAGAATCTGGCCGCGGCACTGGCCTGGGCCGAAAAGTCTTTTCTGGTTCGCGGAGCGACTGCGATGTAACGGCAGCATGCAAACTGGATACGGCCAGGTTCAGCGCAGTTTTGCGCGGGGCGGCAAGTTCAAGCGGGCGCAAACTTGTTCAACAATATCCTGCCCAGCATCGTGCTGGGTATCAATTGAAAGTGCGCTGCCACGCTCGTCCGCAGCCAGCGGTTCAACGGTATCAAGCTGGTGTTCCAACACCGCAAGTGTAGCTTCGGAAGCATCGTTGCCAGCGGCCTCGCGTTGAGCAACCCGGCGGCGCAGTTCATCTGCTGCGGCGTGACAGTCAAGCAGGAGGAAGGGCACCCCCACTGCGGCGGCCAGGGCGCGGAAGCGGTCCCGCTGGCTGCGCAGCAGAAAACTGGCATCGACGATGGCAGGCCAGCCAGACTCGATCAAAAGCCGCGCCAGACGATACAACTCGTCATAAGTGCCGCGTGTTGCGGCTTCGGCATACAGACCGGCGCCGACGGCCGAGACACTGCGCGCCGCACCTGCCAGTCCGTGCAATCGCTTGCGTTCAATGTCCGAGCGTATGCGTAATGCGCCCAGGCTGCCCAGTTGCTCGACCAGTGCTTGCGTTGCGGTAGTCTTGCCTGAGCCGGTAACGCCGCAAGTGATGACCAGGCATGGCCGCAGGTCACGGGTGAATGCGCGCGCAAGTCGGATATGGGCGGCGAATTCCGCGATCGCCGCCTCCCGCTGGCTGGCAGTGATACCGGTCTGATGGCTGCGGATGCATGCAACCTTTGCCCGCACCATGGCGCGATAGACGAGGTAATAAGGCAGCAGGCGCACGGCGGCATAATCCCCGGTGATTTCCAGATAGGCATTCAGAAACCGCGCGCCCAGATCGGGGTGGGCACGTGCCGAAAAATCCATGACCAGAAAGCCGACCTCGGCCGCAACATCTGTCCAGCGCAAGTCAGGATTGAATTCGATGCAGTCGAAAATCCGGATATGGCCATCAACGCAAGCGATATTGCCCAGATGCAGGTCGCCGTGGCATTCGCGCACATACCCATCGCGGCGACGTTGCACCATCAGCGGCGCAAGGGCCGCGTGTTCGGCAAGGCTCCACTGCTCCAGTTCATCAAGCGCCTGGCTTTCCCCCTGCACTTCCAGGAACGCACGCATCTGGGTGAAGTTCTGGCGCATCGGGGCTACCACGCTGGCCGGTGTGCCATATTGCTCTTCACTGGTAGCGCGCGCAACTTTGGCATGAAAAGCCGCCACTATCTGCGCCAGCTCATCCACCTGCTGGCGGGTGAGCTCACTGCTGGTCAGCATGCGATCCAGCAGCGCCCGCTGCGGAAACTGCCGCATCTTGACTGCATATTCAATGGCGCCCTCCGCGTCCCGGGAAGCCAGGTAGGGTGCATCCGGACTGCCGCAAATGGCCACGACATCAAGGTACAGATCCGGCGCCAGCCGCCGGTTGAGACGCAGCTCCTCTTCGCAAAAATGCCGCCGTGCTGCGAGGGTACTGAAATCCAGAAAGCCAAGAGACAACGGCTTCTTGATCTTGTAAGCATAGCGGCCAGTCAGTAGCACAGTGGAAATGTGCGTCTCGATGCGCTCGATAACCCCCACTGCGTGAGGATAGCTCTGCGGCCTCATCAAACCGCGCAATACGGCTTGCTGAAGCGGACTATCCGAATTGTTCTGATGCGTTGCAGGGCTCATGGGTATCGAATGCTGTCGGCAATTGAGAGTCCGGCCAGTATTTTAAGTTTGCACTTGATGGCCGCCAAAGACAACCGGGCTTGACGATGGTCAATTGATGAAAAAATGATTGCATTATTTTTCGAAGACAGGGCTATTTCGCCATAATTAGGATGTAGGATGCCTTATTAAGGAGTCAAGGAAATGGCCAAGGAAATCCCAAAAACCGCAAAACCCGGCGCGCAGCCGGTGTATCAGAACAAGCCGCTAGGGGCGCATGTTGAGGATAGCTACAAGTCACGCGGCAAGCTTGGCGATGGCACGCTGTGCCCCAAGTGCGGCGCGGTCTTTCACGATGGCAGGTGGCGTTGGCTACCAAGGCCTACTCAGGCGCACGAAGAGGTCTGCCCGGCATGCCATCGCATCGCCGATGGCATGCCGGCGGGTTATGTCAGGCTTGGGGGCGAATTCCTCGCGCAGCATCGCGAAGAAATTCTCAAGCTCGTGGGGCATGTCGAGCTGAAAGAAAAGACAGAGCACCCGCTACAGCGCATCATGAATATCGTCGATGAAGATGGCGGCGTGTTGGTCACCACAACCGATACCCATCTGGCGCGTGGAATTGGCGAGGCCGTCCACCATGCTTACCAGGGCCATCTCGAACTCAAGTTTGGGGACGACGAAAATCTGATACGCGTTCACTGGCAGCGCTGA
>WOZP01000099.1 GCA_011620215.1 Rugosibacter sp.
GCGTTATCTTCGGCACCGGTTTCGCGCCGTATACTGGCGGTCCGATGAACTACCGTACACAGCATCCCGACGCGGAGTGAGCGCCTGCTCTACTAAAAACGGCTGGATTCATGATCGATCGCCTGGCGCAGCGGTTTTCCTCCGGCCCGCCAGGCACCACCTTGTATACTGATGACTCGATGAATGATCGCAATCAGCCACAAGGAAGCCGCTATGACAACTGCAACGAAAGTTAATGAAGATTTAATCGCTCCGTCACAGGGCACACTTGAACTACGCGTGGTGCCTATGCCTTCGGATGTCAATGGCGCGGGCGATATTTTTGGTGGCTGGGTGATGGCGCAGGTGGATATTGCTGGCGGGTTTGCCGCGCAACGTCGCGCCCGCGGGCGCGTGGCGACTGTGGCGGTTACCTCATTTACTTTCAAGCAGCCGATTTCTGTGGGCGATCAAGTGAGCTTTTATACGCAGATTATCCGCGTCGGGAAAACGTCCATCGAGGTGGACGTACAGGTGTTTGCCGAACGCCACCCAGAAGATCCGGTGATCGTCAAAGTGACCGAAGCGCAACTGGTGTATGTTGCACTAAATGTCGATGGCAGCAAGCGTCTTGTGCCATCAGAGCCAATGGTGGCTGCGCTTACCCGCGCTTAGTTTTTACCTGTCTCATCTCTGGCTGATTTTTCGTTACCCATGCGCCCATCTTCCATTTCACTGCCAGCCGCCGCAACCGGTACTCGTCACGACTGGCAGACAATCAAAACGTTGTTGCCTTATTTGTGGGCATGGAAGGCCCGGGTAATTTTTGCGCTGGTCTGCCTGATCACGGCAAAACTCACCAACATCGCCGTGCCGCTGGTGTTCAAAGACATCATCGATTCTTTTACCTTGCCGCGCGAGCAGGCTTATCTTTTGGTGCCGGTCGGCCTGCTCGCCGCCTATGGCGCGCTGCGGTTTTCTACCGCGCTGTTTTCCGAGTTGCGCGAAATTCTTTTTGCCCGTGTCACGCAACAGGCGGTGCGCACCATCGCGCTGCAAGTATTTGAACATCTGCATGCGCTCTCATTGCGCTTTCATCTGGAGCGCCAAACGGGAGGGCTTACGCGCGATGTCGAGCGCGGTACGCGCTCAATCAGTTCGCTGATCAGCTACACGCTGTATTCGATTCTGCCAACATTCGTTGAAATTGCGTTGGTGCTGGGAATTTTGCTCTATCGCTACACGTGGGATTTTGGTCTCATCACGTTCATCACGTTAAGTGCTTATGTCATCTTTACCGTGGTGGTCAGCAATTGGCGCACCCATCTGCGGCGCACGGTGAATGAGCTGGATTCAGCCGCCAATGTGCGCGCGGTCGATAGTCTGATTAATTTCGAGACAGTGAAATATTTCAACAACGAAGCATGGGAGCGCACCCGCTACGATGAGCAGTTGAAAAAATGGGAGGCCGCGCAGATCAAAAGCCAGATTTCGCTTTCCTGGCTTAACCTGGGCCAGTCACTCATCATTGCGGCAGGCGTCAGCCTGATGATGTGGCGCGCAGCAGATGGCGTGGCTGCGGGGCGCATGACCGTGGGCGACATCGTGCTGGTGAATGCCTTTTTGATTCAGCTCTACCTACCGTTGAATCACCTCGGCGTGCTCTATCGCGAGATTCGCCAGGCGCTGACAGACATCGAGCGCATGTTCGCTCTGCTCGACACCAACCGCGAAGTGCGCGACGCACCAGATGCGCATCCCTTGTTTTCGGATGGCAAGATGACCTCTTGCGCCATTGAATTTGATCACGTCAATTTCAGTTACGACCCGGCACGGCAAATCCTGTTCGATGTGTCGCTAAAAGTCGGCGCTGGCAAGACGGTGGCTGTCGTGGGGCATAGCGGTTCGGGCAAGTCCACGCTCGCCCGGTTGCTGTTTCGCTTTTATGATGTGAATTCCGGTAGTGTCAAAATCAACGGTAATGATTTGCGCGCCCTGCAACAAGTCTCGCTACGCGCTGCTATCGGTATCGTGCCGCAAGACACGGTGCTGTTCAATGACACGATTTTTTACAACATCCAGTATGGCCGCCCGGATGCGCCGCGTGCCGAAGTGCTCGCGGCTGCACAAGCCGCGCACATTCACGAATTTATCGAGCGTCTGCCCGAGGGCTACAACACACGCGTCGGTGAGCGCGGCCTGAAACTTTCGGGTGGTGAAAAACAGCGCGTGGCGATTGCGCGTGCGCTGCTCAAAAATCCGCCCATCCTGATTTTTGACGAAGCCACTTCCGCGCTGGATTCGAAAACAGAAAAAGCCATTCAGGCCGAACTCGATCTGGCCGCTCTTGGGCGCACGACATTGATCATCGCGCATCGGCTGTCCACTGTGATGAATGCCGATGAAATTCTGGTGCTGGATGCAGGCCGCATTATTGAGCGCGGTACGCATCGCGCCCTGCTCGATCAAGGCGGGCTGTATGCGCAGATGTGGGCATTGCAGCAGCAAGAAAAAAACGACACAGAAAATACGGCGATAACCGATCCCCTTGCACTCGCAGGCTGAGCGTTCAGAAACGACATGGGCATTTTCAAAATGTGTCTCCCCTGTTTATCGCGGCGTGTTTCAAAATGCCTCGCATGGATGAGTGTTCAGTTATTTATTACCGCGATGGTGCTTACCTTTGCGCATACCGTGGGCGAGTTTGGTGTGGTGCTCATGATTGGCAGTAACTTGCCCGGCGGGTAAGCTGTCACATTTAATAACCCTAGGAGAACGACATGCCCTCAGCTGCTACGGTACTCGAGACCAAAGAACTCAAGCGGATGGACGCCTATTGGCGCGCCGCCAATTACCTGTCAGTGGGGCAGATTTATCTGTTGGACAATCCATTGCTGAAGCAGCCGTTGCAGCTGGCGCACATCAAGCCGCGCCTGCTGGGTCACTGGGGCACCACGCCGGGACTGAACTTCATCTATGTGCACATGAACCGGGTCATCCGGCAGCAGGAACTCAGCATGATCTTTATTGCCGGCCCCGGCCACGGCGGCCCGGCAGTGGTGGCCAACACCTATCTCGAAGGCAGCTACAGCGAGCTGTACTCCGGTATTTCGCAGGACGAGGAGGGGATGCGGCGTCTGTTCCGCCAGTTTTCCTTCCCGGGCGGCATTCCCAGCCATACCGCGCCGGAAACCCCCGGTTCTATCCACGAGGGCGGCGAGCTGGGTTATGCCTTGTTCCACGCGTATGGCGCGGTGTTTGACAATCCCGAACTGATCGCCTGCTGTGTGGTGGGCGATGGCGAGGCGGAGACGGGTCCTTTGGCCACGTCCTGGCATTCCAACAAGTTTCTGAATCCGCGCACGGACGGCGCGGTGTTGCCCATCCTGCACCTCAATGGGTACAAGATTGCCAACCCGGCCATACTTGCCCGCATCGGCCGCACCGAGCTGGAAAGCTTGCTGGTGGGCTATGGCTACAAGCCGCATTTCGTGGAAGGCGACGAACCCGAAGCCATGCACCGGTTGATGGCGGCCACAGTGGATACTGTGATTGCCGAAATACGCGAAATCCAGCATCAGGCGAGGCAGGATGGTGATAGCCGCCGCCCGCGCTGGCCCATGATCGTGTTGCGTTCACCCAAGGGTTGGACCGGACCGAAGGAGGTTGATGGCAAGAAAACCGAAGACTATTGGCGTTCGCACCAGGTGCCCTTCAGCGACATGGAACGGCCGGAGCACTTAAGCCTGCTGGAAGAATGGATGCGCTCTTACCGGCCGGACGAGCTGTTCGATGCGAATGGCCGACTTGATCCGGAACTGGCCGCGCTGGCACCGACCTTTGATCGCCGCATGGGGGCCAATCCCCACGCCAACGGCGGGGTGCTGCTGCGCGATTTGCGCCTGCCGGATTTCCGCGATTACGCGGTAGCTGTCCCCACGCCCGGCGTAACGCTGGCCGAATCCACGCGGGCGATGGGCGTCTTCTTGCGCGACGTGATGCAAAAGAACAGGGACAATTTTCGTGTTTTCGGCCCGGACGAGACTGCTTCCAATCGCCTCGGGGCGCTGTTCGAAGTGACCGACCGCGCCTGGATGGCCGAACGTTTCGACTTCGACGACCATCTGGCCGCCGATGGCCGGGTCATGGAAATCCTTTCCGAACATGCCTGCCAAGGCTGGCTCGAAGGCTATCTCCTGACCGGGCGGCATGGGCTGTTTTCCTGCTACGAGGCTTTCATTCACATTGTCGATTCGATGTTCAACCAGCACGCCAAGTGGCTCAAGGTATGCGGCGAGATTCCCTGGCGACACCCCATTGCCTCGCTCAACATCCTGCTTACCTCGCACGTCTGGCGCCAGGATAACAATGGATTCTCACATCAGGACCCGGGGTTCATCGATCACGTGGTGAACAAAAAGGCTGACATCATCCGTGTTTATCTGCCGCCGGATGCCAATACCCTGCTGGTGGTTACCAACCAGTGCCTGAAGAGCCGCAACCTGGTGAATGTCATCGTTGCCGGCAAACAGCCCGAGCACCAGTGGCTCGACATGGACGCCGCCATCAACCACGTCAGCGCCGGCATTGGCATGTGGGAATGGGCGTGCAACGATCAGCCTGGCGAGCCGGATATCGTGCTGGTGGCAGCGGGTGATGTGCCGACGCTGGAAATGCTGGCGGCCATAGACATCCTGCGCCAGCTCACGCCGGAACTGAAGATCCGCTTCATCAATGTGGTCGATCTGATGACCCTGCAACCCCAGGAAGAGCACCCGCATGGCTTGTCCAGCGATGAATTTGATTCGCTGTTCACTACCGATAAGCCGATCATCTTTGCCTACCACGGTTACCCCTGGCTGATTCATCGTCTCACCTACCGCCGCACCAATCACGGCAATTTACACGTGCGCGGCTACAAGGAAGAAGGCACCACCACCACGCCGTTCGACATGGTGGTACTCAACACCCTTGACCGCTTTCATCTGGTGATGGATGTGGCGAACCGGGTGCCGAAGTTGCAGCCACAGGCAGCGCACATCAAACAGCGCATGCGCGACAAACTCAACCAGCACACGCAATACATTCACGAGCACGGCGAAGACATGCCGGAAATACGCAACTGGACATGGCCCTATCTGGAGGCAACCCCATGAATGTCAATCCCCTGCTTCAACTCAAGACCCTGGGCCAGCACGTCTGGCTCGATAATCTCTCGCGCACGCTACTTCAGGAAGGCAACTTGCAGCGCCTGATAACCGAGGACGGCATCGACGGCGTGACGTCCAATCCCGCCATCTTCCAGAAAGCCATTGCCGACAGCCCATACTACCGTGAGGATCTGCAACGCTTGCGCGGCTTGAACCTCGATGCCGAGGCGCGGTATGAGTCGCTCGTTATTCCCGACATTCAGGCGGCCTGCGATACCCTTTTACCCGCTTACATCTCCAGCCTTGGTGAGACCGGCTATGTCAGCCTGGAAGTCTCGCCCGCCCTGGCGCACGACATGGCCGGTACCGAAGCGGCTGCGCGGCGATTGCGGCAGGCAGTGGGGCGTGACAACCTGCTCATCAAGGTACCCGCCACGCCTGCCGGGGTGAGTGCCTTCGAGCAACTGACTGCCGCAGGTATCCGGGTCAACGTCACGCTGATTTTTTCGCTGGCGCAATACGAGGCCGTGGCGCAGGCCTATCTGCGCGGGGCAGTGCGCTGGCTGGCTGGTGGAGGAAACGCCAAACAATTGCGCTCGGTGGCCAGCGTATTCTTGAGTCGCGTCGATACCCTGGTGGACAAACGCCTGGATGCGGTTGCTACAGCAGGCACAGCGGCTACAGAAAAAATTCAACAACTCAAAGGCAAGAGCGGCGTGGCACTCGCCAAACGCTGTTATTACCGGTATCTGGAGATTTTTCACGGACCGGAATTCGTCATGCTCAGCCAGGCTGGCGTGCGACCACAGACACCGCTTTGGGCCAGCACCGGCACCAAGAATCCGGCTTACAGCGATGTGCTCTACGTGGAACCGCTGATCGGCGCGGAAACCATCAATACCCTGCCGGATGCAACCCTTGCCGCATTTCGCGAACATGGCCGTGCGGCAACCACGTTGACGACGAATATGAGTGATGCGCAAGCCCACATCAAGGCGCTGGCGGCGTTGGGCATCGACCTCATGGACGTTGGCGAAACCTTGCAGACTGAAGGTGTGCGCATCTTCGCCGAAGCGTATGAAAAATTGCTGGCCGCCGTGCAATGACATGCCTGCCGTCCTGACGCTTAACAGCGGTTCGTCCAGTCTCAAGGCAAGCCTGTTCCGCGCTGACGGCACACGCCGTGACTGGTGCTACAGGCCTATCGGCCAGGGCTTTGTGCATGACCACGCGGCAGCCTTTGACGCGCTGCTGAAGGATCTGGACGGGGAAGTGCCGCAGGCGATCGGCCATCGCTTCGTGCACGGTGGCGAAGTCACCGATGCAGCGCGCCTTCTGGATGCGGCGGAGCTCGAGCGGTTGCACGGCATTATTTCGCTCGCCCCGCTGCATATGCCCGGCAATCTGCTCGGCGTGGAGCTATGCCGGGCGCGCTTTGACGTACCGCAGGTAGCCTGTTTCGACACCGCGTTCCACCACACCCTGCCGGAACTGGCGCGCCGCTTGCCGATTCCGCGTGAGCTTGGCATGCGTCGTTATGGCTTTCATGGTCTCAACTATGCCTATATTGCCTCCCGATTACCATCATTGCTGGGGGAGGTTGCGCACGGTCGCGTCGTCGTTGCACACCTGGGCGCGGGCGCCAGCCTGTGTCTGATGGAAGGACTGAAGTCAGTGGATACCACCATGGGCTACACGCCAGCTGGCGGCATTCCGATGGGCACGCGCAGCGGGGATATGGATCCGGGGGTAATACTGGAGTTGGCCAAACATTACGATAGCCAGGCGTTAAGTGATCTGGTCTACCATCGCATGGGGCTGCTTGCACTGTCTGCCGGAGAGAGCAGCGAGATGCACCACTTGCTGGAGAGCCGCAGCCCGGCCGCCGGGTTTGCCGTAGATTATTTCTGCCGCCAGGTGCGCGCCGCCATTGGCGCTTTTGCCGCCAAAGTCGGCGGCGTTGATGCGCTGGTGTTCAGTGGCGGCATCGGCGAACACGCTCCACAGATACGCGAACGCATTTGCCAACCCCTGGGTTTTCTCGGTTTTTCGCTCGACGCAATAGCCAACCAAACCAATAGCACCCGGATCAGCACTACCGGCTACAAGCCTGTGCTATGTATGGCTGCGGATGAAGAGGCCGTCATCCATGATCTGGTTGTCTCATTGATGGGAGATGGAATAAGGTAAGACTAGACGGCAATCTTACGCGGCTGCCTGGCCACTGCCCAGCGGTAGAAACCCTGCTTGGCCAGTTCGACAATGCAAAG
>WOZP01000195.1 GCA_011620215.1 Rugosibacter sp.
GTGAACGGCTATTTCAAGCGTCCACGACATCGTCATTCATGCGATTGCCCTGGTGCCACAGGGCATATCAAGTCTGATGTGATGTAAAATTGTCATTAGTACCCGCTGTATCTTGCCAGTAACTTTGGCCGTAACTCTGTAAAGTTCGAATTATTTAATTTGTGTGTGCAACGGTGTTACGGGCTAGAGTGCGAGCCTGTAACACCAAAGAATAAAGGCGAGTTGAAGGTCGCCTTTTTTTTCATCCGGGGTTTCCAGATATGCTTGATAGCGTCCGTAACAACAAAAGAATTGTTCAGGGGTTTCTTGTTCTAATAACAATCCCATTTGCGCTCTGGGGGGTTGAGTCTTACATTCAAAATAGTGTAAGCGGGGATGAGGTAGCTACAGTGGGTAAAGCTAAAATTTCCCAGCAAGAATTTGTTTCTGCACTGAACCAACAGCAAGAACGCTTGCGTGTTCGATCCGGCGGTAACTTTGACTCTGCATTGTTTGATACGCCGCAAGTCCGTCGGCAGCTGCTGGAATCCTTGATTACCAAGAAGCTATTAACGCAGCAAGTAAGAAAAGCTCAGCTTACCGTGAGCGATGAGGCGCTAGTAAACGCTATCGCGAGCATCCCTGAGTTTCAGGAAAATAATCAATTTTCCAAGAGCCGCTACGAAACTATTCTCTCATCGCAGGGCTTAAATAAAGAGTTGTTTGAAGCACGCATGAGGCAGGATCTTGCAGTACAACAGCTTGCTTTGCCCATTGCCGCAGCAAGTATTCCTGGCGTTACGCCGACAGATCGTTGGTTGTCGATAAAGTTAGAGCAGCGTGAAGTTGCCGAGGCTCAGGTCCCATACGCCGACTATATTGCTCAAGTGAAATTGTCCCCTGATGTAGTAAAGAAATATTATGCTGAGCATTCCAAGGAATTTGAGCTACCGGAGCAAGTTCGTGCAGAGTTTTTAGTACTGAGTACGAATGCGTTGTTGACGCAACTATCCGTTAGTGAGGAAGAAGTTAGGGCTCGTTATGCCGCAGATATTAGTCGTTATAAAGAAACTGAATCGCGTAGGGCAAGTCATATTTTGATTGTCGTTGCTAAAGATGCGCCTGCGGCTGAAGTCACCAGCGCCAAGGTTAAAGCAGAGGATTTGCTGGCTAAGCTCAGTAAAGATCCTGGCAGCTTTGCAGCTTTAGCCAAAGAATATTCTAAAGACACTCAGTCAGCAGACAAAGGCGGGGATTTGGGCTGGTTTGGCCGTGGCCTGATGACAAAACCATTTGAAGATGCTGTGTTTGAATTGAAAGAGGGGGCTACATCTCGCCCAATTCGCACGGACTTTGGGTTTCATATTATTCGCGTTACCGGTGTAAAGCCGGAACATGTTAAGTCTTTTGATGAAGTAAAACTTACTATTGCTGATGAAATCAAGCGCGAATTAGGCGTTAAGCGATATGCTGAAGCCGCAGAACCATTTGGTAATTTGGTCTATGAACAGCCAGATAGCTTGACTCCTGCGGCAGAAAAATGGAAGCTGCCGATTCAGCAGACAGGTTGGCTTTCAAAATCAGATAAGTTGCCTTTCCCGCTAAATAATAAAAAATTGGCTGATGCTTTGTTTAGGGAGGATGCAATTAAGAAAAAGCACAACACCGAAGCCGTGGAAGTTTCTCCCGGTACGCTTGTTGCGGCACGAGTGCTGGAATATAAATCTGCTGCTTTGCAAGATTTTGCTGCTGTTAAAGAAAAGATTGAGAATGAGTTGATCCATGAAGCAGCGTTTAAATTAGCCATAAAAGATGGCCAAGACAAATTATCCCATTTGATGAAAGGTGAGACGGTCGATATCAAATGGTCAGCATCGAAGACCTTGAGCCGGACTAATACACATGACCTTCCCCCACAGGATTTGCGAGCGATTTTCAAGGCAAGCGTCGATAAATTACCGGCTTATGTTGGTTTTACCTCACACAATAATGGTTATGTTATTTATCGTATTACTGCATTAAAAACTGCTAGACCAAGTCAAAAAGATTCGGAGAGTCATAATCTTTTAGAGCGTTATAACCAGTCAGTGACCGAAGAGGAAGTCGCTGCGTGGATGGCGACTTTAAGAGAACAATTTCCAGTAGAAATTAAAAAGTCGGCGCTGGAGAAACGCTAACCTCATGGCTCCAAGGATTAGCTTATATAATTTTCTTAAGCGATGATTATTGCTCCAACGCCTGAGCTGATAGCAAAAATTATATTGGCTGGTTTTAACAAGCACTATAGCTTGTTTCGTCGTGTTCCTCATTCCCCTGACTTTGAAGCGGAAATGGCTAGCAAGAGCTGGTATTCGGCAGCAAAAAAGGATGTTTCCCCTGAAGAATTTGCTACCTGTTGATTGATCTCTGAAAAAGTTCGAGCAGTTTTTATGCGACATCATAAAGACATTCTTGAACCTGCCTTTTGGCAGACTACGTAGGAAGATATTCGCCAAGGCGTAATGAGAGATTTTTTTCCCTTATCCAAAATCATTACGATTTTTTAATCGCTTTTCGTGATCTGTGCGATGGTCGATTTCAGTGCATGAGCCGCCTTATTCTTTTTAATAAGCCCTATGGGGTGTTAACCCAGTTTACAGACCCGAGCGGACGTCCGACGCTTGCGAACTTTATAAAAGTACCACATTTTTATGCCGCAGGGCGCTTGGATTCGGATTCAGAAGGACTTGTCTTACTGACAGATGATGGCAGCTTGCAAGCAAGAATTGCGCATCCTCGGTACAAGCTGCCCAAGGTTTATTGGGCTCAGGTAGAAGGCATTCCGGAGGAGGCTGATTTAGAGCCTTTAAGGAGGGGAATAGACTTGGGCGACTTTATTACTCAACCTGCGAAAATAAACTTGATTGACGAGCCGTCGAAGTTATGGGAGCGGCACCCACCTATTCGCTATCGGTCAAACATTCCGACTTCATGGTTAAAAATTGTAATAAGTGAGGGAAAAAATAGGCAAGTCCGGCGCATGACAGCAAAAATTGGATTTCCAACACTGAGGCTTGTTCGCTGGGCAGTGGGGGAGTGGACGCTAGAAGGGCTACCACCAGAGAGTTGGCGTGAAATTGCAGTTACGCGTCAACCTGATATTAATCCATGCGTTATATGGCAAGACACTCCAAGAAATCGGCAGTTGTCAGACCTACCCTTAAATAATCGAAAGGATTTACCATGAACAAACTGATCGCTACTCTGGTTGCAGGTTTTATTGCTACTTCCGCTTTTGCTGCTGCTGAAAAAGCTGCTCCTGCCGCTCCTGCCGCTCCAGCAACCGCCGCTACTCCAGCAACCGCCGCTACTCCAGCAACCACCGCTACTCCTGCTGAAAAAGCCCCTGTTGTGAAAGCCAAGAAGAAGCACCACCGTAAGGCCAAGAAGGCAGCAGCTCCCGCTGCTGCTACTGAAGAAGCCAAGTAATTTTTCTTTAATGATAAAAAACGGCGGGATAACCCGCCGTTTTTTATTTGTGTCTTTTGTAATCGCTATCGTATGAGATATTCTTTTAAGGATGTGCTATGGGAAGTCAGATATTAACGCTACTCAGTGGTGCATTGGTAATAGCATTTTTTACAGCATCTGTGAATGCAGAGTCGAATATACCTCGGCCTGTCAATTTATTTGCGGGCATGCACCATGTTGAAGCGGAGCTCGCCGCAACACTTGATAGCCGAACTTCTGGTCTGATGCACCGAAAATCCATGCCTACGCAGCATGGGATGTTGTTTGTATTTCCAGTGTCTGCAAAACATTGTATGTGGATGAAGAATACTTATCTTCCACTTTCGGTCGCCTTTTTAAATGAGCAGGGCGCTATTATCAATGTTGAGGAAATGGAACCGCAGACTGAGAATAGCCACTGTGCTTTGAAGCCAGCGCGTTATGCTTTGGAGATGAATGCAGGTTGGTTTAAGAATCGAGGCTTGGAATCCGGTTCCATGATAGTTGGGGTGAGTAAGCTAACCGCTAGCTATTAATTCATCATATCTCACTAAATTACACTGAGTCTGAGTCGGATGGATACTAATGGCAAGAAGGTAAGCGTTGCTTGGATTTTCTCGCTTTAAATTACTTAGGCCGTGAATAATAAAAAATAGCCAAAAAAAAGCTGCCTTAAGGCAGCTTTTGAACAGTTATTCGAATTTTTTGATTCTATATGAAATGATTTACAGTGCTTTAATCGCAGCAGATAAGCGACTTTTTTGGCGGGCAACAAGGTTCTTATGGACAATTTTTTTGTCAGCGATCGAGTCTATTATTTTTTGTGACTCAACAAAAACAGCCTGGGCACTAGCTTTGTCGCCCGTTGCGATTGCTTTACGTACTTTTTTTATGGCAGTACGCAATGACGAGCGTTGATCCATATTATGGATACGTTGATTAGCAGATTGGCGTGCGCGCTTGCGAGCTTGTACTGTGTTGGCCATAATGATTATCTAATAAGGTAAAAGCATGAGAAAAGAATCATTATAAAAGATTCTTTTATTCAGTGCAAGGTTAAATCGGGTTAAAGAAGTGATGCGGTGAATAGGATTTAGTGCTTTTTGCCATGATCGATTGGTCGAATTGTTTAATTAATAAGGTTTAAGGCTCGCTCTGAGAGTCTTCAAACGAGCATACTGTCAGTACTTTTGCTGTTATGTGGCCTGTTGCCAGTTCAACCGCGATTTGGTTTCCTGAGCGTAGCGCGTCGGCATGGCTTACTACCGCTCCCTGCGTGTTACGGACAATAGCGAACCCACGTGCTAACGTATTGCGGGGATTAAGATGCTCCAGCGCTTTGGAAAGAGGATGTAGGGCACTATGCTTTTGTAAAAAAAACCTATTTTTTGCAGCGTTTAAACGCTGCTCAAGCAACGCCAGTTGTCCTTGGCGGCTTTCTATACGTGGGGCGAGATAGTTAAAATGCATTTGAATGCGGTTAATACGGTCGTGATGTCTGTGCAGATAGCTTGCCAGTGCAGCATTTAGTTTGGAACCGAGTAATTGCACCTGATCTTGCCGACGCTTTATAGTATTAGCTGGGTGTGTCAGGCGAAGTGTCATATGGTCAAGTCGTTGCTGATCACGTGACAGGCGATACTGTATTGCGTTGTTGAGCTTTTGACGCAGGTCAATAATTTTTTGTGGCATGTCATGCCAGTGTTGTGTTGCTAACTCAGCTGCTGCGGTAGGTGTTGGTGCACGTAAATCGGCAACAAAATCAGCAATTGTGGTATCCGTTTCGTGGCCAACACCGCTGATAATTGGTAAGGTGCTGCTAGCAATAGCGTAGGCAACAATTTCTTCATTGAATGCCCATAAATCTTCGATGCTTCCGCCGCCACGGACTAGCAGTAAAAGGTCGCACCTACTGTGCCGTGTTGCGGAGGCAATTGCTTGAGCAATACCACTGGCCGCCATTTCACCTTGTACCAGGGTTGGGTAGATGGTAATGGTCAAATGGGGGGCACGACGGTTGAGTGAGGATAAAACATCGTGTAAAGCGGCAGCATGGAGGGAGCTGATAATTCCGATTCGACTGGGTAGGCGCGGTAGAGAGATTTTTCTCTCGACTGCGAACAAACCTTCCATTTCAAGCTTTTGTTTCAGGCGTGAGAATTCCTCAAAAAGCCGCCCCAAGCCTGCGCGGCGAATCGCCTCAATATTTAACTGAAAATCACCACGCGGTTCATAAAGTGATACTAACGCCCGTGCTTCAACCTGCTGTCCATTTTCCAGACGCCAAGGCAGTATTTGCGCACGTGTGCGAAACATAATGCAACGTGCCTGAGCTGTAGTGTCCTTCAGTGTGAAATAAACATGTCCCGACGCTGCGCGCAGCAGGTTTGAAATTTCGCCGGTTACCCAAAGTAGAGGAAATGCTTGCTCTAATGTTTGGCGGGTGAGGTGGTTCAATTCACTAATACTTATCACTGAAGAAGGTATAGCCATGCGTAGGGCCTGTTTTTCAAAAGGATGAATACTAAACTATCAACGATCATTGACGTAGCTGTTTGAATTTTATCCGGCCAAAAGAATTACCTTTATTTAAAGTGAGTTAGATTAAACATTGCGCTGTTTTCCACGGAATTATCCACAGAATTTGGGGATAACCCAGGGACTTTTCTGCAGGGACTCGTCCTGACTGTGTTGCTGAAGTGAGCCGTTCCGGCTAAAGTGCGGCTTTCGTTGTTCACTGGGAGTTTGTCCACGTGTTTGCAATTATTCAAGCGGCTGGATGGCCTATATGGCCGTTGTTATTTGCTTCCGTTATTGCGGTTGCATTGATTATTGAGCGCACAATGGTTTTGCGTCGTGTGAAGGTATTACCCTCAGGCGTTCTGCAAGGCGTTATCGCAGAATATCGGCAGGCTGGTGTAAGTGAAACATTGATCGCCAAGATAGAAAATAACTCTCCTTTAGGCCGCGTACTTGCCTCAGGGATACGTAATGCTAAAAGCTCGCGCGAAGTGATGAAAGAGGCTATTGAAGAGTCAGGTCGTGCGGTGGCGTATGATCTTGAGCGTTATCTGACAACGCTGGGGACGATTGCGACGATTGCTCCGCTGATGGGTCTTTTCGGTACGGTCATAGGCATGATCGAAATCTTTGGTTCACCTACGGCATCGGGTAATAACCCGCAGGCCCTTGCTCACGGGATTTCTGTTGCACTCTATAACACAGGGTTTGGTCTGGTTATTGCGATTCCAAGCATGATTGCCTATCGTCATTTTCGAGCACTGGTAGATGGATTTTTGGTTGAAATGGAACAAGAAGCCATTAAGCTGGTTGAAATGATTCATGGCGATCGTAGCTAGGAGTCTGAAATGAATTTTCAGCGCAGTCGGCAACGTGAAATGCCGGAAATAAATCTTATTGCAATGATTGATGTATTGTTGGTGATTTTGATTTTTGTCATGACTACCACTACCTACTCAAAGTTTTCCGGCCTTGAAATCAATCTGCCAACGGCTGATGTACAGCAAAACAAAGAGCAGCCTGATGAAATTAATGTCGTCATCACGGCAGCAGGTGAGACGATGATCAATAAGGTACCTGTTGCAGAGCGTGATGTAGCTAGCCTGCAGCAGGCATTGCAGCGCGCCACTTCCCCTGGGAAAGAGTCTGTAGTGATTATCAATGCAGATGCCAAGGCCATGCATCAAACGGTGATTGATGTGATGCAGGCCGCCCAATCTGCTGGGCTTTCGCATATTTCCTTTGCTACCCAGCAAGCCCAACGCTGAATCGGTAGGCAGCCCTGCTTTCTGGCAGCATCGCGGCCTGTTTTCCTATTTTCTGTATCCTGTATCGCTGATTTTCGCAGCCGTTACTGCGTCACGTTTGCTGTTTTATCGTGTGGGTTTTTTTTCAATACAGCGCGTGTCGGTGCCTGTCATTGTGATTGGTAATCTGACCGTCGGTGGTACAGGTAAAACACCTCTCATTCTGCATGTGGCGAGCTTGTTGCGTGAACGAGGCATGCATCCCGGGATCGTAAGTCGCGGCTATCGTGGGTCGGCAAAAGGTGTGCTTGAAGTGACTACCGATAGTGATCCGCTGGTTGTGGGAGATGAGCCGCTATTGCTCGCACAGCGCAGCCTGAGCCCGCTATTTATTGGTCGTGATCGTGTGCGTGCAGCGCAAGCGTTGCTGTCTCGATACCCCGCCTGTGATGTGATTCTGTCTGACGATGGTTTGCAGCATTATCGTTTGGCGCGCGATGTCGAAATTGCGGTTTTCGATCAGCGAGGCATGATGAATGGTTGGCAGCTTCCTGCTGGCCCGTTACGTGAGCCAATCAGTCGATTGCGGCAGGTGGATGCCGTGGTTTTCAATGGGGCCGTAAGGCCCCCTGCCACGTTTCAAGGAGTGGATTCAGCATGTCGCGCCGTATCACCAGTGCCGACTTTTGGGCGCCCTGTCTTTACTATGCATCTTCAGGGGCTGAGTTTTTATCGCCTTGGTCAAAAGCAAACAACCTGTCGCGCCGAAGACTTTATGGGTAAGCAATTACATGCCGTTGCAGGCATAGGCTCGCCCCAGCGTTTTTTTGATCATTTACAGGCGATGGGCTTAGTATTTGAGCCCCATCCATTTGCTGACCATCATGATTACCACCGCGAAGAACTGAATTTTTTTGGAGATGCGATTCTGACCACAGAGAAGGATGCCGTAAAATTTATCGGACTGAATTTGGCTTTGCCTGTTTGGGTACTCCCTGTGACCGCGAACGTGAGCCCTGATCTTGTGGCTTTTATTTTGGAGAAAATCAATGGATGCACGTCTACTTGAAATACTTGTTTGCCCTATTTGCAAAAGCCCATTGGATTATCGTAAAGCGGCATCCGAATTGGTTTGTAAAGGGTGCAAGCTGGCTTTTGCGATTAAAGATGACATTCCCGTGATGCTGGAAGAAGCGGCGCGTAAAGTCACAGCTGAAGAACTCTGATGCGTTTGCGCATGCCTTTTCGGGTCGTGATTCCGGCACGCTGGGCGTCGACCCGTTTGCCCGGCAAGCCATTAGCGGATATCGCCGGAAAACCGATGGTGGTGCGTGTGGCCGAGGCAGCGGTAAAAAGTGGCGCCATGGAAATATGCATTGCAACTGATGATAAGCGAGTAATGCACGCCGTTTTAGCGTATGGTTTTGATGTCATCATGACCCGTGTTGATCATGCCTCAGGAACTGATCGATTAGCTGAAGTGGCTAAGCTGAAGCGCTGGGATGGCGAAGCGATTGTTGTTAATGTGCAAGGCGATGAGCCCTTGATTGATCCTGCGTTGATTGCCCGTGTTGCGAGTGCCTTAGCAGATGACGCACAAGCATCTATCGCCACTGCCGCGCATCCTTTGAGCGAGTTGGCTGAATTTATAAATCCGAATGTAGTTAAAGTCGTTGTTGATGGACATGGTCGGGCACTGTACTTTTCACGCGCGCCTATTCCTTGGCCACGGGATGCTTTTGCAACAAATCCGTGTGCCTTCCCTTCTGGGTTGCCGGTCCGTCGCCATATCGGTTTATATGCTTATCGCGCGGATTTTTTGCGGCAATACAGCCAACTGTCGCCAAACGTGCTCGAGCAGTGGGAATCTCTTGAACAATTGCGTGCGTTGGCAAATGGATTTGTTATTCGTGTTGTCGATTGTCTTGATGCGCCAGCAGCGGGCGTCGATACGCCGGAAGATTTGGCGCGTGTCAGGCAGGCGTTTGACCATATTGTGAATTGACGGTATCTTCGTGCAGATAGAAAAATGCTTAAAAAATATTTTCAATATAATTTTCCGGAGCTTGAGTACTTATGCGTCTAATTCTTCTTGGTCCACCGGGTGCGGGAAAGGGAACCCAAGCCGTGGCTATCTGTGAAAAATTTAAAATTGCGCAGATTTCTACTGGCGATATGCTGCGGGCTGCAGTCAAAGCAGGTACACCGTTAGGTCAGGAAGCTAAAAAAATAATGGATGCCGGTGGTCTGGTTTCTGACGACATCATCATCGGCTTGGTAAAAGAGCGTCTGAAGCAGGCCGACTGTGCCAATGGTTATCTTTTGGATGGATTCCCCCGCACGATTCCGCAGGCAGAAGCGATGAAAGTGGAAGGAATATCCATCGATTTTGTGATTGAAATTGACGTACCCGATAGTGAAATTGTCTTGCGCATGAGTGGGCGGCGGGTACATCCTGGTTCAGGGCGTACTTACCATGTGGCGTTTAATCCGCCCAAAACCGAAGGTAAAGATGATCTCACAGGTGAGCAGCTAATCCAGCGGGATGATGACCAGGAGGAGACTGTTAAAAAGCGCCTCGAAGTGTATCGCGCACAAACCTTGCCCCTGGTTAATTATTACCAAGCTTGGTCTGCACAAGGCGACATCGCTGGTCCAAGGTATATGCGAATCAACGGGCTAGGGCCTGTGGATAGCATCACCAACACGCTGTTAAATGCACTAGCCTGAGTTTTCTACCATGGTTATTAAAAACGCTTTTTATGCACAGTCAGGGGGCGTTACCGCCGTCATTAATGCTTCTGCTTGTGCCGTCATTGAGACAGCACGTGCACATCCTGATCGTATTGGTAATGTGCTGGCCGGGCGCGATGGCATCATTGGTGCGTTGACGGAGGATTTGATTGATACCTCGCTAGAATCTGCTATCGACATCGCACGCTTGCGCCATACGCCGGGTGGCGCATTTGGTTCGTGTCGCTATAAGCTCAAAAGCCTGGAGCAGAGTCGGCGTGAATTTGAGCGATTGATTGAGGTCTTTCGCGCTCATGATATTGGTTATTTTTTTTACAATGGCGGTGGTGACTCAGCGGATACCTGTCTTAAAGTATCCCAGCTTTCAGCCGCCCTTGGTTTTCCATTGCAAGCCATTCATATTCCTAAAACCGTTGATAACGATTTACCACTGACTGACACCTGTCCTGGTTTTGGTTCGGTTGCGAAATATGTTGCAACCTCCATGCGCGAGGCCGGACTTGATGTTGCCTCAATGGCAAGAACCTCAACCAAGGTATTCGTGTTTGAAGTCATGGGCCGCCATGCCGGATGGATAACTGCTGCATGTGCTTTGGCCGCCAGGAATGAAGGTGAAGCACCCCATTTGTTGCTGCTACCGGAAGTTTTGTTTGATGAAGCACGGTTCTTGGCTCGTGTCAAAGAATGTGTTGAGCGGTATGGTTACTGTGCCATTGCCGTGTCGGAGGGGTTGCTCGGGCCGGATGGCAAGCTGCTAGCTGGAGCGGGCACTACCGATGCCTTTGGACATGCGCAGCTGGGAGGTATCGGGCCGCAGATCGCGCAACTGGTTAAAGAGCAGCTGGGCTATAAATTTCACTGGGCTGTTGCCGATTACCTGCAGCGGGCTGCGCGGCATATTGCCTCGAAAACGGATGTCGAACAGGCGTATGCAGTTGGCAAGGCGGCAGTTGATATGGCCCTTGCCGGCAAGAACGCCGTGATGCCGGCGATCCGTCGTCTGGCAGATCATCCTTATCGCTGGGACATCGTCGAGGCTCCGCTTGATCAAGTCGCAAATGTTGAACGAAAGATGCCAGCAGATTTTATAACTGCCGATGGTTTTGGTATTACAGATGCAGCTCGTCGTTATCTTGCGCCACTTATTACAGGAGAAGATATACCTCCTTTTCTCGAGGGTTTGCCAGATTATGTGAGACTGCAAAATGTAAGCGTAGCAAGAAAACTGGAGAGCTTTTCGATTTAACCTAATAACTACAGGAGAGAGAGTATGTCATCAGGATTAATGTTTGCATTGATCTGCGCTGTATTGGCTATTGTTTATGGTGCTATCTCAAGTCGCTGGATATTAGCGCAATCTGCTGGTAACGATCGAATGCGCGAAATTGCAGCCGCCATTCAGGAGGGCGCGCAAGCTTATCTGAATCGACAATACACGACCATCGGTGCGGTGGGTGTCATTCTCGCTGTTGTTATCTGGTTTGCTCTCGGCTGGCATACGTCGGTCGGATTTATCATCGGTGCGGTGTTGTCAGGTGCCGCCGGCTACATTGGCATGAATGTTTCCGTGCGGGCAAATGTGCGTACGGCAGAGGCGGCACGCGTCGGCCTTAATGAGGCGCTGAATGTCGCATTTCGTGGCGGTGCGATTACAGGGATGCTGGTTGTCGGTTTGGGTTTGCTGGGGGTTACGGGCTACTACGTTCTACTTAAAGCCCTGGGCGGAACAACTGCCAGCTTGGAGAGCATTGTGCATCCGCTGGTAGGCCTTGGGTTTGGCTCTTCGCTGATTTCCATTTTTGCACGGCTGGGTGGTGGCATTTTTACCAAAGGCGCTGATGTGGGCGCCGATTTGGTTGGTAAAGTCGAAGCGGGTATTCCGGAAGATGATCCGCGTAATCCTGCGGTGATTGCTGACAACGTCGGCGATAACGTCGGTGATTGCGCTGGTATGGCAGCTGACCTTTTCGAGACCTATGCAGTCACGATCGTGGCGACGATGCTATTAGGCGCCTTGTTGTTCAAATCTTCTGATTTAATGGCTGAAGCGGCGATATCGTATCCGCTGGTGTTAGGGGGCTTTTCCATTATTGCTTCCATTGTTGGGGCTATGTTTGTCAAAACCTCCCCCGGCGGAAAAATCATGAACGCGCTTTACAAAGGCTTGATGGTTGCTGGTGGCATGGCATTGATTGCTTTTTATCCGCTGACAACCTGGCTGATTGATGACCATCTGCTTGATGCCGTGCTTGGTATCAGCGGCGGATCACAAATGCGGCTGTATGGCGCATCAATCGTTGGTTTGGCACTGACCGGGTTGATGGTCTATATCACCGAGTACTATACCGGAACTGAGTTCAAGCCAGTGCGGCACATTGCTGAAGCATCAACCACGGGGCATGGCACGAACATTATTGCTGGCCTTGGGGTGTCCATGAAATCCACCGCTTGGCCTGTGTTGTCAGTGTGCGCCGCGATCTGGGCTTCTTATACCTTGGGTGGGCTCTATGGTATCGCCATTGCAGCGGTATCCATGCTGTCGATGGCGGGCATCATCGTTGCACTGGATGCCTATGGACCGATCACGGATAACGCAGGCGGTATTGCCGAAATGGCTGATTTGCCTGCTTCAGTGCGCGGCATTACTGATCCGCTGGATGCTGTTGGCAATACAACAAAAGCAGTCACTAAAGGCTATGCCATTGGCTCAGCAGGACTGGCGGCGCTGGTGTTGTTTGCCGACTTTACACATGGGCTGCAGGCGATGGGCAAGAGTTTCGCTTTTGACCTGTCAGATCCTGCGGTGATTATCGGTCTCTTTATCGGTGGCTTGATTCCTTACCTTTTTGGGGCCATGGCGATGGAAGCGGTGGGTCGCTCAGCGGGTGCGGTCGTTGTTGAAGTAAGGCGCCAGTTTCGCGACATCAAGGGGATCATGGAAGGCACAGCCAAGCCAGAATATGGCACATGCGTTGATATGCTGACTAAAGCTGCAATCAAGGAAATGATGATTCCTTCGTTACTCCCTGTTTTAGTGCCGGTGGTGACAGCCTTTGGTATGAATGCACTAATGGGCCCTGGAGCAGGCGTGCGGGCACTCGGTGGTGTGTTGATGGGTACCATCGTGACTGGTATTTTTGTTGCAATTTCAATGACCACGGGTGGTGGCGCTTGGGATAATGCCAAAAAATATATTGAAGATGGTCACTTTGGTGGCAAAGGGTCAGAAGCCCACAAGGCAGCCGTGACAGGTGATACTGTTGGCGATCCTTATAAAGATACGGCGGGTCCGGCAGTTAATCCGCTGATCAAGATCATTAATATCGTGGCACTCTTGATTGTGCCACTGGTAGCCTAATGATTTGTGACGACCAGAAAACAGGCAGCCCACAGGTTGCCTGTTTTCATTTGCTGCGCTGACTCATTATGAGTACGATCGACTCCATTTCGAATCTCGATTATCTCGGTGATGCGCCAATATTCATTGGCCGCATCCATGAAATCATCATGTCTATTCAGATGTTCGATGATTTTAATAGTGCAGAAATTGCTGAGCTTTCTCGCTATATGCATTGCTACCACGCACCGCAAGGCAGTGAAATCATTTGTGAGGGAGAAGTGGGCGATTTCATGCTGTTAATTCTCGAAGGCAATGTTGAAGTTGTGAAAAAAGATGTGCGGGGGCAACCACAAGTGCTCAGCATTGCTGACCCCGGTAAAATTCTGGGTGAAATGTCACTGATTGATGGTGAGCCACGTTTTGCCAGTTGCGTGTCGCTTACTCCGGTGGATTTTGCCGTGCTTGATCGGCAAAGTTTGTCGCGCCTGATTGCTGAAGAGCCTGCTCTGGGTATCAAGCTGCTGATGGAATTATTGATTCTGCTGAATCAGCGGTTGCGTAGTGCCAGTGGGCAACTATTGGATTGTTTGGAAGCACGCCGTTCGCGGATTCGATAAGCATTCATCGTCAGTATTGTCTGAACGAATAAAAAGTCAGCGCCGGTGATACGGAATCTGACGAAAAAATCGTCTGTTTACACGCCTGTAATATCTGGATGACTAAATTTTTTGATAACTTTCGCATTTTCCCATTGATGACGAAGGTGCTTTCAAGGATAATGCGAACCTCTGTAAGCCCAACTTGTTGCAACGGGTGAAGTCCTGGCCGGGATGGCGGAATTGGTAGACGCAGCGGACTCAAAATCCGCCGCCGCAAGGTGTAGGAGTTCGACTCTCCTTCCCGGCACCATGAAAAAGACGGCATTGACGGCATTGATGGCGCCAATCCGTCAAGTCTTTCAAAATAGTTAGTGGGCTATCAGTAACTTTTAAATGCCCGATGAAATAAATTGAACTGCTAGCCGTCATTAATTATGCTGTGATGCACATAATTCGCACACGGTATTGCACATTTACGTCGCCTGCACAAACCCCAGTATTTAATTATTTAATTGGTCAGTTTTGACTAATCAGGTTTGCCCTGGCGGGGGTTGAGCGCTATAATTTATGGGTTTGCCAAATACCATGTGAAACAATCAGGTGTTTGGTTCCATCTATCGCAAGCCTTGATTCAGGAGCCTACCGTGCCTCATTTTCCGCCCGCCCTTCTCGCTTTGGCCGACGGAACAGTATTTAGAGGTAAAGCCATTGGCGCCAGTGGCAAAAGTGTTGGTGAAGTGGTGTTCAACACAGCGCTCACCGGCTATCAGGAAATCCTCACTGATCCCTCTTATGCGCAGCAAATAGTGACACTAACCTACCCGCACATCGGAAGTTACGGTGTGAATCATGAGGATGGTGAATCAGGTCGAATTTTTGCTGCGGGCCTGGTGATTCGTGATTTGCCTTTGTTGGCCTCAAATTTCCGTAGTGAGCGAACTTTAGACACCTATTTGCGTGCCGAAAACATTGTCGGAATTGCCGATATCGATACCCGCAAGCTCACGCGCTTGTTGCGCGAAAAAGGTGCTCAGGCGGGTTGTTTGATGGCGGGCGAAGTATTAAATGAAGATGACGCGCTTCAGCAAGCCCGCGCTTTTCCTGGTCTTGCCGGCATGGATCTGGCAAAAGTAGTGACAACGGCAAAGCCTTACCCTTGGAGTGAGGGTGAATGGTCGTTAGGAAACGGATTTAAACCGCAAGCGACACCTCTGTTTCATGTCGTCGCTTATGATTTCGGTATCAAGCGAAACATCCTGCGCATGTTGGCCGCGCGTGGTTGTCAGCTTACCGTCGTACCAGCGCAGACTTCTGCCGCCGACGTACTGGCGATGCATCCGGATGGTGTGTTTTTATCCAATGGCCCTGGCGACCCGGAACCCTGTGATTACGCGGTTGCCGCGATTCGCGAATTTCTTGACCAGCGGTTGCCGACATTCGGCATCTGTTTGGGACATCAACTGATGGCGTTGGCCGCTGGGGCTAAAACGCAAAAAATGAAGTTTGGTCATCATGGCGCCAATCACCCTGTTAAAGATATTGAGTCAGGCCGGGTATTGATTACCAGTCAAAATCACGGGTTCATGGTGGATGAGGCTACTTTGCCGACGGAGGTAAACGTTACACATGTTTCATTATTTGACGGCAGCCTGCAAGGCATGAAGTGGTCTGACCGGCCCGCCTTTTGTTTTCAGGGGCACCCAGAAGCCAGCCCCGGGCCGCATGATGTGGGGTATCTCTTTGATCGTTTCATTTCCTTGATGGTTGAATATAACAAGACGCAAAAAACGCACCATGCCTAAGCGCACCGACATTAAAAGCATTCTCATCATTGGCGCGGGTCCGATCATTATTGGTCAGGCTTGCGAGTTCGACTATTCCGGAGCGCAAGCGTGCAAAGCACTGCGTGAAGAGGGCTATCGTGTCATTCTGGTGAATTCCAATCCTGCCACGATCATGACTGACCCCGGTATGGCTGATGTGACCTACATCGAGCCGATTACCTGGCGCGTGCTGGAAAACATCATCGAAAAAGAGCGGCCTGATGCCGTATTGCCCACCATGGGCGGACAAACGGCGTTGAACTGCGCGTTGGATCTGGCAAAGCATGGCGTCCTTGAAAAATATGGCGTCGAAATGATAGGTGCTTCACGCGAGGCTATCGATAAAGCTGAAGATCGCGAAAAGTTCAAGCGCGCCATGACCAAAATTGGTTTGGGTTCGGCGCGATCAGGTATTGCGCACAGCATGGAAGAGGCGCAGCAAGTGCAGGGCGCCATGGGCTTTCCGACCATTATTCGTCCTTCATTCACCATGGGCGGCTCGGGCGGTGGTATTGCTTACAACCAGGAAGAGTTTGTTGAAATCTGCAAGCGCGGACTGGAGGCCTCGCCTACCAAGGAGCTACTGATTGAAGAGTCGCTCCTGGGCTGGAAAGAGTATGAGATGGAAGTGGTACGGGATTGCAAGGATAATTGCATCATCATTTGCTCCATTGAAAACCTTGACCCGATGGGCGTACATACGGGCGACTCCATTACCGTGGCACCGGCGCAGACGCTGACTGATCGTGAATATCAGCTCATGCGTAACGCCAGTATTGCGGTGCTGCGCGAGATTGGCGTGGATACGGGCGGCTCGAACGTGCAGTTTGCGGTGAATCCGAAAAATGGGCAGATGGTGGTGATTGAGATGAATCCACGTGTGTCGCGCTCATCTGCCCTGGCGTCAAAAGCCACGGGTTTTCCGATTGCGAAAATTGCCGCCAAACTGGCCGTTGGTTACACCTTGGACGAGCTGAAAAACGACATCACCGGTGGTGCAACCCCGGCTTCATTTGAGCCAGCGATTGATTATGTCGTCACAAAAATTCCGCGCTTTGCATTTGAGAAATTTCCGCAAGCAAACGACCGACTCACCACACAGATGAAATCCGTCGGCGAAGTGATGGCCATTGGACGCACCTTTCAGGAGTCCATGCAAAAGGCATTGCGCGGCTTGGAAGTCGGCGTGTATGGTTTTGATGAAATCGAGGCTACGCGCGAAGAAATTAATCACGAGCTGGCTAACCCCGGCCCACAGCGTATCTGGTACGTGGCACAGGCTTTTCGCGAAGGTTATTCGCAAGATGAGGTTTTTGCGTTAAGCAAGATTGACCCCTGGTTCTTGGCGCAGATTGAAGATGTTGTCAATACGGAGTCATGGCTTAGCGCACAACGTTTGACTGATTTGGATGCATCAGTCTTACGCAGCTTGAAGCGGCAAGGTTTTTCTGATCGTCGCATCGGCTTGAAAGTCGGCGCTGGCGAGACGGCGATCCGTGAGCGTCGGCATGCCATGGGCATTCGTCCCGTCTATAAGCGGGTGGATACGTGCGCGGCGGAATTCTCTACGGCGACAGCCTACATGTATTCCACGTATGAAGAGGAATGCGAAGCGCAGCCGACATCACGGCGCAAGATCATGGTGCTGGGCGGTGGGCCGAATCGAATTGGTCAGGGTATCGAGTTCGACTACTGTTGTGTGCATGCCGTGTTGGCGATGCGCGAAGATGGTTATGAGACCATCATGATCAATTGCAATCCGGAAACTGTATCGACAGACTATGACACTTCTGATCGGCTGTATTTCGAATCGCTGACGCTGGAAGATATTCTTGAAATCGTGCATATTGAGCAACCCGAAGGGGTCATTGTGCAGTTTGGCGGACAGACACCCCTGAAGCGTGCCCGGGAACTGGAAGCCAACGGCGTGCCCATTATCGGCACCAGCCCTGACATGATTGATGCGGCTGAAGATCGCGAGCGTTTCCAACAATTGCTGCATGAATTGGGATTGAGGCAGCCGCCGAATCGCACGGCGCGCACTGAAGCGGATGCCCTGCGATTGGCTGAAGAAATTGGCTATCCGCTGGTGGTTCGCCCATCGTATGTGCTGGGCGGACGGGCCATGGAAATTGTCCATGAGCAAAAAGATCTTGAGCGCTACATGCACGATGCCATCAAGGTATCAAACGATTCACCCGTGCTGCTTGATCGATTTCTGAATGATGCGATCGAGGTGGATGTTGATGCCCTGTGTGATGGCAAACAGGTCATTATTGGCGGCATCATGGAACATATCGAACAAGCCGGTGTGCACTCGGGTGATTCGGCATGTTCCTTGCCGCCATTCTCGCTTTCCAAAGAGATTCAGGATGAGTTGCGTCGGCAAACCGAAATCATGGCATTCGGGCTGAATGTCGTCGGGTTGATGAATGTGCAATTCGCCATTCAAGGACAGGGCAGTGATACCGTGGTGTATGTGCTGGAAGTCAATCCACGTGCTTCACGCACGGTGCCTTTTGTTTCCAAGGCGACGAGCCTGCCGCTTGCCAAAATTGCTGCGCGGTGCATGGCGGGCCGCAGCTTGGCTGAGCAGGGTGTAACACACGAGATTATTCCACCTTATTTCTCGGTGAAGGAAGCCGTTTTCCCCTTTATCAAGTTCCCCGGTGTGGATAGTATTTTGGGCCCGGAAATGAAATCGACAGGCGAAGTCATGGGCGTAGGCCGCACGTTTGGCGAAGCATTTGTTAAATCGCAGTTGGCTGCGGGAACGCGCTTGCCTAAATCAGGTAGAGTCTTTATCAGCGTTAAGGCGGCAGATAAGATCAAGGCTGTGGATGTCGCCGCGCAATTGTACGAACTGGGTTTTGTATTGACAGCGACCAAAGGAACTGCGGCCGTCATTGCTGCTGCGGGTTTACCCGTTTCCGTGGTGAATAAAGTAACGGAAGGTCGGCCACATATTGTCGATATGATTAAAAATGGAGACATGACCTTGATTATCAATACTGTCGAAGAGAGCCGTGGTGCGATTTCTGATTCACGCTCGATTCGCACATCTGCCCTAGGTGCCAAAGTGACTTTGTTCACCACGATTGAAGGCGGCTTGGCCGCGTGTGCCGGCATGCGCCATGCCGGCCTGGAAACCTATTCTTTGCAACAACTACATACTGAGCTTGTATCATGAGCGGCAAGTTTCCGATCACCCTTCATGGGGCCGAATTGTTGCGGGTTGAGCTGCAGCGGCTGAAATCTGTTGACCGGCCAGGGGTGATTGCCGCGATTGCCGAGGCACGATCGCATGGTGATTTGTCTGAAAATGCCGAGTATGACGCAGCCAAAGAGCGACAAGGCTTTATTGAGGGGCGTATTGCCGAAGTGGAAGGCAAGCTAAGTAACGCGCAGATCATTGATCCAGCCTCGCTGGATGCTGATGGTCGCGTTGTGTTTGGCGCGACGGTTGAACTCGAAGATGTAAATAGCGGGCAACCCGTGGTGTACCAGATTGTGGGCGATGATGAATCCGATATCAAATCGGGAAAGATCTCGTTTAGCTCGCCCGTCGCCCGGGCACTTATCAGCAAGTTCAGCGGCGATACTGTTGAAGTTCAAACGCCGGGTGGTGTGCGTGAGTATGAAATTCTCGATGTCAAATACATTTGATGTTCTGTCTCGTGCAAGTTCTGTAAATCACATTATTCTGGTTTGCCCTGTTTAACCTTCTGATGCGCATTGCGACCGCGATATATACCCTTGTGATGGCCATCTGGCTGGGCAGCCAGATGGCCATTGGCTATATCGCGGCACCGGTTTTATTTTCGCAACTCGCTGACCGCACGCTGGCTGGAGAGTTGGCTGGTGCGATGTTTTCTGTCATGGCCTGGGTAAGTTTGGCGTGTGGCGCGTATCTTTTATTGTATTTAACTGCAATAAAGCGCAGGGGTGTTTTCCGCTCGAGCGTGTTCTGGTTGGTCACATTCATGTTGTGCATTACAGCCATTAGCCACTTTGGCATTCAGCCGTTGCTGGCACAGCTAAAACATGATGCGCACCCCTTGCCAGTGATGGAAAGTGCTTTTCATGATCGCTTTGCCTTATGGCATGGCGTATCTAGCGGACTTTACCTGTTGCAGACTCTGTTGGGAGTCGCACTGGTGATTGTGCAAAATTGTGGCAAGCCCAGTGGCAAAAAACTTTAGCCATTTTAGCTTTTGCGTTTTTTGCTCAATTCATTACGCGCTGCTTCTTGTTTTTTCGTCCCCATTTTTCTTGGTCGCCGTGTTGCCAGCGCCGACTTTTCTGTGTTTGCGTCTACTGGGTTTTCACGCCAGAGCACGAGTAAATTACCAATGTGTTGTACTTGGGCACAGCGTAGCGAGTGACAGATTTCATCAAAAAGTGCAGGACGCGTATCGCGTTCTATTCCGTAAAGGCGTACTTTAATGAGTTCATGGGCCTTGAGGCAGCGATCAATTTCAGCCAAAACAGTCGGCGTAAGCCCTCTTTGGCTGATCGATACAACAGGATTCAAATGGTGAGCGGTAGCGCGCAGTGCGCGGCGCTGGGTGGGATTTAATTCAGTCATAGGCGAATTGTAACGTGAGTGAGAAAATCAAACGCAATAAAAAGAACAAAGCCTGGATGATGGAGCATGTCACGGACACCTACGTGCAACGTGCAAGGTCTGAAGGATGGCGTTCGCGCGCAGCATTCAAGCTCATTGAGATTGATGACAACGACAGGCTGTTACGACCGGGAATGACGGTGGTGGATCTTGGCTCAGCGCCGGGGAGCTGGTCGCAAGTCGCTTCCAGACGCATCTTGCCCGGCGGGCAGCTCATTGCGCTGGATATTTTGCCCATGGACAGTTTAAATGGTGTTGATTTTATTCAAGGTGATTTTCGTGAGGATGAAGTGTTGCACGCTTTGGAAGAAAAGCTGGCAGGTCGCAGAGTGGACCTTGTACTTTCAGATATGGCCCCCAATATGTCAGGTATTGAATTAGTGGATCAGACGCGTGTCATGCTGCTAGCTGAGTTAACGCTGGATTTTTGTGAGAAAAATTTGAAACCGGATGGTGTTATGCTGGTCAAAGTATTCCAAGGTCTTGGTTTCATGGAGCTACGCACCGCTGTATTGAAAATGTTTAAAACCGTGCAAGTCAGAAAGCCAGCCGCTTCGCGCGGTCGTAGCGCGGAGAATTTTTTATTAGCGCAAGGTAAGCGCTAATTGTTGTTTACGCGTCGCCTGTGAGCTGCCCATAGCGTTTGCAGATTGTTATCAGCAGCAATAGAATGGGCCTGGTACATAGCCCGTAGAAAGTAGAGTTATCGTGAATAATATGTTCAAAAATTTATTGATCTGGCTAGTTGTCGGTATTGTATTGATGACGGTGTTCAACCAGTTCAGTTCACACCAGGCGGCGCAAAATACGCTGGAATACTCGCAATTTCTTGATGAGGTCAAACAGGGGCACATCACCAAAGTCGTGATTCAGGGGCGTACGCTGGAAGCGACGACGACTGACGGAAAAAAGCTCATTTCCTATGCGCCACAAGATTTGTGGATGGTGTCTGATCTACTGAAAAACAACGTGGCTGTGGTTGCCAAGCCTGATGAAGAGCAGTCTTTCCTCATGAGTATTCTGGTCTCGTGGTTCCCGATGTTGCTGCTGATTGGTGTGTGGATCTATTTCATGCGCCAGATGCAAGGTGGCGGTAAAGGCGGTGCGTTATCTTTTGGTAAAAGCAAAGCCCGTTTGATGGATGAATCCGCCAACGTGATTACGTTTGTCGATGTGGCAGGGTGTGATGAGGCGAAAGAGGAGGTATCTGAACTCGTCGACTTTTTGCGCGATCCGACAAAATTCCAGAAACTTGGTGGGCGAATCCCGCGTGGCGTGTTGCTGGTTGGCAGCCCGGGTACCGGTAAGACACTGTTGGCCAAAGCGATTTCTGGCGAAGCCAAAGTGCCGTTCTTTTCGATTTCTGGTTCGGATTTCGTGGAAATGTTTGTTGGTGTGGGGGCATCACGCGTGCGCGACATGTTCGAGCAGGCCAAGAAGACTGCACCCTGTATTATTTTCATCGATGAAATCGATGCCGTAGGGCGGCAGCGTGGCGCCGGCTTGGGTGGTGGCAATGACGAGCGTGAACAAACACTGAATCAACTGCTGGTCGAGATGGACGGTTTTGAGGGCTCAGCTGGAGTTATCGTGATTGCGGCAACCAACCGACCGGATGTGTTGGATCCTGCACTGCTGCGTCCAGGCCGTTTTGATCGGCAGGTGGTGGTGCCGTTGCCAGATATTCGTGGCCGTGAGCAAATTATCAAGGTGCATATGCGTAAAGTACCGGCAGCACCCGATGTGGATGCCTCCGTTTTGGCGCGTGGCTGCCCCGGATTTTCGGGCGCTGATTTGGCAAATCTCGTCAATGAAGCCGCGCTGTTTGCTGCGCGTGGCAACAAGCGCTTTGTGGACATGGAAGATTTTGAGCGTGCTAAAGACAAGATCATGATGGGCTCTGAGCGCCGTTCAATGATCATGCAGGAAGAGGAACGGCGGAACACGGCTTACCATGAATCCGGCCATGCAGTCGTCGCCATGCTCTTGCCCAAAACAGACCCCGTGCATAAAGTCAGCATCATGCCGCGCGGACGCGCCTTGGGTATTACCATGCAGCTGCCGGAAGAAGACCGGTTTAGCCAGGATAAAGAACGTTTGCTGTGCACAGTGACTGTCTTGTTTGGGGGCCGTATTGCTGAAGAATTGTTCATGCATCAAATCACTACGGGTGCTTCCAACGACTTTCAGCGTGCCACGGATTTGGCTCGCCGGATGGTGACGCAGTGGGGTATGTCAGATGTTCTTGGCCCGATGGTTTATGGCGAAGAAGAGGGCGAAGTGTTCCTGGGCAGGTCCGTCACGACACACAAAAACATGTCTGAATCCACCATGCAGACCGTGGATAAGGAAATTCGTCGCATTCTGGACGAGCAGTACGCCTTGGCACGTCGTTTGCTGGATGAAAACCGCGACAAGGTCGAGGCCATGACTGCCGCCTTGTTGGAATGGGAAACCATCGACGCCGAACAAGTCAAAGATATCATGGCGGGTAAACCCCCGCGTGCGCCCAAGTTGCCTAGTATCCCACCTGCGCCCAAAGTGGATGGTGGAGGTGCCGCAGATGGTGCCTCGACAGCGACAGCACCGGCCTGATTTTTAGACGTTAGCCACCTTGCTCCTTTTTCTCTTGCCGATCATGCGCGCCATCGGTGGGGGCTCAGGTGATTGCCACGGCAATCTCTTCAAGGCTTGTTTCCTTAAAGCATGTTCCCGATGAATACCCGCAGCCCGTTGTACTGCGGTCGATTTTTGCTGGATATGCAACGCCCGCGGATCATGGGGATTGTTAACCTGACCGATGATTCCTTTTCGGGCGATGGCTGGCGTGGTCGTGCGGATGCCGCCATTGCGCATGGCCTGCAGCTGGTGGCCGAAGGTGCGCATATCCTTGACCTGGGCGCGGAATCTTCTCGCCCTGGCGCGCAGCCGGTGTCCGCGCAACAAGAAATTGATCGACTATTGCCGGTGTTGCAGGGTTTGGCTGGGTGTGGGGTACCGCTTTCTATCGACACCGTTAAACCAGATGTCATGCGTGTGGCGCTCGCCGCAGGTGCCGACATGATTAATGATATTTATGCCTTACGCGCGCCAGGCGCACTTGAACTTCTGGCAAAAAGCAATGCAGGCGTGTGCTTGATGCATATGCAAGGCGTACCGCAAAACATGCAACAGAAACCTCAATACAAACAAGTCGTCCAGGATGTGGCTGACTTTCTCGTCATGCGTGTCGCTGCGGCACAGCATGCGGGCATTGCGCTTGATCGTCTATGCATTGATCCGGGTTTTGGTTTTGGTAAAACGCTAGAGCACAATTTGCAATTGTTACGCCATCTGGAAATGTTCACCGTAACCGGGTTGCCGGTTCTGGTAGGGTTGTCGCGTAAATCGGTTCTGGGCGCGTTAACGGGGCGCGCACCGAGTGAGCGTGTATCTGCTGGCATTGCTGCGCATATGTTGGCTATAGTACGAGGTGCGCGTATTTTACGAGTGCATGATGTGGCTGCCACACGGGATGCGGTGGCGGTATTTGAAGCGGTGGAGAACACACAATGAGTCGAAAGTATTTTGGTACGGATGGTGTGCGCGGGCGCGTAGGGGAAACACCCATCACACCAGATTTTGTCATGCGCTTAGGCTATGCAGCAGGAATGGTTTTAGCGGCTGGCCAAGGGCATGCAGTTGAACACCCCGCAGTATTGATCGGTAAAGACACGCGTATTTCCGGCTATATGCTGGAAGCAGCCCTGGAAGCTGGTTTTACCGCAGCAGGCGTAGATGTCGTACTCTGCGGACCCATTCCAACGCCGGCAGTAGCTTACCTCACACGCGCACTGCGTCTGCAGGCTGGTGTGGTGCTTTCTGCTTCGCATAATCCGTATGAAGACAACGGCATCAAGTTTTTTTCTGCACAGGGTACCAAACTGTCTGATGCCATCGAGCTTGCCATTGAGGCCCAACTTGACCAGCCGATGCAGTGCATGACCTCACGACGTCTGGGCAGGGCGCGCCGCGTGGATGACGCGGCAGGGCGCTATATCGAGTTTTGCAAGAGCACTTTCCCGAATGATCTGGATTTGCACGGCATGAAGATTGTGGTGGATAGTGCGCATGGTGCAGCCTATCGTGTCGCCCCCAAAGTGTTTCACGAACTCGGCGCAGAAATAGTCGGTGTTGGTGACGCGCCGAATGGATTCAATATTAACGATGGTGCTGGCGCCACGGCCCCGCAAGCCATGCGTGAAGCCGTATTGGTGTCCAAAGCCGATTGCGGTATTGCGCTGGATGGTGATGGTGATCGTCTGGTGATGGTGGATTCATTCGGTGAAATTTACGATGGTGATCGTCTGCTGTATCTCATCGCGCGGCACAGCCTGCGTTCTGCACCGGTGAACGGTATTGGCGGCACATTGATGAGCAACTTGGGTTTTGAGCATGCACTCCTTCGCCTCAATATCCCGCTGGGCCGTGCCAAGGTGGGCGACCGCTATGTGCTGGAGATGATGCAAGAGCGTGGTTGGGTGCTGGGCGGAGAAAACTCGGGCCACATCATCTGTCTTGACAAACACAGCACAGGCGATGGTATTGTTGCCGCGCTGCAAGTTTTAGCGGCACTGCGCGCAAGCAAAGAGTCTTTGGCAGACGCTTGCGCCGATCTCGTGCTGTATCCGCAAAAACTCATCAACATTCGTTTGCCTGCTGGGTTTGACTGGGCACATGATGCCAAGATTCATGCAGCGATTGAATCAGCCGAAGCCAGTCTGAATGGTGCCGGTCGCGTCTTGCTGCGACCTTCTGGCACCGAGCCCCTATTACGCGTGATGGTCGAAGGCCGTGATGCGGCTGTTGTTGCTCACCAGGCGGAGACGATTGCTGCTGTCATCCGGCGCGCTATGGGCAGTACGGCGCTCAACGAACAGGCTTGAGCCGGGTATCTTTTTCGCCTGATGTTTGGCTTCGGTGACGCCTGCTGCGACTTCGTGATGCGAATGATAGCTGCCTTGACTGGCTATCAGACAACCCAGCGAGAGAGCTGTTAACGGTGTAAATACTTTTTCGCCCCGCCGGTTTTCGGCAGTGAACCCTCCGGCCGCCCAGTGTGCGGGCTCCACCAATCGGGCGAGGCGGCTGTCGAAGAGCGCCAGCGCGCGCCGACAGCGCGCCTCCCAGTCGGCACTCTGAAACAGCAGAATGAAGTCATCGCCGCCTATATGACCGAGGAAGTCCGCACGTACATCGACTACTTCGCCCAGGGTTTGCGCCAGCATCAGGATTACATCATCGCCGCGCCGAAAGCCATAGGTATCGTTATAGGGTTTGAAGGCATCGAGATCGGCATAGCAGGCAACAAAGGGTGTATTACCCGCTATCAGACGTTCAATATGTTCGTTGATGGGCACATTGCCAGGCAGTTGAGTCAATGGATTGGCGTAGCGCGCTGCTTTCATCTGCATGTTGGTGATCGTGTTCATCAACTCGCGGCTGGAACCAATGCCAAGATAGCGGCCATCGCGAACGATAATGAAGTGATCCAGAAAGGTGTCCCGCTCGGTGCTGCTGATTCGGTGGGCTACCTCCTGCACGCTGTCCGTATGCTCGACAACCAGTATGGCGTCATTCATGAGGGTGTGGCATGGCTTTTTGCCAAACAGCTCGCGCCGGTAGGGACGGGCGAATTGGTCAATTATGTTGAAGCGGTTCAGCATCCCTAGCGGTTTGCCATCCTTCACCACAGGCAGCGATAAAAGCTTTGGTTCCTGTTCAAAACGCGCATAAACATCGTCATTTTCAACATCTGGCAAGACCGGGTCAATGGCCCGCAAAAGCTGACGGATAGGCACATAACCCGCATGGTTCGTTTCCTGCCGGGGAAAAACGATAATGCGCGCGCTGGTCAGCAACTGGCTGATGTGATCAACCGGCGTGGCAGACGGTTCAGCGGTCGGCCGTGCAATGAGATAGCCTTGGGCAAAGCGGATGCCCAGATCTCGTATCGTGGTGAACTCCGCTTCGGTTTCGATGCCTTCGGCAATCAGTTGCGAGCCGCAGGTCTCGGCAATCTGGTGCATGGCGCGCACCAATTGAAACTTCAGCGGATCATCGGCGATGCCGGTGATAAAGTGGCGGTCGATCTTGACGAATTCGGGGCGAACTTCCGACCACATGCGCAGGTTGGAAAACCCTTCGCCGAGATCATCCATCGCCAGATCAAAACCCAGACTGCGGTAATCGGCCAACACGTCATGCAGGGCTGAAAAGTCGTGGACAAGATGGTTTTCGGTGATTTCGATGACAATCTGTCCGGGTGCCATCCCCAGTGCTTGCAGGTGCGGCAGACCGCCGTTCTTGCGGAACCCTGAATCATTGAGGCAGGGAATGCTGGCATTGATGAACAGCTTGCCCGGCAGCTTGAGGCGTGCGTAGTCGATCAGCACGATTTCACGGCACAGGTGTTCAAACGAGCAGGTCATATTGAGCTGCCGTGCACAATCAAACAGCGCTTGCGGCGAATGCAGAGACGAATCAAGCGGGCCGCGAATCAAGCCTTCAAAGGCAAAGTACTCGCCGGAATGCATGTCGAGAATGGGTTGAAATACTCCATGTAAATGGCGTGCCGACGTAATCTCGACAAATTCGGCGAGTCGGGTATGCATTTCGGATGGTGCGGAACAAGAGCTGAAGTCATGATGCTCCAGTGGCATGAGCAGGCTTGGCATGGATTTTCTGAAGGTTACTTGGAGGAAAGGGAAGAATGCGTGGCGAAACTCTGTGCACCCCCGTCATTTGCGGCAGAGGCCGCGGCTGGCTGCCAACTGTGCAGCAACTCCATGCGTCCGTTCATATGTTCGACGATGGCGGTGCAGCTATCGACCCAGTCGCCGCAGTTGATGTAGGTCATGCCCTCGACATCCCTGATGGCGGCGCTATGGATGTGACCGCAGATCACGCCATCCAGGCCGCGTTCGCGCACGGCGTGCATAACAGCATCTTCAAAATCGAAAATGAAGGAAACAGCACGCTTGACGCGGCGCTTGGCGTAGCCGGCAAGCGACCAGTAGTCGGCAATGCCGAACGTGCGCCGCAACCAGGCAACCCAGACATTCGCACGCACTAGCAGGTTGTAGCCAACGTCGCCCAGCACAGCCAGCCAGCGGTGGTGACGGGTGACCTGATCGAATTCGTCGCCATGAATCACCAGATAACGGCGGCCATCGGCGGCGATATGGACATGCTCGTTGGCGACTAGAATATCGCCGAATGCGACGTTGTGGTATTCGCGCAGAGCTTCGTCGTGATTGCCGGGAATCAGCATCACCTGCTCGCCATGCCGCGCACGGCGCAGAATTTTTTGCACTACGGTATTTTGCGCTGGCGTCCAGTGGATGCTGCGCTTCATGGCCCAAAAGTCGATGATGTCGCCGACGAGAAATAGTTTTTCTGCTTCATGGTTGCGCAAAAAATCGATCAGTCGTTCGGCCTGGCAGCCACGTGTGCCGAGGTGAATATCGGAAAGAAAAATGGTGCGGACTTTCATTACTTCAGTCGGGTGAAAAACGAAAAATCAAGTCGGCGTGCTGTTGCCGCTGGTGCGCTTTGACGGTGGTATGCAGGATGTCTGCCAGTTCGGCACTGATATTTCCCCAGTCAAGATGGCGCACACTGTCATGGGCGCGTTGGCGCAAAGTGGTGAGCAGTGCCGGATTGCGCGCTAGTTCAAGCGCGGCAGCGATGAAGGCGTCATTGTGATCGCTAGGCACGACGCGGCCATTGTCGCCATCGCGTATCAACTCGTTAGCCGCTGCGCAGTCGTAGGCAACGACGCCCAGGCCGCTAGCTAGTGCTTCGAGCGTGACATTACCGAAGGTTTCGGTCAGGCTGGGGAACAGGAACAAGTCGGCAGAGGCGTAATGCGCGGCCAGATCTTCACCGCGCCGCATGCCGGCAAAAAGATATGTAGCGTCGCTGCGTTGAAGGTGCGTGCGCATCGGGCCATCACCAACGAAAAGCAGGCGCGAATTCGGATGCAGATCACGGATGGCGGCAAAGGCTTGTGTCACCAGTGGCAGATTTTTTTCTGCCGCCAAGCGGCCGACATAGGTGACGACGAGTTGCTCTTCGCTAACGCCCCAGTGTGCGCGCAGTTCCCTGTTGCGCCGCTGCGGATTGAATAGCGCGGTATCTACACCGCGCGATACCACGCGCACTGTGCGATAGCCTGCAGCAGTGAGTTCGCGCGCTACGGCAAAAGTCGGCGCTAGCGTGACGGCGCTCTTATTATGCAAACGGCGCAAGTGCATAGCGACCAGGCCTTCCAGCCAACTAAAACCATAGTGACGGCTGTAGGCGTGGAAGTTGGTATGGAATTCGGAGACGACCGGGATGTCGAGCGCATGCGCCGCAGCAATGGCCGAGGCACCCAGTGGCCCTTCGGTAGCGACCTGAATGACATCCGGGCGATCTGTTCGCCAGGCGTTGAGCAGGCGCGCTTTGGCGGGGAGACCAAAGCGCAGGCCGCGATAACCCGGAATAGGGCATCCAGCCACTAGCACTTCGCGCAGATTGATTTCTGTCGCAGGCAGATCGTTAGCATGCTGACGTGGGCGCACCAGCGTGAAGCGATGTCCAAGATGCCGCAGTCCATCGGTCATACGGCCCAAGGTCATGGCGACGCCGTTGATTTCTGGTCGCCAGGTTTCAGTGACTAACGCAATGTGGAGTGGTGTCGTCATGCTGCTTAGTTTGCCAACCAGCTGTGGCATGTAGATGACATTAAGGTGACACTTTTGTGACTAAAGAAGCACCAGCAACCATATGGCCGCGACGTTGATCAATGAGACTAGTACTGCTGCGCTGCCAATATCTTTGGCGCGCTTGGCGAGGCGATGATTTTCCAGCGAAATGCGGTCAACGGCCGCCTCGACGGCGGAATTGAGCAGCTCGACAACCAGCACCAGCAGCACACTACCTATCATCAACGCATGGCCGATACCTGTCGCCGACAGGAGCAAGGCCAGGGGAATCAGCACGATGGCCAGATGGATTTCCTGGCGAAATGCGTCTTCATGGCGATAGGCGGCAGCAAGACCGGCGAGCGAATAGTGAAACGCATTCCAGATGCGCAACAAGCCGGTGCGTCCTTTGAAGGGACTTTCTTCAGTGACGGGATGTTCTGGTTTCATCAAGCAGTAATCATGGGCGTAGGGCGGGGTTGGTACGCATGCGGATGACAATTTCATGATACAGCTTGACCAGGCGCGCGGCCTGGGTTGCGGCATCCCATTCTCGGGCAAAGGCAATGCCCTCACGGCCCAGGGTGGCCAGACGTGCAGGCTGGTCAAGCAGGCCGACCAGCTGGTCGGCGAAGGTGGCAGGCGCATCAATCGCAGCGACCGCGCCACGTTGCGGCGCGATGATTTCAGCGGCGCCCAGCGCAGGCAGCGCCAGCACCGGCAGGCCGACGGCCATGGCTTCGAGCAGCACCAAGCCTTGCGTTTCGGTACGCGAGGCAAAGGTGAAGACATCGGCCGCCGCGTAGCAATCACGCAAACCGGATTCGCGTGGCAGATAGCCGACAAAACGCACGTGATCGTTGATGCCTAATTGATTGGCTTTGCGTTGCAGCTGTTCCAGCGCCGGACCTTCACCGGCGATGACTAGCAGCAGGTCTGGCCGTTGTTGGCGGGCATGCGCAGCGACTTCCAGCAGGAAGCCGATGTTTTTTTCAAACGCCGCGCGGCCGACAAACAGGGCGATTTTGCGTTCCGCGCCAATGTTGTAAGCCGCGCGGAAGCGCTGGCCATCGCCGCGGATGAACTGGCTTTCGGGCAGCCCGGTAGGGATGACATGCAACGGCGTGGTGACACCGTAATCGCGCAAGGTCTGCGCCATCGGTTGCGAGGGGACGACGATGCCATCCAGCGCATTGCACTGGCCGCGTGCTGTGCGGCGCGCCAGCCCACGCAAGGCGCTACGCGGGACAATGGGTAGATAGTGGAACAGATATTCCTCGAAATGCGTGTGGTAAGTGGCGATCACCGGTATGCCCTGTTGCCGCGCCAGCTTGATGCCCGCGTAGTGCGCGGCAAAAGGCGTTTGCACGTGGATCAATGAAAAGTCGGCGCTGGCGACACGGCGGCTAAACGCCTTGAGGCCGGCGCGGGTCATCAGTCGATCTTCCGGGTCAAGCGGCACCTGGCGTGAGGCGATGCGCTCAATGCCATCCGTTTCAATGTGGCCGGGATATTCCGGCGCGGCGACGGTGAGGCGGATGCCATGCGCGCCAAGTGCTTGGCGGAAGGTCTGCATGGACGTCGACACGCCATTGATACGCGGGAAATAAACATCACTGAGCATCAGGACATGCATGGGGTTGGTTATGTCAGGTTACGTGGTAATGAAGTGACGCTGGTAACGTTCGCTCAGACGTTCCATGGGCAGCATCAACAATAAATCGGCAGTGTTGAAGTCCGGATCCCAGGCCGGTTCGCCGCACACGCGGCCACCGGCACGCAAGTAGCCCTTGAGCAGCGGAGGCACCAGGGCGGGTTGGCCATTGGCCAGATGCTCAAAAGGCAAGGGGTGGCGGGGGAAAACGCGGTATTCGAGCGGTGCCTGTTGCGCTTCAGTCAATTGCTGATAGAGATTGGCCGCATTGTGGCCGCCATCGGCCATGCTGATCGAAGCGCAGCCAATCAGATATGAATAGCCACGAGTCACCATGTATTCTCCCAAGCCCGACCAGAGCAGGGCAATCACCGCGCCGCTGCGGTAATCGGCGTGGATGCAGGAGCGGCCGATTTCCACCATGCGCGGGCGCAAATTTTGCAAGCGGGTCAGCGAAAACTCGCCTTCCGCGTAATAGCTGCCGACGCGCTTGGCGGCTTCGGGCGAGAGAATGCGGTAGGTGCCGACGACCTTGCCGGTATTCTCGTCGCGCACTAGCAGATGGTCACAATAAGGATCAAACAAATCCGTATCGTGTTCAGGGATGCGTGTTGAGAGGCGGGCACCCATTTCTTCGCCAAATATCTTGTAGCGCAGGCGTTGGGCTTCGCGAACTTCATTTTCGTTTTGTGCCAGACTGATGCGCAGGCTGGGACGGGTGCGTGCTTCATGACGGACTTCGTTACGCAAATCGGCGCGCATATCATTTGATTGGACAGCTTGGGTTTCTGTGCTCATCGGTTTCTCCACGGGTTTGAATTCAGGTGCATTCTGAAAAACGCGTGTTACCGGCTGATTGCTTTTGTGTTGCAAAAAAATTAAATGTCAGGAGTTTTATATAAAAAACACCCTCAAAATAGTCTAGGGATAGGGTGATTTTCGGCATGGAGGGTGGCTTCGAGAGATTTTGTCATGGCCAAGTGGAGCCAGATCGATGACCTTGGCCCCATCAGTCAGTAAAAATGTGTGGTATTTAACAGATTCAGGTGTGTTTGATTACTTTATCAAGTCATTGCTAATGCTTTGTTAATAACATAACGAAGTCATCATTAAAGTCATTGCGCGATAGAATAGTCAGACCTTTTCAAGGCGGGTTTTATGTCATGCTGCTGTCACATTGGCTGCTTAGACTGTCTGTTCCTTAAACCCTACTGAGGTCATTATGATATCGAAGCAAATTAAGCGTTTCGTGATACCGGTTGCGGCAGTTGCCTGCGCCATCAGTTTCACTCAAGTGCAGGCCGCCGAGATCACCGGCGCCGGTGCTACCTTTCCGGCACCGATTTATGGTAAATGGGCCGAGGCTTACCATAAGGCTACTGGTAACAAGATCAATTACCAGTCGATTGGCTCCGGTGGCGGCATCAAGCAAATTAACGCCAAGACCGTGGATTTTGGCGCTTCCGATATGCCACTCAAGCCGGATGTGCTGGACAAGGATGGCCTGATGCAGTTCCCTGCGGTGATCGGTGGCGAAGTGCTGGTGGTGAATATCGCCGGTGTTAAGCCGGGTGAGATGCGCCTAACGCCTGCTGTGCTGGCTGATATCTACTTGGGCAATATTACTAAGTGGAACGACAAGGCGATAGTTGCGCTGAATCCGAAATTATCCTTGCCCGATCAGGCGATCGCTGTGGTGCGTCGTGCGGATGGTTCAGGTACGACTTTCATTTTCACGAATTACCTGTCCAAGGTTAGCCCTGAGTGGAAACAAAAAGTCGGCGAGGGTACTGCGGTGCAATGGCCGCTGGGCTTGGGTGGCAAAGGTAACGAAGGAGTTGCGGCTTTCGTCCAGCGTATCCCCGGTGCAATCGGTTACGTTGAGTATGCTTATTCTAAGCAGAACAACATGACCTATACGCTGCTGCAAAATGCCGAGGGTAATTATCCGATGCCTGACGACGCAACCTTCAAGGCCGCTGCTGCCAACGCTGACTGGACCAAGGCCGCTTACTACGAAATCCTCACCAATGAGCCGGGCAAGGATGCCTGGCCGATCACCGGTGCGACTTTCATTCTGATGCACAAGGTGCAGGACAAGCCAATGCAGGCTGCCGAAGTGCTGAAGTTCTTCGATTGGTCATACAAAAATGGCAGCGAGATGGCCCGCGATCTTGACTATGTTGCGCTGCCTGAGAGTTTGACGAAAATGATTCGCTCAAGCTGGAAGACGATTAAGGATACTTCTGGCAAGCCTGTCTATAAGTAAAGTAAGCTGCCAGTGCCCGTACTGATTGTCTTCAATCAGTACGGGTTTGTTTTCGAGTTTGCTAGTTCATTTAATAACGAATCATGGCCGATAACATAAAGTCTAAGCGGAGTTCGAGTCTGGGTGAACTGATTTTCTTCAACGTGACACGTTTGTTTGCGATTCTCACGTTCTTGATACTAATCAGCATTATTGTCTCGCTGGTCAACGGCGCAATGCCATCGATCCACAAATTTGGCCTATCTTTTCTCTGGCGCAGCGAGTGGAATCCACCGATGGACGAGTTTGGCGCTTTGGTGCATATCTATGGCACTCTGGTGACTTCGCTGATTGCTTTAATTATTGCGGTACCAGTGAGTTTCGGCATTGCGTTGTTTCTCACCGAGTTGTCGCCTGTATGGCTACGCCGTCCGCTCGGCGTAGCTATCGAATTGCTGGCGGGTATCCCCAGCATCGTCTATGGTATGTGGGGGCTCTTGGTTTTTGCCCCTATTTTTGGTAATTACATTCAGCCATTCCTCACCAACACGGTTGGCCATATTCCTTTTATCGGACGTCTATTTCAAGGGGTATCAATCGGTATTGGTCTCCTGAGTGCGGGTGTAATTCTTTCAATCATGATCATTCCTTTCATTGCATCGGTGATGCGCGACGTATTTGAGGTGACGCCGGGAATTCTTAAGGAATCGGCCTACGCGGTTGGCGCCACCACTTGGGAGGTCGTCTGGAATGTCGTGCTACCTTTCACCAAGGTGGGAGTCATTGGCGGCATCATGCTTGGCTTGGGCCGTGCTTTGGGCGAGACTATGGCAGTGACTTTCGTTATTGGTAATTCCGATCAACTCGATACCTCATCGCTTTACGCCGCAGGTAATTCGATTGCATCGGCCTTGGCAAACGAGTTCACTGAGGCAGTATCGCCGATTCATTCTGCATCATTGATCGAACTGGGTCTGATCCTGTTTCTGATTACCTTTGTTGTACTGGTGTTTTCCAAGCTACTGCTCATGAGACTTAACAAACAGCAGGGCCAAAGGACCTAGAGTGATGATGGATATCAGACAGCAACGCAAACTGGTTAACTTTTTCGCGCTATCCATGTCGATGATGGCAGTCGTCTTCGGCTTATTCTGGCTATTCTGGATACTGTTTAGCGTCTTTGAGTTGGGTGTGAGCGCGTTGGGCGTAGATCTTTTTACCAAGATGACGCCACCACCGGGCAGCGAAGGGGGACTTTTGAACGCTATCATTGGTAGTCTAATCCAGGTCGGGCTGGCAACCCTGGTTGGCACTCCTTTTGGCGTACTCGCCGGCATTTATCTGGCGGAATATGGCGGACATACTTGGCTTGGCCGCAGCACATTGTTCATCAATGATATTTTGCTATCTGCGCCATCTATTGTCATTGGCTTGTTCGTATATTCTGTGTATGTGGCGAAGGTTGGCCATTTTTCCGCACTAGCGGGCGTTTTTGCACTGGCACTTCTCGTCATCCCAGTGGTTATTCGTACCACAGAAAATATGCTGGTGTTGGTACCCAACAGCTTACGCGAAGCGGTGTTTGCATTGGGCACTCCAAAATGGAAGGTGATCACCAAGGTCACGCTGCGCGCCTCCGTCGCAGGCATTGTGACAGGTATTCTGCTGGCCGTGGCAAGGATTGCAGGTGAAACAGCGCCGCTTTTGTTTACTGCGTTGTCAAACCAGTTTTGGACACTTGACCTCAATAAACCGATGGCCACTCTGCCGGTGACAATCTTCAAGTTTGCCATGAGCCCCTTTGCCGACTGGCAACGAATAGCATGGGCGGGCGTTTTCTTGATCACGATTGGTGTATTGATTCTTAATATTTTGGCACGCGTCTTTTTTCGCCAGAAACACAAAAACTAATATCTGGTTAATTTAATGAATGGTGACCTGAGCATGAACGAAACCATGAAGAATGACATTCCGGCTGCTACCTTGACAACGCAGATCACTTTAAGAAACTTTAATTTTTATTATGGAAAATATCATGCCCTGAAGAATATCAATCTCGATATTTACCGTACTCAGGTCACGGCGTTCATTGGGCCATCAGGCTGCGGCAAGTCGACTCTGCTACGCACCATGAACCGCATGTACGATCTTTATCCTGATCAGCGCGCCGAGGGTGAGTTACGCTTGGATGGCATGGACATTCTCGACAAGAGTGTCGATATCAACTACCTGCGTGCACGAGTCGGCATGGTGTTCCAGAAACCCACACCGTTTCCAATGTCAATCTACGAAAATATCGCTTTCGGAGTTAATCTGCAGGAACGGTTATCACGTTCAGAGATGGACGAACGTGTCGAATGGGCACTAAAGAAGGCGGCATTGTGGGACGAAGTGAAAGATGTCATCAATAAAAGTGGCATGAGTCTCTCAGGTGGCCAGCAACAGCGCCTGTGCATCGCGCGTGCCATCGCTGTGAAGCCAGAGGTGTTGCTACTCGACGAGCCCACTTCGGCACTTGATCCGATATCGACGATGCGTATTGAGGAACTGGTGTCAGAACTCAAGGAGGAGTTCACTATCGTCATCGTTACTCACAATATGCAACAGGCCGCGCGCATGTCCGACTTTACGGCCTACATGTACCTAGGCGAGCTGATAGAGTTTGGCGTGACTGATCAGATATTCATCAAACCGCAGAAGAAACAGACTGAAGACTACATTACAGGGCGGTTTGGGTAATATTTGAAAGTCA
>WOZP01000213.1 GCA_011620215.1 Rugosibacter sp.
TGTATTTACCGATGAGATCAGAATTCACGCGGCTGACAAAATCATCCAGGTTCAGATCAATGTCTTCCATGGAGCCATTGAGCTTGGCGGCAAAATAGTAGCGTAGCCATTCCGGGTTGAGGCCTTGCGCCAGGTAGGATTCGGCGGTGATGAAGGTGCCGCGCGACTTGCTCATCTTGGCCCCGTCAACGGTGAGAAAACCGTGGGCGAATACTTGCGTTGGCGTGCGATAACCCGAAAATTCAAGTTCGGCGGGCCAGAATAGGGCATGGAAATAAAGAATGTCCTTGCCGATAAAGTGATACAACTCGGCCTGTGAATCCTTGCCCCAGAATTCGTTGAAATCCAGCCCTTTTTTAGCGCACAGATTCTGGAACGAACCCATGTAGCCGATCGGCGCGTCGAGCCAGACGTAAAAATATTTGCCCGGCGCATCGGGAATTTCAAAGCCGAAATACGGCGCGTCGCGCGAGATGTCCCAGTCGGTGAGCTTGTTCTCGCCGGGCGCGCCCAGCCATTCCTGCAGTTTGTTGGTGGCCTCGATCTGCAGGTGGCCCGGTTCGCTGGTCCACTGGCGCAGGAATTCCTGGCAGCGTGGATCGGAGAGTTTGAAAAAATAATGTTCGGATGAGCGTAATTCCGGCTTGGCGCCGGAGATGGCGGAATACGGGTCTTTCAGGTCGGTGGGCGCATAGGCCGCGCCGCAGACTTCGCAGGAATCACCATATTGATCTTTGGCGCCACATTTGGGACACTCGCCCTTGATGAAGCGGTCGGGCAGAAACATCTGTTTGACCGGGTCGTAATATTGCTCGATGGAGCGCACATCAATCAGGCCAACGGTTTTGAGTTTTGCGTAAATTTCTTCCGCATATTCCCGTGTCTCGTCGGAATGCGTGGTGTAATAGTTGTCAAAGGCTACGTGAAAGCCAGCGAAGTCGCTGCTGTGTTCGGTATGCATGCGGCCGATCAACTGCTCCGGCGTGATACCTTCTTTTTCGGCGCGTAACATGATGGGCGTGCCATGTGTATCATCAGCACAGACATACCAGCATTCGCGGCCGCGCAGCTTTTGTAGGCGCACCCAGATGTCGGTTTGCATATAGCCGACCAGATGACCAAGATGAATCGCGCCGTTGGCGTAGGGCAAGGCACTGGTGACAAGAATTTTGCGAGCCATGGCGTTATGTGAGTAAGTTAAGTAAGGTTCGGTTAGCTACCAAGTTTAGCAAAGGCTTGGCTGCTCTAGGGAGCAGCGCAGGTTTCGCTTGGTATAATGTGACAACATCAAGTTAGCGAATACTCATCGAACCGCCAACTCAAAGAACGGCCAGATCCATCTGGAATTGTTTAGATTTATTTTGGAATTACCTTCGCCCCTGCTGCCATGACAACTTCCGCACAAATAACCGAACACACGATTCAGAATGCATTAAAGGGTGTGCTTGACCCCAATACCGGTCGGGATTTTGTATCCAGCCGCAGTATTAAAAATATTCAGGTTTCGGGCGTGGATGTCACGCTGGATGTGGCGCTGGGCTACCCGGCTAAAAGCCAGCTGGAAATGTTGCATGCGCTGGTGGTTGCAGGCTTGCAAGGTATTCCGGATATTGGCAAGATCACTGTCCATGTTTATTCGACCGTCGTTGCGCATGCGGTACAGCGTGGGGTGAAATTGATCCCCGGCGTAAAAAATATCATCGCCGTGGCCAGCGGCAAAGGCGGGGTAGGGAAATCCACCACCGCCGTGAATCTGGCGCTGGCACTGATGAAGGAAGGCGCGACAGTAGGCATTCTGGATGCTGATATTTATGGACCATCGTTGCCACAAATGCTGGGCATTCATGGTCAACCCGAGGCGGTTGAAGGCAAGGGTATTTTGCCCATGATGGCGCATGGCATACAAGCCATGTCGATTGGTTTGCTGATTGACCCTGAGCAGCCGATGGTATGGCGCGGCCCGATGGTGACTCAAGCACTGATGCAGTTGCTCAATGAAACGCGTTGGCAGGATGTCGATTACCTGATTGTTGATATGCCCCCCGGCACGGGCGATATTCAACTGACTCTGGCGCAGCAAGTGCCGGTCACGGGGGCGGTTATTGTGACGACACCGCAGGATATTGCGTTGCTGGATGCGCGCAAAGGGCTTAAAATGTTTCAGAAGGTTGGCGTGCCGATCTTGGGCGTTGTGGAAAATATGAGTATCCATATTTGTTCGCAGTGCGGTCATGCAGAGTCGATTTTTGGCAGTGGTGGTGGCGACCGCATGGCAAAGGATTATGATCTTGAGTTGCTTGGCGCGCTGCCACTGGATATCGCGATTCGCGAACAGACCGATTCTGGCAAGCCGACTGTTGTTGCCGAACCCGATGGCCGTATTGCTGCGATTTACGCCACCATTGCTCGTCGGCTTGCGATAAAAATGGCTGAGCAAGCACAAGATCAGACGAGCAAGTTTCCGAAAATTGTCATTCAGAACACATGAAAAGTCGGCGCTGGTGATACGGCGCAATGAGGCTGGATTGATGTCAAACCCGTGCAAAGTGCGCAGTAAAAGGAGTGCAGGAGTGCTTATGACCGTATGTAATTTATTTCAGGCGAAATATTCCCATGAATGAACAATCCATCCCGGAACAGCCCATGGAAATAACTGAAAACACAGTTAACACAGTTGAAAAATCAGCTGAATCGGTGGTTGATGTTCCGCTTCAAAGTCCGGTTAAAAGAACCGTCAGAAGGGCGGTTGAAAAGACGATAGTCCCCAAGATTGATATTGCGCTTGACGTTTCGGATAAAGTAAAAGCACCGAGTGAGGCCACGGACGAGGCTGGATATAAGGCCACGACTGAAGTCGTGCCCGAAAAACTGGCTGATTCTCCTGTCCCTGAGACAAATACTACTGAAGAACCAGCATCTTTCGTTCCAGAGCTTTCCACACCAGACCCAGTGCCCGTTGTGCGGGCTACTCCGCCAGCAGAATTCAAGCCTGCTACGCCACCCATGCCTGATCCACGTCGCCGTTTACGCGAACTGCTGGCGATTCCTGATCGTGATCGCACGGATGCGTTGTGGGACGAATTGATTGAGCTGGAGATCCAGCTTGCACCAGGCAATCGAGTGCAGTCGCCAAATGTCGATCTCAATGTCGGGCGCCATCAAAAGCCAAGTCGTTTTGCAGAGCCGGGGCGGCGCCCTGCAGCCTCACCTAATGCAGGACGTCATCACCGACCCAATGGTACACATGGCGCACATGGCGCACATGGTTCAGTGCCAAACGCTGGTCCTGGTGGGCCCAGCCCAGCGGTATCCCATGGGGCCGGTGGTACAGATACGCCACGGCCTGCCAAGCGTTTCTTTAAAAAAACCCGTCGTGGGCCGCGTCCGCCCGATAAGATTTGATTTAATGGTTTAAGCGCCATGTTGGCGTGCTGCGTCGTATTAACGCATGGCGAATGCATGGCTTACTCATGGCGTACCTTTGGCAGCCTCAACCATGGATGAGCTGAAAACACTGGAGTCACTGGATTCACTAGGACTTACGCTGCCAAGCCCAGCCTATATTTTCGGGGCAATTCTGTTTAGTTTGATTGGCTGGGTTGCTTATCGGTATGGCAAAAAATCCTCCTTGACGTCCTGCAAATGGCTGGGGATTACGCTAATGCTCTATCCCTATGCAATAACCGACACGCGCTTGCTCTATGGCGTTGGCGTTGCGTTATGTTTTAGTTTGTACTGGTATCGTAAATAAGCGAGTTAAAGCTGGCGGAAGTTTATTTTTGTGGTTGTTGTTTAATTGTTACCAGCGTACTCGCTCATTACCTGTACGACCGCGCTTGTCAGCGTGCGCAAATCTTGCGGGGAAATGATAAAGGGCGGCATGAGATAAACCACATTGCCAAAGGGCCGCACCCAGACGCCCAGTTCTGAAAACCGTGTGCGATAAGCGGTGAGATCCATCTCTCCGCGCATTTCAACGACGCCAATGGCGCCTTTGACGCGCACATCACTGACATGCGCAAATTGACGACAAGGCGCGAGTTCGTCTTTTAGTTGCAGCTCTATGGCAGCCACCTGCGCCAGACGTGGCTCCTGCGCGAACAGGTCGAGCGAGGCATGCGCTGCGGCACATGCCAGTGGATTTGCCATAAACGTCGGGCCATGCATTAAAGCGGCGGCCGGGTCATTGCTGAGAAAGGCTTCGAATACATGACGCCGTGCCACGGTAGCGGCCAATGCAACTGTGCCACCCGTGAGCGCCTTGGAAAGGCACATGATGTCGGGTGTTATTTCTGCTTCTTCGCAGGCGAACAGGCGCCCCGTGCGTCCAAAGCCGGTCATGATTTCGTCCGCGATCAACAACACCTTATGCCGTGTGCAGCTTGCGGCTACTCTGGCTAGCGTTGGGGCATCATGCATTTTCATGCCGCCCGCGCCTTGTACGAGCGGTTCAATAATCACGGCGGCAACTTCATGAGCATGCAGCGCCAGACACTGCTCAAAAGCCGCGTGGCTGGTTTCGTCTGTAGGTAATTCAGCCATGATTTCCTGGGGCATGACAGCGGAAAACCGTGTATGCATGCCCTCTTCAGGATCGCAGACCGCCATGGTGGCAAACGTGTCGCCGTGATAGCTGTGGCGAAAATGAATGATGCGCTGGCGTTTGGGTTGGCCACCGTTGATCCAGTACTGGCGTGCCATTTTTAGCGCAACTTCAACTGCGACCGAGCCGGATTCGGTGAAGAAGACGCGCTCCAGATCGCCCGGCAATAGCGCGCTCAAGCGTGAGGCAAGCCTTAAGGCGGGCTCATGTACCAAGCCGCCAAACATGACATGCGGCATGACATCAAGCTGGTGGCTTACTGCTGCGTGAATGTGCGGATGGTTGTAACCATGGCAGGCTGTCCACCAGGAGGAGGTGCCATCAATCAGCTCACGTCCATTGTCCAAGACAATGCGCACACCGTGGGTTGCTACGGCGATTTGAGGAGGTGGCGCGGTGGCCATTTGGGTATAGGGCAACCAAATGCAATCAAGCGCGGCAATGGATTTTTTAGTAGGCATGCTGGTAATCAATAAAGGTGTATCGCCATGTCAGTGTACCAGCGGGTATTGATGACTTGTGCGCAGCAGAGAGGCGAGGCTCGCGAACAAGCAAGGATTGCGGGCCTGTGTTGTGATAGATTTGCGCCTTCACCTTCAGCAAGGGGGATGATTCACCGGTTATTTTTAAAGAATCAACGCTGCAAATAAATCAACTTGCTAGCGACAAAAGGGAAGTACATGAAGCAGGAAGTACATGAAGCACATGGCGCAAGTGTTACATCTACCAGTGTCAAACACACACCTGAGTCAGGTTAAAAACTGAACGTGGGAGCATAGCTTATTTCACTACCTCGATTCTTATGGCACGGCTTGCTGGCTGTTTGCCTGATCTATCTTCCATGGGCCAAGGCAGAGTCTCCAGTGTTGACTGTTACTGATGGCGTGTTTGACTATAGCGTACAGGCGGGTGACTCGCTGACCAAGATCGGTGCGCGCTTTGGTGTTGCGCCAGAAGTACTGGCACGTGAAAATGCCTTGAAGGTTAATGCTCATTTGAACCCCGGACAAAAAATAACGATCGACAACCGGCATATTGTGCCAGCCGTGCTAGAAAACGGTTTGCTCATCAATTTACCGCAACGCATGCTTTATTTTTTCCGTGATGCTCAGCTTGTTGCTGCGTATCCGGTAGGGCTGGGCAAACCGACTTGGCAGACACCGGCGGGTGAATTTAGCATCATCAATAAATCAGATAACAAAACATGGGTCGTGCCGCGATCCATACAGGAAGAGATGCGACGCGCAGGCAAGGAAGTTAAAACGAGGGTGCCTCCGGGGCCGGATAATCCGCTGGGTAAGTATTGGATGGGGCTGAGTCTTGACTCCATCGGAATTCATGGCACTATCGCACCCGCAAGTGTTTATCATTTTCAAAGCCATGGCTGTATTCGGCTGCATCCTGATGATATCGAAGCACTTTTTGCGCAAGTATCGCAGGGAGCAGCGGGCCGTATTATTTATGATCCATTGCTCATGACAGAATCTGCAGGGCGTATTTTCCTTGAGGTACAGCGGGATAGTTATAATCGCGGAGGAGTTTCCATGGCAGCGCTAAAGCAGTTGGCCCGCGAAAAATCGTTGACGGAGCGTATCGACTGGGGGCATGCTGAAAATGTATTAAAGCTGAAAGACGGTATTGCACGTGATATTACCGCCACACCGTCTTCTGGCTTGCATTGATAGGAATAGGAGGGGCAAAAATGAGTCAGCGAGTATGCACGAAACGGCGTGGATGGCTTAAGGCAGGTGCAGTAGGCACCGCAGTTGCGCTGACAGGATTGCGCAGCTGGCCAGCCTTGGCCACGGTTGACCGAAAATCAAACGGTGTGCGCGAACTTGCGTTTTATAACCAACATACCGGCGAAAATCTTAAGACCAGTTATTGGGCTGATGGCAATTATTTGCCCGATGCGCTAACCGATATCAATCATATTTTGCGCGATTATCGGACCAATGACGTGCTTCCGATGGAGTTGCCTTTGCTTGATCTGCTGTACACCCTGCAGGGCGTGCTGGCAACACCAAAGCCGTTTCAGATTATTTCAGGCTACCGCTCGCCAAAAACCAATGCTATGCTGGCCGCGCATTCGGGCGGTGTAGCCAAAACCAGTTTGCACATGCAAGGCCGGGCGGTTGATATTCATATAGAAGGCATTCCGCTGGATCAGCTGCGCCGTGCAGCTATCGCGTTACAAGTGGGGGGCGTCGGTTATTACCCCGCATCGAATTTTGTGCATGTGGATACGGGTCGAGTGAGGGCTTGGTAGTCCGCTTATTAAATCCGCTCATTAAGTTCGCTTATTAAGTTTCCTGATTAAGTTCTCTTCCCCGCTTTCTGCAATTTCCCTTGATGTTTTAGCGCGTCATTAACGCTCGATGTAGCCAGGCATGTGGGCGGTATGGAGAGCATGGTGAGTCGTGTGCAAAATGCCATGCCATTGGCCATGTTTACCGGTACACTCGCCCGGCTTCTTCGCACGCAAAACATCAAACATTCCAAAGGCGCATGGACATTACCTCACCAAGGCATTGATCCTCGCCTATATGAACGCCGTGGCAGCGG
>WOZP01000056.1 GCA_011620215.1 Rugosibacter sp.
TTGCCGTTATCCGGCTCGAGTTGCAGCGCTTGCGCGATCAACTCATGCGGGCGCCCGGCGAAGTTGTTGGTTTTTTGCAGCAACACATCGGCCAGCTCAGTCAGCAGTGATGCGTTTTTTTCCAGCAGTGGCTTGGCATGATCATAGGCACGTTCGGCATCATCCCAGCGACTCATCACTTTATAGGCTCGCGCGAGCATCACCCAGCCTTCCATGTCATCAGGAGTCTGCGCCAGCTTTTTCTCAAGCTGCCCGATCATGTCATTCATCGTCGCCACCGCCTGCGCATTGCGCTCGGCGCTGGAGAGCAGTGCATCGGGATTGCCCAGCAGGACATACAGGCCGATAGCCGCCGCAGGCAACAGCGCCGCCAGCACCCAGCCATCCCAACGCCGTTTCGGGCTTGCAGCAGCGGTAGATGCGGCCGATGCGTCGTCGAGCAACTGGCGCTGCAACTCATCCCGAGCCTCGGCGTAATCGGCCGCTGAAATCAGATTATTGGCATAGTCTCTTTCCAGTTCGGCGAGACGGTCACGATGGATCGTTGTATTCAGCGCCGAGGTCGCATCACCGGAATAGTCGGCGCTGGTGACACGGCGATGCGGGCCGCCCTCACCGTTTTTTTTACCGATCCCGCGCCACCAAGGGCGCAACAGCAACACCAGGGCGGCCAGGGTCAGTGCCGCCGCGGCGATAAAAAATGAATTCATGTGTCGGATTGATCCAGCAGTGCCGCCGCGTGGCGACGTTGTTCTTCAGAAAGGACAGGCGGCGGCGCCATGCGGTTGCGCCGCCGCAGGAAAAACACCAGCGCACCCAGCCCGCCCGCCAACAGGATGAACGGGCCGCCCCATAGCGCCCAGGTGGTGGGCTTGACCGGCGGCCGGTAACGCACAAAATCGCCATAGCGAGCGACCATGAAATCAAGGATTTCGCGGTCGGTTTTTCCCTCGCCTATCATTTTGCGTATCTCGCGCCGCAGGTCATTCGCCAGGTCGGCTTGCGATGCGGCCAGCGATTCATTCTGGCAGACCAGACAACGCAGCTCTTCGCTGATCGCCACCAGCCGTTTTTCCACAGCCTCGTTAGTCGCCAGCGGGGCAGCCTCACCGGCGAACACGTCTCCCGCGACTAGCGCGACCAACGCAAACAACGCGAACAACATCAGCAACACCGGCCAGCGCCTCATCGCGACAACTCCGCCACCAGGGGAAGAATTTTCTTGTTCAATGATTCCGGCGTAATCGGCCCGGTATGTTTCATGCGGATGATGCCCTGCTTGTCGATGACATAGGTTTCCGGCACGCCATACACGCCATAGTCGATGCCCACGCGGCCATCGGCATCGACCGCTGTCAGCGTATAGGGATTACCCAGCTTGTCCAGCCATTGCCGGGCATCTGCCACCTTGTCCTTGTAATCCAGCCCGATGATGGGCACCTGGCCAGTCTTGGCAAACTCGACCAGCACCGGATGTTCTTCGCGGCACGAAACGCACCACGAAGCCCAGACATTCAGCAACCACACGCGCCCCTTCATGTCGGCAGCAGAAAAACTTTTGCCGGCATCATGCAACTGCGGCAGGGTGAAGGCTGGTGCCGGTTTGCCGACCAGCGGCGAAGGCACATCGCGCGGGTCGCGCGTCAGGCCAATCGCCAGAAAACCGACCAGCACGGCAAATGCCGCCAGCGGAAGCAGGAAGCGCTTCATGCCGTGACACTTGCCGGTACGCTCGCCGCAGCTTTGACGCGCAAGCGGTAACGTCGGTCAATCACTGCAAGGAAACCACCCGCCGCCATCAGCAGGCAACCAGCCCATATCCAGTCGACAAAGGGTTTGAAGTACACGCGTACGCTCCATGCGCCCTGCTGGTCCAGCGGCTCGCCGAGCGAGACATAAATGTCGCGGGTCAAACCGGCATCAATCGCGGCTTCCGTCATCGGCATCTGCGATGAAAAATACTGGCGCTTTTCCGGATGCAGGGTTTTCAGCACACGGCCATTTTTCGACAATTCAAACTCACCGACACTGGCCCGATAGTTAGGCCCTGGCGCAGTGCTGATACCGAGCAGGCGCAGCTGGTAACCCCCGACGCTGACCACATCGCCGGTCTGCATGCGCACATCTTTCTCTTCCTGGTAGCCGCCGACCAGCGTCACGCCGATGACAAATACGGCAATGCCGAAGTGGGCGAGATGCATGCCCCAGAAAGAGGCCGGCGCATTTCCTCCGCCGATCTTGAGGCGTTCGGCAATCTGAAAAACCGTGCTTGATGCAATCCACACGGCAAGCAGGCAACCCAGCGCGGTCATTGGCGTCCACCTGCCCATCAGCTGCGGCAGGATAATGCCGGCCAGCAGCGCCAGCACAAAGCTCAGGCGCAGGCGGCGCGCCATGTCGCGCAGATCCGCATGCTTCCAGCGCGCCAGCGGGCCCACAGCGATCAGCAGCAACAGCGGCACCATGACCGGCACAAACACGGTATTGAAATACGGCGGGCCGACCGACAGCTTGCCCAGCCCCAATGCATCAATTATCAAGGGATACAGTGTGCCAAGCAGTACGCTGCCGGCAGCCACCACCAGCAGCACGTTGTTGATCAGCAGCATCGTTTCGCGCGAGACAAGGGCAAAGGCGCCACCCGCGCTCACCCTGGGCGCACGCCAGGCGAACAGCGTCAGCGATGAACCGATCACCACACCCAGCAGGATCAGGATAAACACCCCCCGGCTCGGGTCGGAGGCGAAGGCATGCACTGAAGTAAGCACGCCGGAACGCACGAGAAAAGTGCCCAGCAGCGACAACGAAAATGCGGCAATCGCCAGCAGCACCGTCCAGTTCTTGAACGCGCCGCGTTTTTCGGTAATGGCCAGCGAATGGATCAGCGCCGTACCGGCCAGCCAGGGCATGAAGGAAGCATTTTCCACCGGATCCCAGAACCACCAGCCGCCCCAGCCCAGCTCGTAATACGCCCACCAGCTGCCCATCGCAATGCCGATGGTCAGAAAGCACCAGGCCGCCGTGGTCCAGGGCCGCGACCAGCGCGCCCAGGCCGCATCCAAGCGGCCGGAAATCAAGGCTGCGACGGCAAAAGCAAAGGCGACTGAAAAGCCGACATAGCCCATGTACAACATCGGCGGATGGAACACCAGGCCGGGGTCTTGCAGCAAGGGGTTCAGGTCACGCCCTTCGGCAGCCGCAGGCAACAGGCGGGCAAACGGATTGGAAGTGAACAAGATGAAAGCCAGCATGCCGATGCTGACCAGCCCGAGCACGGCGAGCACACGCGCCACCATGACTTCTGGCAACTGGCGGGAAGTCACCGAGACCGCCGCACCCCAGCCGGAGAGCATCAGCACCCACAGCAGCAGCGAACCCTCATGCCCGCCCCAGACGGCGGCAAAGCGGTAAATCGCCGGCAACTGGGTGTTTGAATTCTGCGCGACATAAGCCACGGAAAAATCATTGGCCAGAAAACTTTGCGCCAGGCAGGCAAATGAAAATGCCAGCAGCAGAAAGTGCGTTTGCGCGGCAGGCCGTGCCAGCGCAATCCATTGTGTTCGCCTGCGCTGTGCGCCAATCAGCGGCAACACGCCCTGCATCAGGGCTGTCACGAAGGCAAGAATAAGTGCAAAGTGTCCGAGTTCAGGAGTCATTTTTTCTGTGCCTGGTCAATCGCATGTTGAGCTTCGGGAGGCATGTAGTTTTCATCATGCTTGGCCAGCACTTCACTGGCGGAAAACAAACCATCGGCACCCAGCCTGCCTTGCACGATGGCGCCTTTGCCATCACGGAACAAGTCGGGCAGGATGCCGGTATAGGCCACGGGGATTTCCTTTGCCGTATCGGTGATGATAAACCGCGTGGTCATGCCCTCACGCTGGATGGAACCTTGCTTGACCAGCCCGCCCATGCGGAAGGCCTTGTCGTGCGGCGCCTTGCCCGCGATGACATCCGAGGGGGTGATGTACAGCGCGATATTGCTGTCCAGCGCCTTCAACACCAGTACAGCCGCGATGGTGATCGATGCCAGGCCGCCGACAATCAGGGCGATGCGTTTATGACGGGGTTTCATCGGGAGATATGATCCATGTTGTGATCCAGGGCTTCGGCCAGCCGTTCGCGGGCCAGATTGCGCCGAACCTCGTTCAGACGCCGCCTGACCAGAAAAGGTTCCGCCACCAGCAGCAAAGCACAGGCGCCAAAGCTGCCCCAGACATATAAGGCGTAACCGCCCATGGCGAAAAATTCGCCGACGCTATTCCAATGCATGTTTCACCCATTCGGTATGCCGTTCGCGTTCGAGCATGATGGCGCGCAAGCGCATCAGCGACACGGCAATGGAATACATCCAGAACGCCAGCGCCATCAGCAGCATGCCCCACAGCATGGTGTGCGCCATGGATGGTGCGCGCGTCAGATTGATCGTCGAGCCCTGATGCAATGTGTTCCACCATTTCACGGAGAAATAAATGATGGGCACATTGACCACGCCAATCAGCGCCAGGATCGCCCCGGCCTTGTCGGCGCGGCGCGGATCGTCAATCGCGGATTGCAATGCGATGAACCCGACGTAGAGAAAAAACAGGATCAGTTCGGAGGTCAGGCGTGCATCCCATACCCACCACGCGCCCCACATCGGTTTGCCCCAGAAGGCGCCCGTCCACAAGCTCAGCGCGGCCATCAGCGCACCCGTCGGCGCCAGGGCCTGCGCCATCATGCTCGACAGGCGCGTGTTCAACGCCAGGCCAAGACCCGCCCAAAACGCCATCGCCAGATAAATGATCATCGACATCCATGAAGCGGGCACATGCACGAAGATGATGCGATAGCCTTCGCCCTGCTGCGCATCGGTGGGCGCAACAAAAAAAGACACCCACAGGCCGGCCGCACCGAAGAGCAACGCCAGCGTCCAGAACAGCGGAACGAGCTTTCCAGCCAGAGGATAAAAACTCTGCGGGCTGGCGAAACGAAACCAGTTAATGAGATTCATGTTGGTCATAAAAAGTCGGCGCTGGCAAGACGGCGAATCACTTGTTCATCGCCCTGTTTTTTTACCTTGTTCATTCCAGTGCAATCCTCAACGCCGCCGTAGTCGCCCACGGCGCAAAAAAAACCGCCAGCGCCAGCAAGGCCGCCAACAGTGACAGATGCCCTTCGACACCCAAACCGGCACTTTGCGCTTCGACCGCACCCGCACCAAAAATCAGCGTGGGTATGTAGAGCGGCAACACCAGCAAGGCCAGCAACACACCGCCGCCGCGCACACCCAGCGTCAGCGCCGCACCCATGGCGCCAATCAGCGACAGCAGTGGCGTGCCGAGCAACAGCGACAAGCTGAGGATGAATAACGTTTGTCCTTCCAACGCAAACTGCAAGCCCAGCAGCGGCGCCAGCAATACCAGCGGCAAACCGCACAACAACCAGTGGGCGAGAATTTTACCGGCAATCAGCAGCGCCAAGGGAGATGGCGAGAGCGCCATCTGTTCCAGCGTGCCATCCAGGTGATCCGCCGCAAATAGCCGGGGCAGCCCGAGCAGGGTGGACAACAGTGCCGCCACCCACAACACGCCGGGCGCGATTTTCTTCAGCAGCGCAGGTTCCGGGCCAATGCCCAGTGGAAAAAGGCTGGCCACGATGACAAAAAAGAATAGGCTGGTCAGCACTTCGCTTTTGCGCCGCAAGGCCAGCAGCAGATCACGGCGTACTGTGGCCAGCAAGGCGTTCATAGCATCAGCCTTTTGCCCGCAGGCAATGGCAACGGCTGGTGGCTGGTCAGCACGGCCAGACCGCCGCGCGCCAGGTGCTCACCCACCAGCGCGCCCAACAACTGCACGGCGCCACTATCCAGCGCATTGAACGCTTCGTCCAGCACCCACAGTGCGGCCGGACGTGTTAACAGGCGAGCCAACAGCACCCGGCGCTTTTGCCCGGCGGACAACACGCGCACCGGCAAGGCCTCGCGCCCACGCAAGCCCAAACGCACCAACGCGGCAAGTGCAGCCTCTTCATGCAGATGAATACCGTCCAGCGCGGCTGACAGGCACAGGTTTTCCAGCGGCGTCAGGTCATCCTTCACCGCCGCATGGTGCCCCAGATACAGCAGGTCGCGGTGAAAATCCGCTTCACTGGCCGCCACGCCACGCCAGTAAATCTCACCCGCATCCGCCGGTGACAGGCCGACCAGCAAGCGCAGCAAGCTGGTTTTTCCCGCGCCGTTTTCACCTTGCACATGCAACCATTCGCCCGCCGCGAGCGAGAAGGAAACGTCGGCAAAGAGTTGACGCTCTCCGCGTGAACAAGCCAGTCGGGAAACTTTCAGCATGGCGGGCATTCTACCGCCGCCAGGTACTTTGATTGGTCAGCAATAGGTCTGGGCGATAGAATACGCAACCCGCCGCATTATTGAGGCGCATTTCCAGTTGCCTTCTCGTCGCTTTTTTTGGTCACCCACTCATGCTCGTCGCATCTAATATCACTATTCAGTTTGGTAGCAAACCTTTATTTGAAAACGTCTCCGTTAAATTCGGCGACGGCAACCGTTATGGTCTGATCGGCGCGAATGGCTCCGGCAAAACCACGTTCATGAAAATCCTGGCAGGCGTGATTGACTCTTCTGCCGGGAACGTCTCGCTGGACCCCGGCGAGCGCATGGCTTATTTGCGCCAGGATCAATTCGCTTTTGAGGATGTTCGCGTACTCGACGTGGTGATGATGGGGCACACAGAAATGTGGGCCTGCATGACTGAGCGCGATGCGATTTACGCCAACCTTGAAGCAACCGAAGACGATTACATGCATGCGGCCGAGCTGGAAGGAAAGTTCGCCGAATATGACGGGTATACCGCCGAAGCGCGCGCTGGCGAATTGCTGCTTGGCGCAGGGATTCCCATTGAACAGCACACCGGCCCGATGAGCCAGGTGGCGCCGGGCTGGAAGCTGCGTGTGCTGCTGGTGCAGGCGCTGTTCGCCAATCCCGACATCCTGCTGCTGGATGAACCTACCAACAACCTCGACATCAACACCATCCGCTGGCTGGA
>WOZP01000020.1 GCA_011620215.1 Rugosibacter sp.
TGTCAACAATCCGACATGGGGATGGGGTGGTGCCTTTAGGTTTCAGGTGGATGCCCCGAATGAGCTGGCTTGTAGATTTGGTCCGTCTTGAAAAGCTATGTAAAAGCCATTCCTGACGTTCGCAAATTGGTGGCCTGAATTGCACTGTGCTCGGTGAATGCGAAGGGCAACGACCTGGAAAACTTGAGCTTGGCAATGCGGTCACAATTTGTGCCCACCTCTGTTTTCTCTTCTAGACAAATGGAAACTGAAGTCAGGCGGAAATCGACCTTGGTTGACCGCTTCCTGGTCAATACCTCTATTTGAGCAAATTGGAACCAAGGACATTGCGTCCTCGGGAATTCGCTCTGGTGTTCCTTGTTTTTCTTTGGCTGTCGCCTTGGCGTACACATCATGTCGACGAGAGGTTCGGGAGCCAGCCGCTCATCGAGGACCGCTTCGGAGAATTGCTTGCCGCGAGGCGGATTGACGTCGAAGTATCCGCTGCTGCCTTCGGCCATCTACTTCCGGACGCGCGATGGCCGCAGCATCGAACAGTGGTCTGGGTTACAAGACCCCCCAAACGCGTACCTGCCTACAGCCGGGGTACCGGAGTCGGCACCATACCGAAACCGTCCTGCAATCTCGTGATTACTCACCCCGTCCGCCGCCAGGAACACGATTCGCGCGCGCTGCACACTCCGTGCATCCAGCGTCTGCGATCGCACGCGGTGTTCCAGTTCCTTGCGTTGCTCATCGGTCAGATTGATCGGTGAGCCTTGGTTCATCACTCGCGCCCTGAAATGGATACGCATATGACAAACCATGTGCCTTGCAGTCCAACTATTTCGTAAGCACTAAGCTAGCGGGGCCGTAAAGCGTGAGAACGATGCTTTGTTTTTTTGCTTTTTTTCTTGGTGGATTTTTTCGCGTGCTTTTGTGAGTCCGGATTCAGGCAGGCGGCAAGTGCCGCGTTTTTTTTACCGGCACACTTTTCTTTTGCTTGCTCAATGGCCATGCATTCTTCCGGGTTGTCTGCCTGGCTGCAATCCACAGGTGGCAGGTTATCTTGCAGGCAGGCCTGTTTTTCTGCCCCGTGTTTTTCTGCACAGAGGGTGAGTGCGGCCTGGCGTGCGGTGCAGAGAGCCGGGTCGCGTGCTTGTGCGCATTCGTCAGCGACGGATTCGGTACTGGGTTGAACTTCGGTTTGGGCGATGGCTGGCAATGATAAAAAAAGCCCTGTCATCAAAAGGCGCCATGTAAACATTCGTGATCTCCTTGACGTTGCAATCAATGCAAACAGAATAATGCTGTCTTGCGAGTGATTTTTCTTGTGCGTTCTTTGGCTGTGTTTTCGATTATAGTTTGGCGTATTGTCAGCGCCGACTTTTCAGCATGGATCATGCCTCATCTCGAGAAATGAAAGAACACAGCTTAAAGCTGCCGGAAGTGATCGATGCACTGGTTGCAGACGGTTTGGTGGACGCAGATCAGGCGGCTGCTTTTAAGAATGAGCGGCGCCACTTCACCACGGAAACTCATCCGCTCGTCATGCTGGCTGAGAAGCGCTGGAAATCATTACAGCCGCCACATAAAGTGCTGGATATGGATGCGCTGACGCAGTGGCTGGCGGCGTGGTCTGGTTTGGATTATTTGCATATCGATCCTCTCAAGATTGATTTTTCGGGCGTGACCAGCGTGATGAGCAATGCCTATGCCTCGCGCTTTCGCATCCTGCCGGTTCAGGTAAAGCTGGACGAGGTTGTCATCGCTACGGCGGAGCCCTTCCAGCGCAACTGGGAGGCCGAAATTCAGCCGATTCTGAATAAAAAAATTCGCCGGGTCATTGCCAACCCGCAAGATATTGCACGCTATCAGGTGGAGTTTTATAACCTGGCAAAATCCGTCAAAGGTGCGCAGGCGAAGGGCGATGTCACCGGCGGTGCTTCAAATTTCGAGCAACTGGTTGAGCTCGGCAAGAGCAATAAACACTTTGATGCGAACGATCAGCACATCGTCACCATCGTTGATTGGCTCTGGCAATATGCGTTTGAACAGCGCGCGTCGGATATTCATGTCGAGCCGCGACGCGATCAGGGCATCGTGCGCTTTCGCATTGATGGCGTGCTGCATCAGGTGTATCAGATTCCGATGGCGGTACTCAACGCCATGACCAGCCGCATCAAGATTCTTGGCCGCATGGATGTGGTGGAAAAACGTCGCCCACAAGATGGCCGCATCAAAACCCGCACACCCGGCGGGCAAGAGGTTGAGCTGCGGCTGGCGACTCTGCCGACAGCCTTTGGCGAAAAATTGGTGATGCGGATTTTTGACCCGGATGTGCTGGTGCGTGATTTTTCCGATCTGGGTTTTGGTGAAGACGAAGTCGCCACATGGCGCGGCATGACGACGCATCCTAATGGCATTATTCTGGTCACCGGGCCGACGGGCAGCGGTAAAACAGTCACGCTGTATTCCACCTTGAAAGAGCTGGCCACGCCGGAAGTGAACGTGTGCACGCTGGAAGACCCGATCGAGATGATCGAACCCATGTTCAATCAGGTGCAGGTTGTACCGGATATCGGCATGGGGTTTGCGGAAGGCATTCGCGCCCTGATGCGACAAGACCCGGACATCATCATGGTGGGCGAAATTCGCGATCTGCAAACGGCGGATATGGCCATTCAGGCGGCACTTACCGGACATCTGGTGTTGTCGACATTGCACACCAATGATGCGCCCTCGGCCATTACACGGTTGATTGATCTGGGTGTGCCACCCTATTTGCTGGCGGCAACAGTCGTTGGTGTCATGGCACAGCGGCTGGTGCGCACCTTGTGTCCGGCATGCAAGCAGCCTGGCGGCATGCGCGTTGAAGACGAAGCGGCATGGAATGCACTGGTGGCGCCATGGAAATCAAAACAGCCTGCGCAGCTGTATCGCCCTGTCGGCTGCCTTGATTGCCGCATGACCGGCTACAAGGGGCGAGTCGGCATTTACGAAATCATGCCATTGTCTGCCGAACTGAAACAGCTGATCGCCACCAAGGCGGATCTGGATGGCTTGCGTCAGCAGGCGATGCGTGAAGGCGTGAAATCGCTGCGTATCGCCGGGGCCAGAAAAGTCGCAGCAGGGCTGACGACGATCGAGGAAATCATGAAAGTTGCCCCGCCTGCGAACGCGCTAGGCTGAAACAGGCAAGCGCAGTTTTGATTTTTCGGCTACTTGTTCAACTCGCGCATGCCGCGCTCCAGCCCTTCTAGCGTGAGCGGAAACATGCGATTGCGAAAAATCGTGCGGATCAAATCAATCGATTGCCGATAATCCCATAAGCGCTCGGGCTCGGGATTCAGCCACACGGCATGCGGCCAGGTTTCTTGCAGGCGAGAGAGCCACACGGCACCCGCTTCCGCGTTGTTGTATTCCACCGAGCCACCGGGTTGCACTACTTCATACGGGCTCATGGTCGCATCCCCAACGACAACGACTTTGTAATCCGGGCCGTATTTATGCATGAGGTCTTGTAGCGAAAAGCGCTCGCTTTGGCGGCGATGGTTGTCGCGCCAGACAAAATCGTAGATGCAATTGTGAAAATAAAAATATTCCAGGTGCTTGAATTCACTTTTCGCCGCAGAGAAAAGTTCTTCGCAGACTTTAATGTGGTCGTCCATCGAGCCGCCCACATCAAGGAATAGCAGCACCTTCACCTTGTTGTGGCGTTCCGGCCGCATCTTGATATCCAGCCAGCCGGCATTACGCGCTGTGCCGATGATGGTGTTGTCCAGATCAAACTCTTCCGCCGCGCCTTCGCGGGCAAAGCGACGCAAGCGGCGCAGCGCAACTTTTATGTTGCGTGTGCCCAGTTCAATCGTGTCGTCAAGATTGCGAAATTCACGGTTTTCCCACACCTTGATGGCGGTGCGGTTGCCCGCTGATTTCCCCCCGATGCGTATGCCTTCGGGGTGTTGCCCATTGTTGCCGAACGGGCTGGTGCCCCCTGTGCCTATCCATTTGTTGCCGCCTTCGTGCCGCGCCTTTTGTTCTTCCAGGCGTTTCTTGAATTCTTCCATCAACTTGTCCCAGCCCAGCTTTTCGAGCTTGGCTTTGTCTTCCGGCGAGAGGTGCTTCATGCTCATGGCCTTGAGCCATTCTTCTGGGATTTCCTTGCCCAGGCCCGGAATGTTTTCAACACCTTTGAAATACTCGCTAAAGGCGCGATCGAATTTATCGTACTGAGTTTCGTCCTTAACCAAGCAAGTGCGAGAAAGAATATAAAAATCATCGATCGAATGGTTGGCCAGGCCGCTTTGCAGCGCTTCCAGCAAGGTGAGAAACTCCCGCGTCGAGACGGGAAGTTGGCGCAGTTTGAGGTGCTGAAAAAAATCGATCAACATGGCGGGCAAGCGCTAGCGATTCTGTTGCGCCATTCTGACCAGGCGTTCAAACAAATGCACGTCTTGTTCGTTTTTCAATAGCGCCCCAGCCAGTGGGGGCACAACAACCTTTTGATCTTTCGAGTGCAGCGCCTCGGGGGGGATGTCCTCTGCGAGCAGGAGTTTCAACCAGTCGATAAGCTCGGACGTGGACGGTTTCTTCTTCAGCCCAGGTACATCGCGCAGTTGAAAAAAGACTTCCAGCGCTTCCTTGAGCAAGGCGTTCTTGATCTCGGGAAAATGCACATCGACAATTTTCTGCATTGTCGGCTTGTCGGGAAACTTGATGTAGTGAAAAAAGCAACGCCGCAAAAAAGCATCGGGCAGCTCTTTTTCGTTGTTCGAGGTGATGATCACAATCGGTCGCTGAACAGCGCGCACCGTCTGCCGGGTTTCATAGACGTGGAACTCCATGCGATCAAGCTCGCGCAGCAAATCGTTGGGGAACTCGATATCCGCCTTGTCGATCTCGTCAATCAGAATGACGCCCGGCGTTGCCCGCTCAAACGCCTGCCACAACACGCCCTTGACGATGTAATTGGAAATATCCTTGATCTTTTCATCGCCCAGTTGCGAATCGCGCAGACGCGATACAGCGTCGTATTCATACAGACCTTGCTGCGCCTTGGTGGTGGATTTGATATGCCACTGCAATAGCGGTAGATCAAGCGCGCGGGCAACCTCTTCGGCCAGCAGCGTTTTGCCGGTGCCAGGCTCGCCCTTGATCAGCAGCGGGCGTTGCAGAGTGATGGCCGCATTAACCGCCAGCATCAGGTCGGGCGTGGCAACATAGGTGTCGGTTCCTTCAAAGCGCATAGGGGTTCTCTTGAGTTGGGATGAATGATAGGGATTATCCCAGACCGCAGCGCGTTTGGCATGGGGCGTGTTTACAGCTGCTTATCGGCATATTTGCGCCGTGTTACCAACGCCGACTTTTTGCAGCGAGCGCCATTTCATTTAGGCAGTAGCGTGGACGATCTATAGTGCCTCTGGCCTGAGGGTTGGCCTTGTCAAAATGACGAATAAATCGTTTAATCCAGTCGGTACAGGATTGGTCGGTACGCAGGCTATAGTGTTTTAGGCGTATCTTGCCGCGCACCTGATCCAGCAATTTCGGTGCGGTGCCAGTTGCTTCATTTGATGGTAACCGATTCATTTTTAGGTTCCACTAAAAACAAGTTCCAAATTGACGCTAAGGAAACACTGAATAAGTCCCACGCACTGTGAACGATTTCTTTGCGCTGCTGTCAGACGAAGAGAACCGAACACAAGGGGAACCACGATGAAACAAACGACACTGGCGGTATCGGGATTTGAGAAGCACGGACGTTCGACGCGCAAGGCCGAGTTTTTGGCGCGGATGGAATTGCTGATGCCGTGGGCCGAGTTCTGCGCTTTGATCGAACCGCATTACCCCAAGGCCGGGAATGGTCGGCCACCGATTGGGTTGGAGCGGATGCTGCGCATGTACTGCATCGCCAACTGGTTCAACCTCGCGGATGAAGCCTGTGAGGATGCACTCTACGATGTCGCCGTGTTTCGCGAGTTCTGCGGCTTTGATCTGGGAGAGGAACGGGTGGCCGATGCCGGGACACTGCTTAACTTCCGTCACCTGCTCGAAGCCCACAACCTGGGTGCCGCGCTGTTCGCTCAAGTGGGCGATCTGCTCCAGGCCAATGGGATGAAGCTCTCCAACGGCACGATTGTCGATGCCACCCTGATTGCAGCGCCGCCCTCGGTCAAGAACCAGGACAAGGCCCGAGACCCCGAGATGCATCAAGTCAAGAAGGGCAACCAGTGGCACTTTTTGAATCCGTTTCTGGACGGGATGAAGCTCCACATTGGCGTGGATAGCGCCAGTGGCTTGATCCATAGTGCCAGCGTCACCGCTGCGAATGTGCATGATTTGAATCCGTATCTGGACAGCCACGAAGTGCCGAACCTGTTGCATGGAAACGAAACCCGCCTTTATGGCGACAGCGCCTACCGGGGTCAAGCGCAGCGGGAACGGCTCAGGGAGGTTGCCCCCAAAGCGCACGACTTCACCAATCGTCGCGCCTATCGGAACAGTCCTTTGAACGATGCCGACAAGGAAACGAACCGGCGTAAATCCGCCGTGCGTTCCAAGGTGGAACATCCGTTCCTGACGATCAAGCGTCTGTGGGGATTTACCAAGACCCGTTATCGTGGTCTGGCGAAGAATGCGAATCGGGCTTTTGCGATGCTGGCAATGTTGAACATCAATAAATGGGGACGCCCGCTGGCGGGAGAGGTGCGCCCGGTATGAGCAGGATCTGGGGAAATCCCCCGTTGCCTGCCTCGAATGAGGCGATCTATCCAATGAAAATTCCATTCGCGTCCCGGTTTCTCAATTCAATCTTGCCGTCGCGCTTCGCGAAGGCTTATAGGCAGCCGACTTCCACGTTAGGGCTCGCTCCCATACGCGCATGCTTGAAAGAAAGCCGAGGCACACCAGATGCTGCTATGGATAATCGGATTTAGTCTTTTGGGCAGCGTGGGTGCTGTCGCTGGCGCTGCCTTGTTTCTATTATTCC
>WOZP01000034.1:0-2910 GCA_011620215.1 Rugosibacter sp.
CCCTTTACTGTTGTCACTGAGATGCCAATCAATTTATCCGATGCGAGAGCCTCCTGAACCTTGGCGGTGATGGCCGAATCGCTGAGCGCGCTTTGTGTTGTGCCAGGTGTTGCTGGATAGGGGTCGGCAGCATGGCTCATGGTTGAACCGATTGCGAGTAGAGATATTGCTGAGATGCGTAATAACGAAATGATGGATAGCATGAAATTTCCTTTTAATGTGTCATGGGAATGGATCGATTAACAGCGTCAAAGTCTGATGCAATGGATACTCAGCAATTCGTGTGCCAATCTATTTAACTCATTAGAATCAGTTGGTTACTTTTGTTCTGTATGCCGTAATAGACAAGCATTTGTCGCACAGCGCCGACTGTATTACCAGTGCGGCTGGCAGAGTGTTGATATTCATGGATTATTTCTGTCGCTGAACAGAGACAGCGGTCCAGATCATTTTTTCGGCGGCAACTTTTAGCAGCGCTTTGCTGTGGTCTACCGTTGTGTCGCCCTCGGGAATTTTTAGTGATGTTTATCCAGCATCACCCGCAAGCGCTGCCCCGAGAGTTCGACTTCGTTCCATGTCGGAGTAGCAACTCTGAATTCGCCGCGATCAATCTGCTCGATGCTTTGACTGAAGGGAATCCCGGAGGGAATCTGCAGGGAGCCGACGATGTGATAGCCGTCCCCCTGCTTTTGCAGGATGCGCGCATTCCCGCCTGCGTTATTCCAGGTATTTTTGGTCAGCACGACAGCTTCTTGTGCGCCATCGCTATTCAGATCGACGAGCCATACAGCGCATTGCGACTCGGTATCGAAGCATCGCCGTAGCTGCCAATCCTTCGCTTCGACTTGTATCGCTTTCAAAAGTGCATCATCGAGTCTGGCTGCAGCAGGCAGCATGCGCAGTCGTGTCTTGAGTTCGGCGGTGGTGAGCGATTCGACCCCTGCGCCGGGTTGGTAGCGCTGTTTTTGGGCAAGAATCTGCTTTGCTCTGGAGGCGATAATCGTGCTATTCGGATGATCTATTCCGGCGGCCAGTGTGTTGAGCGCCTGCTGGCCGTATTTCCCGGCCTGCCAGCGCAGGTAATCGAAATCGAACTTATCGCTCGCAATGGCCTGATTGCGCAGACGTTGCAACTGGCTGTCGACGGCGATGCGCCGCGCATCGGCCAGGGGAGAGAGCAGTGCAATCAGGCCGAGAGACATCACTACCGCAACGCAGACATTGGTTGCGCCAATGGAGCCGAGCCAACTGCTACGCCGCAGTGAAGATTTCGCGTAGCCGATGACGTAAAGCGTTGCCAGTAGCAGCACGAAAATGCCCCATACCCGGTCTTCGCTCCAGCCGTGTTGCTGGATGCGCAGGCTCATGGCCCACCAGGCAATGCCCACGACAACCGGCAGGGCGATCCATGCCATGGCGAGCAAGCGGCGCAAGAGTTTGTTATAGGGTGGAATCGTTTGTCCATCCTGATAAGCCGCATTGGTGAAACCAATCGCCAGTGCTACGCACCAGAGCAGAATGAGTGCAGCGCTACGGGTCTTGAATAGCGCTTCGACCCCTGTGAAAGGCAAGGCGATAACCCAGGTGAGAATGAAGGCCATCAGTAGCGGCAACAGCCAGGCCAGCAGGGAAAGCTGGAATTTGCGCAAGGTGATGAGCATCTCGGCGCGTCCCAGCGCCAGCGCAAAAGCGGTGCCAAAGGCGATGCTGGTGACGGGGATGGCGAAAATCGGTTTCGTTATCAGTTCGAAGGTAAATTTAAGGCCGATCAGCCCCAGTAGCGCCGACCCAGCGAATAGCACCACCCAGAAGAGACCCGTCAATGCGACGGCGCTGATGCCAAGAATGATGTTGCGCCATGCGGTCTCAAAAAGTTCACGATAGGGCCAGTGTTTCGCCGGTACATCGACATGTGCGAGCAGGGGAATCAGGACAAAACCGAGAATGCCAGCGGCGAACAGATCGGAGGGACGGGCGAATGGAATGCCGCTGAAAGGGTTGAGGTTGGTTGAGACGTTATCGACCCATCCGCTGTAAGCGCCGAGCAGCGGGAAAAGAATCGCGACGCAGGCCAGCAGCAGCAAACGGCGGCGCTGAGTGAGCGTAGCAATGCCCTCGGACAGATAAACCGCCAAAGGCAGTGCCAGAGCGAGATAAAGAATTGCTCGCCCGCTCACCGGGTCGGTGGCAGGCCAGATTTTTAGCGCATGAGACTGCCACAAACCCCAAAAACACCATCCTTGTGCAGCACCAATCAATAATAGTCTTCTGAACATGCTGTATCCCCCGCTTTTCAGGATGCTTTGCTATCTTCTGATGCCGCCTCCTGAGCGTATTTCTTCGCAACAGGTCGGCTGCACGCCGTATTACCAGCGCCGACTTTTGTGCGGCTTCACAACTGACGTATTTTTTCCAGCAGCGCCGTGGTGGATTTTTGATGAATGAACGGGATGGAATGCACGCTGCCGCCCCAGCCAGTGACTTCACGGTAGCCGACGATTTTCTCGATCGGCCAGTCGCCGCCTTTGACCAGCACGTCCGGGTGGCAATCGAGGATGCGTGCCAATGGCGTATCTTCATCGAACCAGGTGACCAGCGTGACGCATTCGAGCGCGGCGAGCAGCGCCATGCGGTCGGCTAGCGGATTGATGGGCCGCTCGTTGCCCTTGCCCAGACGCTTGACCGAAGCATCGGTATTTACCGCGACAATCAGGCTGGCACCCAGGCTGCGGGCCTGGGCAAGGTAGGTGACATGGCCGCGATGCAGAATGTCAAAGCACCCGTTAGTAAATACCAGCGGGTGTGGCAGGCTGGCCACGCGCTGTGGCAGATCGGTGGGTGAGGCGATCTTGGCTTCGAATACAGCAGTGTTCATCAGTGCTGATCGGGCGTGTTGCTTTGGTTTGTGCT
>WOZP01000034.1:3010-5211 GCA_011620215.1 Rugosibacter sp.
TGCTTTGGTTTGTGCTCTGGTTCGTGCTCTGTTTCGCTTGTCCGTCGATCGCGCGTGCTTGTTCAGGACTGATGATTTCAAATACGCGAACGACTTTTTGCACGCCGCCGGTGGTGCGCGCAATGTCGGCAGCCGCATCCGCTTCGGTTTGGGTCACCAGCCCCAGCAGAAAGACCACACCCGCCTCTGTAACCACTTTAACGTGTTGTGCCGAAAACTGATTGGCATCCACAAAGCGGGCTTTTACCTTGGAGGTTAAATAGGTATCGTTGCTGCGCCCGCCGAGAGAAGACGGCGCGGCAATGACCAGCTCGTTACTGATGGATTTGACGTTGGGTACGCTGCTGATCAGTTTTTCAACCGAGGCTTTTATCTCGGGGCTGGAGACTTCACCCGTGAGCAGCACCATGCGATTATAACTGGTGACATTGATATGCTCCTTGGAGCCATAGTTCTCACCCAAACGGCTATTGGCGCGTAGCTCAATGCCTTCGTCAGTGACATAAGTTTCAGAGGCACGCCGATCACTGATTAATAACGCACCCGCGCCGACACCCACGGCGGCAACGCCAAAGCAACCAGAAATAAAGGGGATCGAGACAGCAATCAGGGCATAGCCGCGCAGGCGGTTGGTGAGGTTTTTCATGGGGTGAAATGTGGTCATTGAATATCTCCGAGAATCAGTGCGTCGATACCGTCGCACAGGCAGTGAATGGTGAGTAGGTGGACTTCCTGGATGCGGGCAGTGCGCTCGACGGGCACACACAGGTGAATATCATCGGGGGATAGCAGCGCATTGATTTTGCCACCGTTGCGGCCGGTCAGGGCAACCACGCGAACGCCAAGCGCATGGGCGACATGGATGGCTTCGATCACATTGGGTGAATTGCCCGAAGTGGAAATCGCCAGCAGCACATCGCCTTTTTTGCCCAGTGCCTGAATCTGCTTGGCAAAAACATCTTCATAGCGATAGTCGTTGGCAATCGAGGTGAGCGTTGAGGTGTCGGTGGTCAGCGCAATCGCTGCGAGGGGCGGACGTTCTTTTTCGAAGCGATTGAGCAGTTCGGCGGCAAAATGTTGTGAATCCGCCGCTGAGCCGCCATTGCCGCAAGCCATGATCTTGCCGCCCGATTGCAGGCATTGCCTCATCAGGCGCACCGCACGTTCAATGGGGGCAGCCATGGCGTCAAGCGCCTGTTGTTTGGCCTGCATGCTATCGTGAAATTGTTGTTGAATTCGCTGGAGTAGAGGCATAGTGGGTTAAGTAAAAGAACGGGAAAAAGTCGCCTGAATGAAATACAAGAATAACAGGTTCAGGCTCGAGGTTTGGGTGGAATAGCGAATGAATAATGGGCGAAAAAGACGCTTGCCTCTTTATCGCAGCACAAGTTACAACACGTTACAACACAACGAATACGTCGACCAGCAAACGGTGCCAGGGGTTCCGCTCCTGGCGTAATTTGGCAATTCGCGCATCAACGCGTTCCCCTGCATCCATTGCAGCAGCAACCGCCTGGTTTTGCGCGCGTGGCAGGTAGCCCAGTTTTTGTCCCTGCCATTCCACACGCACGGCGTTCGCATCGTGGGTGTTATCCGGTTCGCGGACGAGTGATAGGGCGTCGCCTTCACGTAGCTCGCCCCAGAGTGCTTCGCCGGCATAGTAACCAAAGCCGGCTAAAGGCGAGCTTTGCACGAGAATGCGCATCTCGCCTGCCTGCGCGGTCAGGCTGAACAGTGCACAAAGAAAAACTGCAAGAAAAACTGAAATAAATCTAATCAGCTGTAAACGCATCGCGTACCCATTCCAGATGGCCATCGTCAATGAGCACGCAGTCAAAGCGGCACGGGGCGTCATGCTGGTGGTGACGGGTGAGCCAGTGTTGTGCTGCGAGAATCAGGCGACGCTGTTTGGTGGCCGTGATGCTCGCTGCTGCACTGCCATAACGCTTATCGTTACCGGCGGGGTTTCCTTCGTAATTCCCTTCGCGGTTTCCTCTATGGTTGCGTAGCCGCACTTCAACAAACACGATGACACCCGCTGCGCGGCAGATCAGGTCAAGCTCTCCGCCACGCACGCGAAAATTGCGCTCGAGCACGGTCAAGCCTTGTCGTTCAAGATAGTCTGCTGCTGCGGCTTCGCCAGCGATACCTGTTTTTTGTTGGCTCGTCATAGAATGCATGGCATGAATCAAAACCCTGTG
>WOZP01000034.1:5311-6922 GCA_011620215.1 Rugosibacter sp.
CAAAACCCTGTGGCCCCGGTGGCAAGTTCTTCGTCCTTACCCTTGGCACCGGCATTGTATGTCGTCGCCACGCCAATCGGAAACCTCGGCGATATTACCCTGCGTGCACTGGAAACCTTGCGCAGCGTTGATCTCGTTGCCTGTGAAGACACGCGCCACGCCAAGCACTTGCTTGATCATCATGGCCTGCGCGTGCCCACGCTGGCCCTGCATCAGCACAATGAAAACGAAGCCGCCGAAAAGCTGATTCGTTTATTGGGCGAGGGCAAACGCGTTGCCTTGATTTCGGATGCCGGCACGCCGGGGGTGTCCGATCCTGGCGCACGCACGGTCGCCGCTGTGCGTGCTGCGGGTTTTTGCGTCGTCCCCTTGCCTGGTGCGAATGCGGCGATCACCGCGTTGTCTGCCGCCGGATTGATGGACGATCGATTTTTGTTTGTCGGCTTTTTGCCCGCAAAAGTCGGCGCTCGCAAGACGGCGATTACAGCGCTGGCTGCCGTGGATGCGGCACTGGTGTTTTACGAAGCGCCGCATCGTGTGCTGGAAACCGTGCGCGATCTGGCTGAATTATTACAACCCCAGCGCGAAATCATCATCGCGCGCGAGCTGACCAAGCTCTTTGAACAAATCGAGCGCCTGCCGCTGGCGCAAGCGCTCGCTTGGCTAGAGGCTGATACGAATCATCAACGCGGCGAATTTGTGCTGATTGTCTCAGCCCCGCCGCTACGCAATGGCAGCGAACTGGAAGCCGAAACAGAGCGCGTGTTGACTGCGCTGCTGGCTGAATTGCCCGTGAAGCAGGCCGTCAAACTTGCGACTGAAATTACCGGTCAGCCCAAAAATGCGCTGTATGCGCGTGCGCTGGCACTGAAATCTGACAATCTATAATTAAAACTATGGACACTTTAATTCTCACCCGCCCTGATGATTGGCACCTGCATCTGCGCGATGGTGCGGCACTGGCGGCCGTGCTGCCCGATACCGCCCGGCGCTTTGCCCGCGCGATTGTCATGCCTAATCTCAAACCGCCGGTGACTACCGTGGCACTCGCCGCAGCCTATCGTCAGCGCATTCTTGCCGCATTGCCCGCCGGGCTGGATTTCACGCCGCTGATGACGCTGTATTTGACTGACAACACGCCGCCAAGTGAAATTTCCGTCGCGCAAGCAAGCGGGTTTGTGCACGCCGTGAAGTATTACCCGGCGGGCGCAACGACGAATTCGGATGCCGGTGTGACCGATCTGAAAAAATGCGCGGCGGCTCTCGCGCAAATGGAAAAACTCGGTGTGCCGCTGTTAGTGCATGGCGAAGTGACCGATCCGGCAGTGGATATTTTTGACCGTGAGGCGGTGTTCATCGACACTGTGCTGACGCCACTGCTGCGTGATTTCCCCGCCTTGAAAGTGGTGCTGGAACACATCACTACGGCGAACGGCGTGCAGTTTGTGGAAGATGCCGGTGCGAATGTCGTGGCGACCATCACCGCACATCATCTGCTGCTCAATCGCAACGCGTTGTTTGCCGGTGGCATGCGCCCGCATCATTATTGTTTGCCCGTGTTGAAGCGTGAACATCATCGCCAGGCGCTGGTCGCGGCGGCGACTTCCGGCA
>WOZP01000096.1:0-2828 GCA_011620215.1 Rugosibacter sp.
GCATCCACGCGGAAGGTGCGCTGATTCAACCAGGCCGTCCAGAACAGCGGCAGCACCAGCACCACACCCGGGATGAGGAGCAAAGGCAAGGACAACAGTCCGCCGAACAAGAAGACACATCCCGCCACCAACGTATTGAGCAGGCTGCGCCAGAACGCATTTTCGCCATGCCGCACCAGATCGGGATAATCACGCGCCGCGACGTAATTGATCAGGTATGGCAAGGCGATCACCGCGACCAATAGCAACGAAGTGAGGTAAACCAGCATGGCGAATGTCGCCAGCAACAGGAACACCGCCGCCCAGTGGGCGATCCATTCCCAGCCTGACCAGGGGAGTTGCGGCACAATCTGTGTCATCAGCGCCAGGCCATGTGCCCAGATAAAGAACCCCACGACGGCCCACAGCACAGCGGCAGCCAGCGGTGGCCACAGCACATGCCAGAGGATGTCGCCGCGCGTCAGGTCGCGCGCCGCCTTGCTGAAGGCCGCGAATAGTTCACGCATGGATTTTCCTGTCTCGTTTGCTGTTCATCGCCTACGCATCCTTTCATCCCACATTTTCTGCAGGCGTTTTACCGAGACCGGCGCCGGTGTCCGTAGTTCCTGGGCGAACAGCGCAACACGCAACTCTTCGAGCAGCCAGCGGAACGCTTCCATGAACGGATCGTTCATGGTTTCCGCCTGGGTGGATTTTTGCAAGGCGTTGCGTTCCCGCTCCCACGGCTTGCCCAGTGACTGCCATTCTGCCAGCAGACGGGCCTCGCGTGCGGGATCATTGCGCGCTTTGTCCAGACGCGAGCTGGCGGCTTTCAGATAGCGCGGATACTGCTGCAAGCGCTCAAACGGCGTGGCGACGACGAACTGCTTGCGCAGCAGATCGGCGAGTTGCGCGCTGATGTCGGCGCAGGTCGCCGGCAATACCTTCTGCAGGGTGGTGAGTTTCTTGTGCAGCAGCGCGTAATCGCCAATGATCGTCGCCAGGAGACGAGCAAGCTCCTGGGCGACCAGCAAAATGCGCCCTCGTGCCGCCTCGCGCCGTGTCACGAACGCCGACTTTTCGGCGGGCAGCGGATCGAGCAGGCAGGTGCGCTCCAGCGTGGCGGCGACGAGTTGCTCCTTGAGCTCCTTTTCCGTCCCCAGCGGCATGAATTGCAGGGCCATGTCGCGCAGCCCCGGCAGCTTTTCAATGGCCTTGACCTGCGCGGCCAGTTGCAATGAGAACAACCGCCGCAAGCCTTGACGATGCGCGGCCTGCGCCTTTTCCTGCGTATCAAACACCGTCAGGCGCACGCCATTGCCCGCATCGACCAGCGCCGGGAAACCGGTCACCCGGCGGCCGCCGATCTTCATTTCGAGCAGTTCGGGCAATGCCGCAAAATCCCAGTCGGTGTAGATGACACTATCATCATTCAACACCGCTGACTGGGCATCCGCTGTCTTGGCCGTTGCAGGTGCGTTGCCCGCTGCGGCAACGCCATCGATTGCAACGCCGGCTGCAACACTTGCTGCGACACCGGCTACAACACCGGTTGTAACAGCGGCCGCACCAGCCTGCCAGACCTGGGCCACCCGCTCCCGATATCTGGCGCGCAATTCCGCCAGGTTGCGTGAAACGGCCAGCGTGCCGCCATGCTCATCCAGCACACGAAAGTTCATTTGCAGATGCGGCCGCAACTCGCCCACACGAAAAGCATCCAGCGGCAGCTTCAGCGCCAGTTTTTCATCGACGGCACGGGTCAGCGCGCGCACCAGTGGCTCATCCATGGCCTGTTCGCCGGCGCAAAAATCACCCGCGAATTCATCCAGCGGCTGCAAGCGGTGGCGATATTTCTGCGGCAGGGTTTTCAGCAACGCCACGACTTTTTCCTTGAGCAGCCCCGGCACCAGCCAATCACAGCGGCTGGCAGAAACCTGGTTCAGCGCCGCCAGCGGCAACACCAGTGTCACGCCATCATCGGCAGCGGTGGGATCATGGTGGTAACGCAAGGCAAATTGTTGCCCATGCTGCGTCAGATGCGACGGAAAAGCATCGGTGGTAATGCCCGCCGCCTCATGCCGCATCAATTGTTCTTTTTCCAGAAACAACAGTTTCGGATTGGCGGCTTCAGCCTCACGCCGCCAGTGGTCAAACGCCGCCAGTGTGGTGATGCCCGCCGGAATGATGTCGTCGTAAAAGGCATGGATCAATTCGTCGTCCACCAGCACATCCGGCCGCCGCGACTTGTGCTCCAGCGCCTCGATCTCACGCATCAGCTTGGCGTTGTGCTGGAAGAAGCGCCACTTTTTGACCCAATCCTCGCCGACTTCGCCTTCCACCAGGGCCGAGCGGATCAATATCTCGCGCGACAATTTTTCATCCAGCGGGCCGTAATGCACGCGCCGCTTGGCATGCAGCAACAAGCCATGCAGCGTCACGCGCTCCCACGCGACGACCTGCCCCGGCCCTTTCTCCCAATGCGGGTCGTAGATATGGCTGCGCAACAAATGTGCGCCCACTTGCTCCAGCCATTCCGGCTCGATGCGCGCCACGCAGCGCGCGAACAGACGCGAGGTTTCAACCAGTTCGGCCGCGACGATCCAGCGCCCGGCTTTCTTGATCAGGCTGGAACCCGGATGAATAAAAAACTTGATGCCGCGCGCGCCTAAATAATGCGCATCTTCTTCGCTCTTCAAGCCGATATGACCGAGCAGACCTGTGAGCAGCGCCTTGTGAATCGCGGCATACGCACCGGCGCTGTCACGTGGCACAGCCAAACACGGCGTAACAGATACTGAATTGTTCTTTTGCGCCGTCTTGCCATCGCCGACTTTTTCCGGCACAGCCGC